>JAUIJH010000041.1 GCA_030431335.1 Alphaproteobacteria bacterium
CCGGGCGCCGTCGAGGCCGCCCTCGGCGACGAGGTGGGCCACAGCGCCCGCTCCTACCATTTCGGCGGCGCGGTCTATGGCCTGCCCACCGACGCGGCCGCCCAGGTCGCCGCCTACCGGCCCGACCTCCTGGCCGAGCTCGACATGGAGGTGCCGCGCACCCTGTCGGACGTGCTGGCGCTCGCCCGCGCCGCCCGCGCCAAGGGTCGCCACATGGCGCTCGCCGCCTGCCCCACCGACGCCATCTGCATGGTGATGAGCTATTCGGTGAACCTCCGGGGCCACGGCGAGGACCTTTACTCCGACAAGGCGACGCTGGGCGACGCGCTCGACATCCTCACCGAGCTGATGAGCCTCGCCCACCCGCAATCGGCCGAGCGCAACCCGATCGCGACGCTCAATGCCATGGCGTCCGGCGACGAGATCGTCTACGTGCCCCTCGCCTTCGGCTACTCCAACTATGCCCGCAAGGGTGTTTCGCCGCTGGTGCTGGCGGCCGATTTCGCCGGCCCCGGCCCCGTGCCCTCGGCGGGCGCGCTCCTGGGCGGGGCGGGCTGTGCGCTCACCCATTCGTGCAAGGATCGCGAGGCGGCCGCCCGCTACCTCACCTGGCTGCACCGGCCCGAAGTGATGGCCGGCACCTATTTCACCGCCGGCGGCCAGCCGGGCAGCCGCGGCGCGTGGCAGGACGAGGCCGTCAACGCCGCCTCCAACGACTTCTTCCGCGCCACCCTCGCCACCCTCGACGGCGCCTATCTGCGCCCGCGCTTCCACGGCTTCGTGCCCTACTTCAAGGCCGTCGGCGACACCGTGAACGAATTCCTGCGCGGCGAGCGCCCCAAGGCCGCCACCATCGACGCCATCGTCGACGGCTATTCCAAAGCCGCCGCCTCGAGCCCCAAGCTCGATGCGTAGCCCCAACATCAGCGCAACAGGAGCCGCCCGATGACCAAGGCGCTGTCCGACGTCACCATCCTCGATTTCAGCCACCTTTTGCAGGGACCGTTCGCGACGCAGCTGCTGGGGGACATGGGTGCCAACGTGATCAAGGTGGAGCGCCCCGGCCAGGGCGACCTCTTCCGCACCATGACCTTCTTCAACGAATGGGTGGGCGGCACCGAGAGCCCCAACTTTCTCGCCTGGAACCGCAACAAGCGCTCCATCGCGCTCGACCTCAAGAGCCCGGACGCGCGCGCCGCGCTGATGCGCATGGCCGAGCGCGCCGACGTGGTGGTGCAGAATTTCCGCCCCGGCGTGATGAAGCGGCTCGGCTACGGCTACGAGGACTTCGCCAAGATCAACCCGAAGATCATCTATTGCTCGGGCTCCGGCTACGGCGAGGACGGGCCCTACGTCACCCGCCCGGGCCAGGACATGCTCATCCAGGGCCTGTCGGGCCTGATGGCCGCCACCGGCCAGGCGGACGGCCCGCCGGTGCCCGTGGGCGCCGGCTTCGCCGACCAGATCGGCGCGCTCAACATGGTCTATTCCATCCTCACCGCGCTCTACTATCGTGAGCGGCACGGCGAGGGTCAGGAGATCAAGGTCAACCTCCTCGCCGGTCTGATGCAACATCAGATGCAGGAGTACGTGGCGGTGCTGAATTTCGGGCGCGACTTCGAGCGGCCCCGCTCCGGCATCGGCCATCCGGGCATGGAGGCACCCTTCGGCGCCTACCCCACCGCCGACGGCTGGGTCACCATCGCGATGAGCCCGTTCAAGAAGCTGGTCGAGGTGCTCGAGGCACCCGACCTTGCCGCCTACGACGACCCGGCCATCCTCTACGGCCAGCGCGACGAGATCTGGCGCGCCATCGCCGAGCACACCAAAAAGTACCCCACCGCGGCGCTGATGGAGAAGATGCTTGCCGCCGACATCTGGTGCGGCGAGGTGCGCACCCACTCGGAGGCGGCGCAGGACCCGCAGGTGAAGCACATGGGCGCCATCACCTCCTACGAGCACCCGACGGCCGGCAATGTGAAGACCATCGCCCCCGCGGTGTCGCTGTCCAAGACCCCGCCCACCATCGAGCGGCACGCGCCGCTGGTGGGCGAGCACACGCGCGAAGTCCTCGGCGAGTTCGGCTTCAGCGAGGGGGAGATCGAGGGGCTGATCACTTCGGGCGCCGCGGCGCAGGCCCAGGCGGAGGCGGCCTAGCCTCGCCAAACCGGCCCGCGGGCCACCACAACAGCCGCCCGGTCAACGGCGCGGCAGCATGGGAGGAACGACGATGAAACGGCTACTCACATCCGTTGCGATGGCGGCGCTGCTGACGGCGGCGCCGGCCATGGCGCAGGACAAGACCGTGCTCCAGTTCTGGGACAACCAGCAGACCGAATCTGGCCTGTCGGACTACCAGCGCGCGGCGGTGGAGCGCTTCGAGGCGGAAAACCCAGACGTGACGGTCAACGTCACCACCATTCCCTATCCGGAATACCAGCAGCGGCTATTGACGGCGGTCCAGGGCGGCAACGCGCCCGACATCGCCACGCTCGACCAGATCTGGGTCGCCGCCTTCGCCGCCGCCGGCGCGGTCGAGGATCTCAGCGAAGAGGCCGCGGCGGCCGGCCTCACCAAGGACAAGTTCTTCCCCGGCGCCTGGGATTCGGCAAGCTACGAAGGCGGCCTCTACGGCATCCCCTTCAACGTCGATGTCTGGCAGTTCTCCTTCTACAACGCCGCCCTGTTGCAGGAGGCGGGCGTCGACCCCGCCTCGCTCGCCACCTGGGACGGCCTCAAGGCTGCCGCCGAAGCGGTGACGGACCGCGCCGCCGGCCGCTTCGGCGTCGGCCTGTTCGGCCACGAGGGCGAAGACACCGTCGTCGTGATGAACTCGTTCGTCTTCTCCAACGGCGGCAGCGTGCTCGGCGAGGACGGGTCCTGCGCGCTCGACGAGCCGGCCGCCATCGAGGCGCTCACCTACTTGCAGAGCCTCGTCCCCTACGCGCCGCAGGGCATCCTCAACGCCTCGTCCGGCGACATGCGCCAGCTCTTCCTCAACGGCTCGCTCGCCATCGAGTTCTGGCCCGCGCTGGAGCAGCCCACCTTGCAAAAGAGCGCCATCGACTGGGGCTTCGTCAACGGCACCGCGCCGGAGGGCAAAACCCCGGTCGGCACCTATGGCGGCTGGAATCTCGCCATCTTCTCCGCCTCGCCCAACAAGGACGCGGCAATGCGCTTCGCCGAATTCCTCACCCGCGAGGACGTCAACGGCGACGTGGTCGACCTCGTCCCGGCCAACACCAAGGCCGCCGCCGCCTTCCTCGCCGCCAACCGCGAAGGCCCGGACGAAATCATGGCGCACCTGGAAAACGCGCGCCCGCGCCCCCTGTCGCCGCGCTATCTGGAAGTCGCCGACATCGAGGTCCGCCTCGCCCAGGACGTCTATTCCGGCGAGGACGTCGCCGCCGCCGCCAAGAAGGCGTGCGACGCAATCGACGCGCTGAACTGAGCCAAAAAGGGCTGCGGCGGCGTCAAGGGGCCGCCCGCAGCCACGCGCAGGCGAAGCCGAGCATGGCGAGGACGGGGCGAAGCCGAACCCCTTGACGCCGCCGCAGCCCGGCTCACCCTGGATCGGGGTTTCAGGTCACTTGCCCGAAGGGCAAATGATCCTGAACCCCTGCCCATCGGCGAGATGGGAGGAGCGCGAGGGGGGAACGCCCTCGCCCTCCTACTAAAACAAAGCCGGCGCGCAGCGCCGTCCGTACCAGGGAGGCCCCCGAAGTGCTGCGAGACCGCTGGATGTCTTTCGCGTTCCTCGCGCCCGCGGTGCTGCTGCTCGGCGTCTTCCTCTACTATCCGATGATCGGCACGGTCATCGAGAGCTTCTATTCAACCTCGTTCATCAACCCCAATCCCGCCTTCGTCGGCTTCAAGCAGTACGAGACGGTGATGGGCAAGGCGGAGTTCTGGCAGGTCCTCGCCAACTCGCTGGTGTGGACCGTCTGCGTCGTGGCCCTGCAGAACGTGATCGGCTTTTTCGTGGCGGTGCTCCTCAACCAGGCGCTGCCGGCGCAGGGGCTCGTGCGCGCCGTCGTGCTCCTACCGTGGGTGCTGCCGGGCGTCGTCGTCGCGATACTGTGGCGCTTCATGTACGACCCGCAGCTCGGGCTCATCAATTCGTTCCTGATCAGCGCCGGGCTCACCACCGAGGGCATCGCCTGGCTCGCGGACAAGACCACCGCGATGGGCGCCGTCATCCTCGCGGCGGTGTGGAAGGGCTTCCCCTTCTCGGCGCTGATCTACCTGGCGGCACTGCAAAGCGTCGACCGCGAGCAGATCGAGGCGGCCACCATCGACGGCGCCGGCGCGCTGCGCCGGCTGCGCGACGTCGTGCTGCCGGCGATCCGCAACGTCATCCTCGTCAACGTGGTGCTGACGACGATCCTCACCTTCAACTATTTCGACATCGTGTGGGTGCTCACCCGCGGCGGCCCGCAAGGGGCCACCGACATCTTCCCCACCAAGATCTACGAGCTCGGCTTCGGCCAGTTCCGCTTCGGCGAGGCGGCCACCTACGGCGTCGCCTCCATCGGGGTGCTGGCGCTGGTGGCCGCGCTCTACGTCCTCGCCCAGCGGGCCGGGAGCCGTCGGCGGAGGCCGGTCTGATGCGCCGCGCTCCCCTCGCGCGCAAGGCGGCGCTGGTGGCGGCCGAGCTCGCCGTCGCCGCCTTCGTGCTGGTGCCCTTCTTCTGGATGGTCTCGGTCAGCCTCAAGCCGCCCGACGAGCCGTTCGCGATCCCGGCCCGCCTGTGGCCGCAGGATCCGACGTTCGAGAACTACATCGCCGCCTTCCGGCCCGAGTTCCGCACCTATTTCCTCAACTCGCTGGTGGTATCGCTGACGAGCGTCGCCATCACCGTCGGCCTCGCGCTGGTGGCGGCCTACGCCTTCAGCCGCACCAAGCTCCTGATCGTGTCGGGGCTCCTCGCGCTGGTCGTCCTGGCGCAGATGTTTCCGCACGCCGCCATCATCATCCCGATCTACAAGATGATGCGCGCCGGCGACCTCCTCAACACCTACGCCTCGCTGATCATCGCCTATGTCAGCGTGACGCTGCCGGTGGCGATCTGGATGCTGCGCGGCTTCCTCAAGGGCCTGCCCCAGAGCCTGGAGGAGGCGGCCAGCATCGACGGCGCCGGCCCCTTCCGGGTGTTCCGCGAGATCGTGGTGCCGCTGGCGCGCCCGGGCATCATCGCCACCGCCGTCTACGTCCTGATCGTGACGTGGCAGGAGTTCCTGTTCGCGCTCTCCTTCACCTCCACGCGCGACATGCGGACCCTGCCCGTGGGGATGAACGATTTCATCGGCCAGTACGGCATCCGCTATGGCGAATTGATGGCCTCCTCGGTGCTGATCTCGATCCCGGTGGTGGCCGTCTTCTACGTTCTGCAACGCTATTTCGTCGCCGGCATCACCGCCGGCGCGGTGAAAGGCTGACATGGCGCACGACCCTCTCCTGCGTGAAACCGATGGCGGTGTCGCGACCCTCATCTTCAACCGCCCCGACAAGCTCAACGCCATGTCCGAGCCCCTCATCGAGCGGCTCGACGCGGAGGTCGCAGCACTGGAGGCGGACCGCTCGGTGCGCGTGGTGGTGCTGAAGGGCGCGGGCGAGCGCGCCTTCATCGCCGGCGCCGACATCGAGGCCTATCGCGGCGGCAACCTGAAGGGCTTCATCGCCTACCAGCAGCGCTCGCGCCGCATCTTCGACCGGCTGGAGGCACTGCCGCAGCCGGTGATCGCGGCGGTGCGCGGCTTCGCGCTCGGCGGCGGCTTCGAGATCGCGCTGTGCGCCGACATCATCGTGTGCACCGAGGACGCGCAGTTCGGCCTGCCGGAGGGGCGGCTGGGTCTGTCGCCCGGCGGCGGCGGCACGCAGCGGCTCACCCGGGCGGTGGGCAAATACGTGGCCTCGGAGCTGATGCTTGCGGGCTGGCGCATCGACGGCGCGCGCGCCCACCAGCTCGGCATCGCTGCCGCGTGCGTGCCCGCGCAGGAGCTCGACGAGGCGGTGGCGGCGCGCGTGCGCAGCTGCCTCAAGGTCGCCCCGCTGTCGCAGGCCGAAATGAAGCGGCTGATGCGCCAGGGCGTCGATGCTTCGCTTCCCACCGCCAAGACCCTCGAGCAGGAGGTGCTCTATCGCCTGTTCATGACGCAGGATGGCCTCGAAGGTGTCGCCGCGTTCCTGGAAAAGCGCACCCCCGAATTCCGAGGAGAATGACCATGCGTGTGGAAGACGAGCTGAAGGGCGAAGTCGCATTGATCACGGGCGCGGCGATGGGGATCGGCCTCGCCTGCGCCAAGGCGCTCGCGGAGCGCGGGGCCAAGGTGCTCCTCGCCGACATCGAGGAGGAAGCCGGTCGCGCCGCCGCGCAGGCGATCGGCCCCGCCGCCCTCTTCGCCCGCTGCGACGTCACCTCGATGGCCGACATGGTGGCGGCGGGCGAGGACGCGCGCGCCGCCTTCGGCCCCGTCACCATCCTCGTCAACAACGCGGCGCGGGCGCTGCGCGGCGTCGTCGACGCCATCGAGGAGGAGCACTGGAACACCGTCATCAACACCAACCTCACCAGCGTCTGGCGCGGCATGAAGGTCGCCGTGCCGATGATGCGCGAGGCCGGCCACGGCGCGGTGGTCAACATGTCCTCCGCCCAGTCCTTCGCGGGCTTCGCCGGCTGGCCGGCCTATGCCGCCGCCAAGGGCGCCATCAACGCGCTGACACAGCAGACCGCGGTGGACCTCGCCCCGGCCGGCATCCGCGTCAACGCCGTCGCGCCCGGCACCATCATGACGCCGCTCAACGAAAAGGTGTTCGCCGAGGTGGACGACCCGGAGGCGCTGAAGGCGGCCTGGAACAAGGCCCACCCCATCGGCCGCTTCGGCGAGGCGCACGAGGTGGCCGAGGCCGTCGCTTTCCTCGCCGGGCCGCGCGCCAGCTTCATCACCGGCGAGGTGCTGCGCGTCGACGGCGGCCTCATCATCCGCGGCGAGTAGCGCGGCGATGGCGACCGTCACGCTCAACAAGCTCGGCAAGCGTTTCGGCGCCCTCGTCGCGCTGGAGGCGCTCGACCTTGCCATCGAGGACGGCGAGTTCCTGGTGCTGCTCGGGCCCTCGGGCTGCGGCAAGACGACGACCATGCGCATGATCGCGGGCCTCGAGGAGCCCACCAGCGGCGACATCCTGATCGACGGCACCCGCGTCAACGGCATCCACGCCCGCGACCGCGACCTTGCCATGGTGTTCCAGAACTACGCCCTCTACCCGCACATGACGGTGGGCGAGAACATCGGCTACCCGCTCAAGGTGCGCGGTGTCGACCGGGCGGAGCGGCTGCGCAAGGTGGAGGCGGCGGCGGCGCAGGTGGAGCTTTCGGGCCTCCTCCTGCGGCGGCCGGCGGAGCTGTCGGGCGGGCAGCGCCAGCGCGTGGCGCTCGCCCGCGCCATCGTGCGCACCCCGCGCCTCTTTTTGATGGACGAGCCGCTCAGCAACCTCGACGCCAAGCTGCGCACCGTGATGCGCGCCGAGCTCAAGCACCTGCAGCAATCGCTCGGCACCACCACCATCTACGTCACCCACGACCAGGTGGAGGCGATGACGCTCGCCGACCGCATCGTCGTCCTCCACGAGGCGCGCATCCAGCAGGTCGGCACCCCGCACGAGGTCTATACCCGCCCCGCCAACACCTTCGTCGCCGGCTTCATCGGCTCTCCGCCCATGAACCTCCTCGCCGGCGAGATCCGCGACGGCGCCTTCCGCCACGCCGCCGGCACGGTCCCCCTCGCCGCCGCGCCAAGAGGAGAGGTTGTGCTGGGCGCCCGGCCGGAGGACCTTGCCCTTGCCGCCCCCGCCGACGCGCACCTCACCGGCACGGTGTTCTCGTCCGAGCTTCTGGGCGATTCCACCCTCGTCAACGTCGCCATCGGGGACGGGCTCGTCGCGGTGAAGGTGGGGCCGGACGAGGGCCAGCGCGTCGGCGCCGCGATCGGCGTGCGCGTCGCCCCGGCCAAGACCCACCTCTTCGCCGCCGAAGGAGGCCGACGCCTGGAGACCCAGCCATGACCCCGCCCGTTGCCTTCGCCACCGCAACCGCCACCGTGCTCGCGCCCGAACGCGCCCGCGTCCTTTATGACGGCATGGTGGGTGAGCCCCGCCTCGCCCACCCGGAGGGCGTCGCGGTGGGGCCGGACGGCCACATCTGGTGCGGCACCGAGCGCGGCGAGATCATGCGCATCGCGCCCGACGGCAGCCGTATGGAGCGCGTCGCGAGCACCGGCGGCTTCGCCCTCGGCCTCGCCTTCGACGGCGAGCGGCGGCTCTTCGTGTGCGACCTCGCCCACAGGGCCGTGTTCGCGCTCGACCTCGCCTCGGGCACGCTCGCGCGCTTCGCCGGCGGCGGCATCCGCATTCCCAACTATCCGGCGGTGGACCATCGCCGCGGGCGCCTCTTCGTGTCCGACAGCTTTGCCGCCGACAGGCCCGGCCCCGGCATCTGGGCCTACGACCTGGCGAGCGGCGAAGGCGGGCTCTGGTACGACGCGCCGCTCGTCTTCGCCAACGGGCTGGCGCTCGCGGCGGACGGTGCGGCGCTGTTCGTGTGCGAGACGTTCGCGCGGCGCGTCACGCGCATCGCCATCGGCGCGGACGGGGGGCCGGGCGCGGCCACACCCTTCGTCTCCGACCTGCCGGGCCTGCCGGACGGCATCGCCTTCGACCGCGCGGGCAACCTCGTCGTCGCCTGCTACGAGCCCTCGCGGCTCCTGCGCGTGGCGCCCGACGGCGGGCGCACCAAGATCCTCATCGAGGACCCGACGGCCCACCTCCTGTGCCACCCGACGAACGTCGCTTTCGCCGGCGATACACTCTTTAGCGCCAACCTCGGCCGCTGGCACATCACCGAGATCGCCATGGATATCGGCGCCCCGCCGCTCTGGCAGGCCTCATCGCCGGGCTAGACTAAAATCCCGCGATGCGCGGCAGGAACAGGCTGATCTCCGGGAACGCCACGATCAGCCCGAGCGCCACGAGGTTCACCGCGAGGAACGGCAGCGAGGCGCGCAACAGCGGGATCAGCCCGCACCCCGCGATGCGCTCGGCCGCGAACAGGCACACCCCCAACGGCGGCGTCAGCAGGCCGATATCGAGGTTGAGGATCGCGATCACCCCGAAATGCAGCGGGTCGATGCCCGCCTTCACCGCCGCCGCCGAAAGGAGCGGGCCGAACAGGATGATCACCGTCGTCGGATCGATGAACATGCCGAGCACCAGCAAGATGGCGTTGAACACCAGCACCGTGCCGAAATAGCCCAGCTCCCAGCCCGCGATCGCCCCGCTCACCATGTTGGGCACGTTTTCCATGCCCATCACCCACGAGAACGCCGCCCCGCATCCCACGATGATCAGGAGCTGGCCGGAAAACAGTGCCGAGCGGGCGAACACCGCCCCCAGCACCGGCAGGTCGATCGAGCGGTAGAGCACCACGGACACGATCAGCGCGTAGAGCGCGGCGATGCCGCCCGCCTCCGTCGGCGTCACGAGCCCGCCCAGGAGGCCCGCCAGGATGATCACCGGGATCATCAGGGGCACCAGCGCCCGGCCCGTCGACACCGCCATCGCGCGCGGCGAGCGGTCCACGTCGACGCGCGGGAAATCGTAGAGCCGCGCCTGCACGGCCACGAGCGCCATCTGCACCGCGCCGATGACGAGGCCCGGCAGCAGCGTCGCGGCCATCAGCGCACCGATGGAAAGGCCGGTCATCGAGCCGTAGATCACCGCCACCAGCGAGGGCGGCACCATCGGGCCGATGATGGAGGACGAGGCCGTCACCGCCGCCGCGTAGGCGGACGAATACCCCTGGCGCACCATGGCGGGGATGAAGATCCGCCCCAGCGCCGCGATGTCGCCCAGCGCCACGCCGGTGATGCCGGAAAACAGGATCGAGGCGGCGATGTTGACCTGCGCCAGCCCGCCCCGCATCCAGCCGAAGAACACGTTGGAGACCGCCACCAGGCGGTCGGTGATCTTGCCTTCGTTGACGAGCTCGCCCGCGAGGATGAACAGCGGGATCGCCATCAGCACGAAGGCGTCCATGCCCTGGTAGATCCGCTCCGCCGCGATCGGCAGGAACATCCACTTGGAGCCGTAGATCACCCACGCGAGCATCGCCGCGATCATCGACCAGGCGACCGGCAGGCCGACGACCATCAGCCCCAGGAAGGCGCCGATCAGCACCACGAGCGAATCGCTCATCCGAGCCGGTCCCGCAGCACCAGCCGCGCCAGCGCGAAGACGAGCGCGCAGCCGAAGGCGATGGGGATCACCGCATAGGGCCAGGCGAGGCTCACCTGCAGCCCCTCGCTGCGCTGGCCCGCCGCGAACGCAACCACCCCGATCCCCTGCCAGAACAGCACGCCGAACACGCCGACCGAGATCACGTCGAGCACGAAGGCGAGCGCCAGCGCGAGCGGCCGCGCGACGGCGCGCAGCAGCGCCGGCACCAGATCGATGTGGATGTGGCTGCCCTCGCGCACCGCGACGGCGCTGGCGAGGAGCGCGCTCCAGATCATCGCGTAGCGCGCCGCCTCCTCGGTGAAGACGGGCACGCCGCCGCCGGTGTAGCGCAGCGCCACCTGCATGATCACCAGCGCGAACATCACCACCAGGCAAAGGGCCGCGGCAACCCGCAGCCCCCCCTCCATCACGCGGATGGCGCCGACGACGAGGTTCACGTCAGCGCGCGGCGTCCACGGCCGCCTGGACCTCCTCGATCAGCTCCGGCCGGTCGATGTTGTCCTTCAGCCAGGCGGCGGCCGCCGGCTGCATCACCTCGCGGAAGGCGGCCCGCGCGTCGTCGGACAGCTCCACCACCTCGACGCCCTGCTCCTCGGCGAACGCGATGGCCGCCGCCTCCACGGCCCGCGAGGTCTTGCGGTTGAAGGCGATGGCGGCCTCGGCGGCGTCGAGGATCACCTTCTGGTTCGCCTCGCTGAGCGACTGGAAATAGCTGTCGGAAATGCCGAACGGGCCGAACGCGTAGGTGTGCCCGGACAGCATCAGGTGCGACTGCACCTCGTAGAGGTTGATGAGGTTGAAGACGGAGACCGAGTTGTCCTGCCCGTCGACCACGCCGGTGCGCAGCGAGGTGTAGAGCTCGCCGAACGCCACCGGCGAGGCGGACGCGCCCATCGCCTCCACCGGGATGGTGGCGAGCGGACCCAGCACGCGCATCTTCAGCCCCGCCATGTCGGCCGGCGTGTCGATCGCGCGGTTGGCGCTGAAGTGCTTGAAGCCGCCCGATTCCCACCAGCCGAGGACGCGGATGCCGGTCTTTTCGCGGATGTCCTCGGCCATCGCGTCGCCGAAGGGGCCGTCGAGCACGGCCCACGCCACCGCCTCGGAGGGGAACAGGAAGGGCATGTTGAGGACCTGGATGTCGGGATAGATCGAGGCATAGTTGCCGTCCGCCCCGTCCGACATCTGGATCACGCCGCGCCGCATCTGGCCGAGGCGGTCGCCGGCCGAACCGAGCGCGCCGCCATAGACGATGTTCACGGTCAGGTCGGAGTTGGCCTCCACCTCCTGCGCGAAGGTGCGGTACATGCCGTTGACGAAATCGAAGCCCTCGATAGTCTCCGGCAGCGACAGGCCGATGGTGATGTCCTGCGCCAGCGCGGTGCCGGCGGTCAGGCTCATCGCCGCTCCCACGAAGGCCGCGGCGATGCTGCGTCGATCAAGTTTCATAGGTCCCGTTCCCAAGGTTGATTGTCGCTCGCGCCGGCCGCGCCCGCACGCGCCGGACGATAGTTCCGCGTCTCAGGCCTCGCCATCGGCCGCAAGCGTCTCGAGCTGCGTCTTGATGAGGAGGATCTCGGTCTCGTGCGCGGTGCAGGTGCGCGACCACGTTTCGGCGGGCGTGTCGGGCGCGCGCCAGGCGCTCAGCGCCACCAGGCAGCTGTCGGCCGGCCCGCCGATGGCCGCGCCCGCCACCACGCGCATCGCGATGCGCGGACGCAGCAGATCCCCCTGGCCGACGTGATAGTCGATCAGCCCTACCCCCTCGTGCGGCACGATGCGCACGCGCGCGCGCGACCCGTCGAACAGCGATTGGCCCTCGAACACGTCCGCCGTTCCGGTCGGCGCGAGGCCGAGGCAGCCGAGCGCCCAGCGGCCGACGAAGGCGGGGTCGCTCAGGTGGCGGAAGGCAGTGGGCGCCGGAACGCCGACCCATCGAGCGGCCTGGTGCGCGTCGAGCCCGGCGTGGCGATCGTTCGGCATTCACTCAGCGGTGGTTCGGTGTGGCGGAGGAGGCCGATTTATGCGGCATTGCACGGGCCGCGGCAAGCGGTTGCCGCAGCGTTTGTGCGAACCGCGGCAAGCGGTTGCGGCGGGCTTCAGGCGCTCTCCACCGCCCCCGTGATCAGCCCCGTCACCTCCTCCGGCGAGGTCTCGGCGATGGGCTTGTCGGCCACTTTGGTGCCGCGCCGCAGCACCGCGACGCGCTCGCACACCGCGAACACGTCCGGCGTGCGGTGGCTGATCAAGATCACCGCGATGCCGGCGTCCTTGAGGCGGCGGATGAGGTCGAGCACCTCGGCCACCTGGCGCACGCTGATGGCGGCGGTCGGCTCGTCGAGGAGCACGATGCGCGGCTCCGACAGGCGCGTGCGGGCGATCGCCACCGCCTGCCGCTGCCCGCCCGACATCTGCTTCACCAGGTCGCCCGGCCGCGTCTCCGATTTCAGCTCCGCGAACAGCTCGGCCGCCTTCGCCTGCATCGCCCGCTTGTTGAGGAAACGCAGCGGCCCGACGCCCATCGTCAGCTCCCGCCCCAAGAACACGTTGAGCGCGGCCGACAGGTTGTCGCAAAGGGCAAGGTCCTGGTGCACCATCTCGATGCCCGCCTCGCGCGCCTCCGACGGGCGGCGGAAGTGCATTTCCTTGCCGTCGAGCCGCACGGTGCCGGTGCTGGGCGTGAAGCGCCCCGCGATGATGCGGCACAGGGTCGACTTGCCGGCCCCGTTGTCGCCCATCAGCCCCACCACCTCGCCGGGCGCGATGGCAAGGTCCACCCCCATCAGCGCCTCGATGGCGCCGAAATGCTTGGAAATGCCGGTGAGCTGCAGGACGTCGGTCATCGGTCCGCTCCTCTGAGGGCCGCGCGCTGGTCCACCGCCACCGCCAGCACCAGGATGACGCCGATGAGGATCTGCTGCACGAACGACGACACGTTCATGAGCACGAGCCCGTTGCGCAGCACGCCGATGAGAAGCACGCCCACCACGGTGCCGAAGATCGACCCCGCCCCGCCAAAGAGCGACGTGCCGCCGATCACCACCGCCGCGATGACGTCGAGTTCCAGCTGCAGTCCCGCCACCGCCTCGGCCGAGTTGAGCCGGGCCGACAGGAGGAACGAGGCGAGCCCCGACAGCACCCCGACGATCACGTAGACCAGGAAGGTGGTGCGCCGCACCGGCACGCCGTTGAGCTCGGCCGCCGCGGCATTGCCGCCGGTCGCGTAGACGTGGAGGCCGAAGCGCGTCGTCTTCAACACGATGTGCGCGATCACCGCCACCACCACGAACACGATGACCGGCACCGGCACGCCCTCGATGCGCCCCTGCCCCCACCACACATAATTGGGCGAGAAGCCCGAGATCGGCCCGCCGCCCGAGAAGATCAGCGCCAGCCCGCGAAAGGCGGTGAGCCCGCCCAGGGTCACCACGAAGGGCGGCACCTTGAGCCGCGTCACCGCCGCGCCCTGGATCGAGCCGCACAGCGCGCCGACGGCGAGCGCGGCGAGGATGGCCAGGAACACCGGGTTGCCCGCCTGCTCGGCCGCGCCGATGGCGAAGCGGTCGTCGAGCCCGCCCTTGGCGACATAGGCCGCGACGAGGCCGGTCAGCGCCACGATGGAGCCCACCGACAGGTCGATGCCCGCCGTCAGGATGACGAAGGTCATGCCGATGGCGATCAGCCCCATGATGGAGACCTGGCGCAGGATGTTCATCAGGTTGAGCGGGTGCATGAAGCGCGGCTCGGCCAGCGCGAACAGCGCCACGAGAACGATCAGGAAGATCGGCGCCGCATAGCGCGCCGCAAGGGCGACGGGGTCGAAGCCGGCCGACCCGGTGTGCGAATGGCTCATCGCGTCCTCTGGGAGTGTCTGCGGCCTCCGGCCGGACTATGCCACGAAAACGCCGCGCCGCTCCCCGCGGGGCGCGGCGCGGCGTGCGCCTATGGCAGCGCCGGCACCATTTGGCGGCGCCGGCGGCGTGCCGCTTAGTTGAGCTCGTTGAGGCGCTCGGCCTTGTCGAGATTGTCCTTGGTGATGGCGATGGGCGTCAACAGCAACACCTTCTCGGGCGTGGTATTGTCGCGGATGTGGGAGACGAGCGCCTGCATCGCCTTGGCGCTCTGGCCGCCGGGCATCTGCTCGATGGTGGCGGTCAGCTTGCCGTCGCGCACCGCGGCCAGGGCCTCCGGCAGCGCGTCGAAGCCGATGATGGCGACGTCGAGCCCGCGCTCGCCGGCCACCTGCATCGCGCCCAGCGCCATGTCGTCGTTGGCGGCGACGATCACGTCCGGCGGCGTGTCGAGCCCGGCGAGGATCGCCTCGGTGACGGACGCGCCCTCTTCGCGGGCGAAGTTGGCCGTCTGCTCGGCGACGAAGGTGTACTTGTCGCTGTGGGCGTCGAGGGCGTTGTGCAGGCCCTTGTTGCGGTCGATGGCGGGGCTGGCGCCCGGCTGGCCCTGCAGGTTGACGATGCGCGCCCCGTCCGGGAACAGCTCCATCACCAGGTTGCCCTGCGCTTCGCCGCCCTTCACGTTGTCGGCGCCGACGTGGGCGATCACCCCGTCCACCCCGTCGACGCGCCGGTCGATGGTGACGACCGGGATGCCCGCTTCCACCACCTGGCGCACGGCGGGCGCCATCGCCACGCTGTCGAGCGGGCTGATCACCACGCCGTCGACGCCTTCGATGATGGCCGCTTCCATGTCGGAGGTCTGCTTGGGCGTGGAGTTCTGCCCGTCGTAGTTCAGCACCTTGATGCCGCCGAGCGATTCGGCCTCGGCGTTGAGAGCCTTTTCCATGTGAACGAAGAACGGGAAGCCCAGGTTGGGCACGGAGGTGGCGATGGTGAGATCCTGCGCGGACGCGCCGGTGGCCATGAGGGCCGCACCCGCCACGAGCGGCAGTATCCGGCGAGCGGTTTTGTGAATCACGTTGTGTCCTCCCAGCCGCCGGTTCGTGCCGGCAGCATTTGCTTTGCTTCGGACACAATTGTTCGCCGCAGGGCCTACAACGTCAAGGCCCAACGGACCGTCGCGGAGGGAGTGCCTACTTTTCGTGCGCCGCCGCCGGGCGCCATCGCGGCGCGCGGCGGCAGCGCGTTCGCCTACCCCAGTTCGGGCTGGTAGCCGGGCGGGGGCGAGTAGCCGAGGTCGCCGCGGGCGATCACCGCCTCGCGGCCGCCGTTCTTTTCCACCTGCTCGGCCTGGCGCGTCTTGGCGCGGCGGTCCA
Source organism: Alphaproteobacteria bacterium (assembly GCA_030431335.1). Taxonomy (GTDB): domain Bacteria; phylum Pseudomonadota; class Alphaproteobacteria; order Rhizobiales; family Amorphaceae; genus Acuticoccus. The sequence continues at coordinate 15,521 of JAUIJH010000041.1, forward strand.
CCGCTTCCGGGTCGAGCCGGGCACGCAGGCGCCCCTCGAAATCGGCGAGCACGTCCGCGTGGGCCGGGTCGCCCGCGAGGTCGTTCAGCTCGTCGGGGTCGGCGTCGAGGTCGAACAGCATCGGCGGGTAGCTCGCGAAGTGGATGTATTTGTAGCGTCGGTCGCGCAGCATGAAGATCGCGCCCGACGAGCCCATCGCGTGGTACTCCGACAGCACCGTGCGGTCGGGCTCGGCCCCTGCCGCCAGCGCCGCCAGCGACGTGCCCGGATGGTCCGCATCGACGATGTCCTCCCCGGCGCATTCGCCGATGAAGGGGTAGATGTCGAGGAAGGTGGCCGCGGTGTCGACGGTGGCACCGGCGGGGATCCCCTCGCCCGCCGCGATCAGCGGCACGCCGGCCGCCTCCTCGTACATGGTCGATTTGCCCCAAAGGCCCCGCGCGCCCAGATTGTCGCCGTGATCGCTGGTGTAGACCACGCGCGTGTTGGCGTCGTTGCCGCTCTCCTTCAGCGCGCTCAGCACCTTGCCGATCTGCTCGTCGAGGAAGCTGCACAGGCCGAAATAGCCGGCGATGGCGCGGCGCACATCGTCCTCGGTCTTGAAGTAGTCGTCGTAGTTGGACGAGGTGGAATAGTCGCGCAGCGAGGGGTGGGTCGGCCGCTGGTCCTTGGCGTAGGCCTTCGGCATCGGCAGCTTGGGGTCGTTGTAGTAGCGATAATAGTGCTCGGGCGGCGCCGTCAGCGGGAAGTGCGGCGTCACGAAGGAGACGAACAGCACCCACGGCTTGTCGGTGTGCTTGGGCGCCTCGTCATAGAGCCATTTCTGGGTCTCGGCGGCGATCTGGCGGTCGTAGAGCGTATAGGGGGACTCGCCCGGGCCGGCCATCGTCGCCATCTTGTGCGCCATGCCGCGCGGGGGCATGTCGTCCCGCACCAGCCCCATCAGGTCGCCCTTCGCCTCGATCACGTGCATCGGCAGGATCTCGCGCGAAAACCCGTTGTCGTCGTCGCCGGAGCGGAAGTGCAGCTTGCCGATGGAGACCACCTCGTGGCCCCTGTCGCGCAGCCTGTGGTGCCAGGAGGGCACCGAGCCGTCATAGGGGTCCGCGTTGTCCCAGAAGCCGATCTGGTGGTTGTACTTGCCCGTCGCGAAGGCGGCGCGGGCCGGCACGCAGATCGGGCAGGACGTATAGGCGTTGGTGAAGCGGGTGCCGCGCGCGGCGAGCGCGTCGATATTGGGCGTGGTGACCATGTCGTGCCCGTAGCATCCCGCCATGGCGCGGTTGTGCTCGTCCGACATGATGATCACGAGATTCTGGGGCTGCATGGGGCACTTTCTCTCGGCGGAAAAGGGGCCGCGCGACAGGCGCGCGCGGCCAGGCGGGGAGGACGGGATCGCCTATTTGTTGATGATGTTGTCGCGGATGTCGGCGAAGGTCGCGACCTCCTCGCGCATCAGCGCCTCGAACTCGGCCGGCGTCAGCCACGTCGGCGCGAAGCCGAACTTCTCGCCGAAGCTCGCGAGGCTCTCGCTCTGGGACGCCGCCTCCAGCATTTCGGAGAACTTCGCCACCACCTCGTCCGGGGTGTCCTTGGGCAGGAAGATGCCGCGCGTCACGCCCACGTTCACGGGGATGCCGGCGTCCTTCAGGAGCGGCGTGTCGCGCAGCGGCTCGTAGCTGATGCCGTCGAGCGGCTGGGCGGCGGCGAGCACCTTGACCCCGCCTTCCTTGATCGCGTCGAGCATGATCGGCGAATGGATCACGCCGGCGCTCACCTCGTTGGCGAGGAGGCCTTTGCGTAGCGGCGCGCCGCCCTGATAGGCGACGACGCGCACCGGCGCCCCGCTGTAGCCCTTGATCGCGTGGGCCACCAGCGCGTGCGCACCCGCCGCGCCGCCGACGCCGATAGTCACCTGGTCCGGGTTCGCCTCGGCATCGGCCAGAAGGTCTTCCAAGGTTTCGTAGCCGCGCTCGGCGGGGGCGACCACCCAGGTGGGCGTCGCCATCACCGCGCCGACATACTTGAAGTCGTCGAGCGAGAAGGGCAGTTCCTGGAAGGTCAGCGTGGTGGTGAGGTCGCTGCTGCCGTTCAGCATCGCGGTGTAGCCGTCGGGCTTGGCTTGCAGCATCGCCATCGTGCCGGTGGTGCCGCTGGCGCCGCCGATGTTGTCGACCACCACGCTCGCCCCCGTCGCCTCCTCCAGCGCCGCCGCGACGGCGCGGCCGATGGCGTCCGTGCCACCGCCGGCCGGATACGGCACGATCAGGTGGATGGTGTCGGACGGAAAGTCCTGCGCCACCGCCGGGGCGAGGCCGAGCCCCAGCGCCGTCAGCGCCGCTCCCAGTATCCGCATGGTTTTCATGGCGTTTTCTCCTACGTTTGTTGTGTGGGTTATGCGCCCGCGGCGGTGTTGGGCCGCTGCAGGCTGCGCTTGATCTCGATGAAGACGAGGAAGGCGACGATGGCGATCATCACGATGCGCGGCCAGGTCGCCACGAACGTTCCCCAGTCGCCGTTGGACAGCGACATGGCGAGGCGAAGATTGATCTCGATCACCGGTCCCAGGATGATGCCGAGGATGATGGTGACGACCGGGAAGCCGCGCTGTTCCAGCACGAAGCCGATCACGCCGAAGGCGAGCGCCACCCACACCGGGAACAGCGTGTTGGTGGTGGCGAAGGCGCCGATGGTGGCAAACACCAGGACGAACGGGAACAGCCACGAGCGGTCCTGCTGCAGGATGAAGACGAAGTAGCGGATCGCCTTCCAGCCGATGATCAGCATCGCGACGTTGGCGACGAAGAGGCCCGCCAGGATGCCCCACACCACGTCGCCGTTGTCGCGCATCATGCTGACGCCCGGCGTGATGCCGTGCAGGAGCAGCGCACCCAGCATCACCGCGGTGGAGCCGTCGCCGGGGATGCCGAGGGTCAGCATCGGGATCATGGTGCCGCCGGTGGTGGCGTTGTTGGACGATTCGGGCGCGAGGATGCCGTCCGGCTCGCCCTTGCCGAAATTCTCCGGGTTCTTCGAGCGGTTGCGCACGGTGGCATAGGAGAGCCACGTGGAGCCGTCGGCGCCGACACCCGGCACCGCGCCGACGCCGACGCCATAGAGCGCGCCGATGGCGATCGCCTGCCAGCGCCGCGCGATGTCGCGCAGCGTGGGCATCGCGAGGCGCACGGCCTTGTCCACGATGTGCGAGCGGTCGCCGATCAGCACCACGTCGCTCAGCACCACCGCGATGCCGAAGACGCCCACCAGCGCCGCCGCGAAGGGGATGCCGGAGGAGAGTTCCAGGTTGCCGAAGGTGTAGCGCATCACGCCGTCCTCCGGGTCGATGCCGACGGTGCCGACGAGGACGCCGAACAGCACGCCGATGAACCCCTTCACCAGCGAGCCGCGCACGAAGGCGCACACCATCACCAGCCCGGCGATGCCGATCAGCGCGATGTCCGCCGGCCCTGCCCTCAGCGCGACGGTGGCGATCAGCGGCACGAAGGAGACGGCGATGAGCCAGCCGAAGATGCCGCCCGCCGCCGAGCCCACCGTGGCGTAGCCGAGCGCGTGGCCGGCCATGCCCTTTTGCGCCATCGGGTAGCCGTCGAGCGCGGTGCAGGCGCCCGCCGGCGTCCCGGGCGTGCGCAGGAGGATCGCCGAGTAGGAGCCGCCCAGCTTGGTGCCGACATAGATGCCGATCATCAACAGCAGCGCCGGCAGCGGCCCCATGCCGTAGGTGACCGGCAACAGCACGATGATCGCCATCGGCGAGGACAGCCCCGGCAGCGCGCCGATGAGGATGCCCAGCGCCGTGCCGGCGACGGTGAGGAGAATGTTGATCGGGGCGAGCGCGGCCCCGAAGCCGCCGATGAGGTGTTCGAGCATCCGGGGGGGCCTAAAGCGGCAGACGCAGCGCGACGACGAAGAGGCCGTAGAGTGCGCCCGCGCCGATGAGGGAAACGGCCGCGACGCGCACCGGCGAGGTCTGCCCGTAGAGCACGAACATCGCCGCCAGGAACACCGCGGTCGCGAGGAAGAACGGCACGTCCTTCATCGCCGCGACGTACGCGGCAAGGAGGCCGAAGGTGCCGAGCCGCCGCCCCACCACGCGCCAGGAGACGCGCGGAGCGGCCGGCGCGGCCGCTTCATCGGCCCCTGCCCCAGCCCCGGCGACCAGCTTGCGCACCGTGCCCGCCACATAGATCAGCGCCAGCGCCGCGATGCCCAGCGCGGCGATGGTGGGCACCGTGGCGTAGTCGAGCGGTCCGGTGCTGAGGCCGAAGACCGGCTTGTCGAGGAAGTTGATGCGGTAGGCGGCGTAGAGGCCGAGCGCGACGAAGGCCAGACCAACGGCCAGATCCTGCCACACCGCGTCGCGTCGAAGCGCGACCGGCGTTTGCACGTCGCCGGATGTCATGGGGCGTCCTCCAACAAAACTGGCGCATTCGCGCTCAATGAACCTTGTGGTAACGTTAAAAGCTATATAGCTTTTGTCAACCAGATGATTCAGCGCGGCTGGCCCATGTCCACACCGGAATTTTCCTTCGCGTCGCTCACCGATTCGGCAGCCGCACCGCGCGGTGTGGCCAAGTACGAGCTGCTGCGGCAGGGGTTGGCGCTCGCCATCGAGCAGGGCCGGCTCGCGCCCGGCAGCCGGTTGCCGGCCGAGCTGCAACTCGCCGAGCAGACCAAGTTCAGCCTCGGCACGGTGCAGCGGGCCCTGCGCGAACTCGCCAATGACGGCTATGTGGAGCGCCGGCAGGGCCACGGCACCTTCGTGGCCGAGCGCGGGCGCGTTTTGGCGGCGCCCATCCACTCCCTCTTCGCCAGGCCCGACAGCACCGATCCGCTGCCCGTCTACACGCGCGTGCTCGCCCGCCAGGTCGAAAAGGGGCCCGGCCCGTGGCGCGATGCGTTGGGCGAGGAGCCGGAGGGGCTGCTGCGCATCGACCGGCGGGTGGATATCGACGGCCGCTTCCTGGTCGCCAACCGCACCTATCTGGCGATGTCCCGCTTCGGCCATTTTCTGGAACTGCCGCAGGAACAGCTCGACGGCCGCAACCTGCGCAAGCTCATGTTCAAGACCTACGGCCTCAAGGTCGTGCGCATCTCACAGCGCATGCGCGTGGCGCGGCTGCCCGAGGCCGCGGCCAGCCTGATGCAACACGAGCCTGGCGCCCTGGTGATGGAGATCGGCGCCATCGCCTACATCGCCGGCAACACCGCGATCTACTACCAATCGATCTGGGTTCCGCCGACGGAGGAATCGCTCCTGGTCGAGGTCGCCGTCGGCCTCTAGCCGCCGTCACCGCCGGGTCGCCCTGTCCGGCCACCACATTTGCACGCGACGCGTGGACCGGCGCGACGAGCCGGCGTAGCGTCGCGTCAGGGCGCGGCCGTCGCGTCAGGCGGCGAGGGCCTCAGCCATGCAGGCGGGGTCGACATTGCCGCCGCTGAGGACGACGACCACCGTCTTGCCGGCGACGTCGACGAGGCCGGCGAGCAGCGCCGCCAGCGCGATCACGCCGCCCGGCTCGGCCACCAGCTTCAGCTCTCGCGCCGCGAAGGCCATCGCCGTGAGGAGCGCGGCGTCGGGAACCGCCGCACCCGGCCGGCAGAGCGCGCTGTTGATGGGGAAGGTCAATTCGCCCGGCGTCTCCGACATGAGCGCATCGGCGAGCGAGCCGGCACGCGCGACATTCCACTCGCGCACGCCGTTGGCGAGCGACCGGCAGGTGTCGTCGAAGCCTTCCGGCTCCACCGCGCAACAGGTCGCGCCAGGCATCAGCTCCGCGATCGCCGTCGCGATGCCGGCCAGCAGCCCGCCGCCGCTGGTGGGCACCAGCACCAGATCGGCCGCAACGCCCATCGCCGCGAGATCGCTCGCGATCTCCAGCCCCGCCGTGCCCTGCCCCGCCATCACGCCGAGATCGTCGTAGGGGGCGACGAAGGTGGCGCCGGTGCGCGAGACGATCTCCTGCGCGATGGCCACGCGGTCCTCGCTCGCCCGGTCGTAGCCGACGACGGTGGCGCCGGAGCGCTCGGTGCGCGCGCGCTTGATGGCCGGCGCGTCGTGCGGCATCACGATGGTGGCCGGCACGCCGAACAGGCGCGCCGCCTCCGCAACGCCCTGCGCGTGGTTGCCCGAGGAGGCCGCCACGATGCCGCGCGCCCGGTCCGCCTCCTCGATCATCGCGATGCGGTTGTAGGCGCCGCGGAACTTGAACGAGCCGGTGCGCTGCAGGCACTCCGGCTTGATGAAGACGCGCGCGCCCACCGCCCGGTCCAGCACGTCGCTGGTGACGAGCGGGGTGCGCACCGCGTGGCGCGCGATGCGGGCACGCGCCGCCTCGATGTCGCGAAACGTCAGCGTGGGGGTGTGTTCGGCTACGGGCGCGTTCATTGCTCTGGCTCCGCCTCGTCCTTCAGAACGGAGAATAGCGCAGCCGGACCGAAATCGTCGACATATCCGACGTGCGACACGGCGCTCGGCCCATCGATGAGGTGGAGACCGTAGGCGGGCGGCTCCATCACCAGGCGCGCCGGGGCCTCGAGGTCGAGCGTCAGCTCCACCTGGTGGGCGACGCCGGGGATCGCCATGGCCGTCACGCCCCCCACCTCGCCGACGATGACGCGGTGGACGTGGCCGCAGGCGATGCGGCGCACGTTGGGGTGGCGCGCCACCACCGCGGCGAAGGCGTCGGCGTCCTTGAGCGTGATGCCGTCCATGAAGCCGATGCCGCTGCCGAAGGGGGGATGGTGCATCGCGATCATCGCCGGCAGCCCGTCCGCGAGCAGCTCGTCGAGCCAGGCGAGCTGGGCGGGCCCGAGCTCGCCGTGGTGCTCGCCGGTGTCGATGCCGTCGACCGATGTGTCGAGGAGCACCAGGCGCACGCCCGCGACCACCGCGCTGTGGCACGCCTTGTCCGTCACCGGCGGCTCGGCATGGCCGGGGAAGGCGATGAACGCCTCGCGCAGGCGCGCCGTGCGGTCGTGATTGCCGGGCACCACGAAGACCGGCACCGAAAAGCGCGACAGCAGCATCAGCGCCCGGGCATAGGCATCGTCTTCGCCGATATCGGCAATGTCGCCGCTGACGATGACGGCGTCCACCTCCTCGTGCCGGGCGATCACCGCGTCGATCGCGCGGGCGACGAAACGGTCGGTGTCGATGCGGCCGAGCGTGAGGATGCCGGGCGGACGAAGGTGAAGGTCGGTGATGTGAGCGAAAACGGCCATGCAGCGCCAATAGCAGCGCCGGCATCGCGGCGGAAGACGCCACACGTTGCGACAAGGCCGATGGACAAGCATTCGCCCAGGCAATAGATGGCGCTGATGAGCACCACGACCCTCCGGGCGGCCCCCCCTCGCGACAATGCGCTCGCCGTCGGTGCCGGCATCCTCCTCCTTTTGGCCCTCCTCCTGTCGTTCCTGCCCGGCCAGGCCGGCGTGCCGCCCGTCGATCGCGACGAGCCGCGCTACACCCAGGCGACGAAGCAGATGCTGGAGACCGGCGATTTCGTGCGCATCCGCTTCCAGGACGCGCCGCGCCACAAGAAGCCCATCGGCATCCACTGGCTCCAGGCGCTGAGCGCCAAGGCGAGCGGGCTGGGCGCCGAGGCGCCGCTGTGGGTCTACCGTCTGCCGTCCCTGTTCGGCGCGATGGCGGCGCTCCTCCTCACGCTGTGGGTGGCGCGCGCGTTCCTGCCGCCGCCGCTGGCGCTGACGGCGGCGGTGCTGTTCGGGGCCACCATCATCCTGGGCGTGGAGGCGCGCCTGGCGAAAACCGACGCGGTGCTGCTGGCGACGATCCTCGCCGCACAGGGCGCGCTCGCCCGGCTCTGGCTGGCCGAGCATCGACCGTTGGGGCTGGCGTTCCTGTTCTGGGTCGCGCTGGCGCTGGGCATCATGGTCAAGGGTCCCATCGCGCCGATGGTGGCCGGGCTCACCGTCATCACCCTCGCCATCGCCGACCGGCGGCGCCTCTTTGCCAAACTGCGGATTCCGCTGGGGATCGTGGTGGTGGCGGCGCTGTGCCTGCCCTGGTACGTCGCCATCTATCTCGCCACGGACGGCGCATTCTATGCGGCCGCCATCGGTAAGGACTTCCTCGGCAAGGCGGCCGGCGGCCAGGAGGGGCACGGCGCGCCGCCGCTGGTGCACCTCGGCCTGTTCTTCGCCGTCGCCTGGCCGATGGCCGCCTTCGCGCTGGCGGCGGCCTGGCGCGTCGTCAAGATGCGCGGGCCCGTGTTCGTGTTCGCGTTCGCATGGGTGGTGCCGGCGTGGATCGTCTTCGAGCTGACGCCCACCAAGCTGCCGCACTATACGCTGCCTCTGCTGCCGGGCATCGCCATCGCCGCCGTCGCCACCCTGGCGCGGGCCGAGCCGCCGCGGGCGCTGCGCATCCTCGCCGGCCTCCTGATCCTCGCCGCCCCGCTCGCGATCCTCGCCGCGGCGCCCTTCCTCCTCGCCGCGCTCGCCGGGATGGCGCCGGAAAGCGCCGACCTCATGACGCGCACGCCGATCCTTCTGGCCGGCGCGCTGGTGGCGGTCGCGCTGGCGGCGGCACTGGTGGCGGCCTTGCGGGTCTGGCGGGGCGCGCCGATGGTTTCGGGCGCCGTGGCGGGCCCGGCCGTCGCCGCCGCGATCATCGCCCAGGCCGCCGTGTGGGGCCTTGGCCTGCCCTCGCTCGAGCCGGTTTGGATCAGCACCCGCCTGGTCGCGGCGGTGCAGCGCGTCGCCCCCTGCCCCACGCCGCGCCTCATCAGCGTCGGCGGCTACAACGAGCCGAGCATGATCTTCCTCGCCGGCACCGACACCGCCCTCGCAAGCCCCGAGGAGGCGGTGACGCTCGCCGCCGCCGACGCCTGTCCCGTGATCGCGGTGCGGGAGGATGCCCGCGCCCCGCTCGAAACGGCGGCCACGGCGGCGGATCTGCCGCTGCGCGAGGTCGCAACGGTCGAGGGCTTCAATATCTCCAAGGGCGATCCGATCCACCTCACGCTTTTCGTGCGCGAATCGCAGTAGGAGCGCCGACATGGCGTCCGGCGGGCGCGGCAAAAGCCGGCCGCCGGGAATTGCCGGCCTGTGTCGCTCCGAGGGGAGAATGCAGGGGAGCTCTGCGCCCGCGCTCTTGCTGTGACGGCACCTGGGGTAGTAGGCACCCAAAGTCGATCGGTCTGCGCGAGGCGCGGCCCCAGCGTCGGACGGCTTATGCAAGCGCGGACAACCCGCACGCCTCTGGTGAGCGTCATCATCCCCGCGAAGGACGAGGCGGGTGCAATCGTCGATCTCCTCAACGAGATCCGCGACGGTGCCATTGCCCAGTCCTTCGAGATCATCGTGGTGGACGACGGCTCACGTGACGGCACCGCCGAGGCGGTGCGCGCGGCCGCGCTCGCCGACGTGCGGGTGCTGCGCCACGACGTGTCGGGCGGCAAGTCGCGCGCCATCCGCGCCGGGGTGCTGGCCGCGCGCGGCGAGATCATCGTCACCGTCGACGGCGACGGGCAGAACGATCCGCAATACCTCGCCGGGCTGATCGCGCCGCTCCTGGCCGATCCCGCGGTCGGCCTCGTCGCCGGCCAGCGCACCGCCCGCTACGACGGCTTCATGAAGAAGGCGGTGTCCAAGATCGCCAACCGCATGCGCCGCACCCTGCTCGCCGACGACACGCGCGACACCGCCTGCGGCCTCAAGGCGATGCGGCGGGCGCCCTATCTGCTCATCCCGTTCTTCGACAACAACCACCGCTTCTATCCGGCGCTGTTCATGCGCGAGGGCTGGAAGATCGCCCACGTGCCGGTGGTGGACCGGCCGCGCACCTCCGGCCAGTCCAAGTATGGGATCCTGGACCGAGCGCTGGTGGGATTGCCCGACATGCTGGGCGTTTGGTGGCTACGGCGGCGAAGCGCCGCGCGGCCGGTGGCCGTCGAGATCCCGGAGCTTGTGGATGAGTGATTGGTTACCGGCGATCGGAACCTGGTTTCACCAGGTGTTCGTCGAGCAGTTCGATGTGTGGATCGCGATCGGCTTCTTCGCGCAGGCCATGTTCTCGGCGCGCTTCCTGATCCAGTGGATCGCGTCCGAGCGGGCCGGCCGCTCCGTTGTGCCGGTGGCGTTCTGGTTCTTCTCCATCGCCGGCGGCGCGATCCTGTTCGCCTACGCGCTCTACCGCAAGGATCCGGTGTTCATCGCCGGACAGGGCGCGGGCCTGCTGATCTACGCACGCAATCTGTGGCTCATTTTCCGCGAGCGGCGCGGCGCCCTCACGGTCTGATTGGGCCTCGGCACCGTCGCGGCGCAGATCCGCGGCGGAGCTGCGAGTGGAACGGCTGCGCCATAGGCGGTTGAGCGCACGAAAGCGCTCACCTCGCGGCAGCGTGCCTCAAAGGCCGGTCTCGGACAGCTTGTCCGCGAGGTCGACGAGGTCGCTCGCCACGATGTCCCAATCGTCCTCCGGGGCGAGATCGACGGACTGGCCGGGGCCGTGCTCGCGCGGACGCGGAACGAAGCAGGTCTTGAAGCCCAGCGCCCGCGCCGCGGCGAGATCGCCGTTGTGGGCGGCCACCATCGCGCATTCCGCCGGGTCCAGCATCATCAGCGCCGCCGCTTTCAGGTAGCTTTCCGGCGCGGGCTTGTAGTGGCCGGTGATTTCGGCGCCCAGGATCGCGTCCCACTGCCAGGCATTGTGGCGGGCGAGGTCCACCATCAGGCGCAAGTTGCCGTTGGAGTGCGGCGCCAGCAGCGCTTGCGGGGCGAGGCGCAGCAACCCCTCGGCGACGTCCGGCCAGGCGTCGAGGTGGTGCCAGTAGAGCGTCATCTCCCATTGCAGCGGTTCGCTTACCGAAAGGCCGAACTTGCGCAACGTCTCGCCAAGGCTCTCGTGGTGCAGGATATCGAGCGGCACGAACGGGCGTCGCCCGGCCCGCACCTCCTCCATCCCCGGCTGGTAGCGCGCGCGCCAGGCATCGGCGAACGCCTCCGGTTCGTCCGTGTGCGGGGCCATCTGGTGCGCGATGGAGGTGCGCCAGTCGACCAGCGTGCCGAAGACGTCGAAGAAGAGCGCCTGCATGGGGGTCTCCTAGGGCCGTGTCAGGGGCCGTGTCAGGGGCGGGACAGCCGGGGGCGCTACTCTTTCCACTTGATGGAGCACCCGGCGGCGGGGTGTTGCAAGGCGGGCGCGTCGCCGGTCTTGGCGATCTGGCGCATCGCCTCGACGAGCTCGCGCGGGGCGTCGGCGGGCGGCGGCGTCGTCTGGCCCGCATCGAGGCGGCCGCGATAAAGGATGGTGCCGGTGCGGTCGATGCCGAAAAATTCAGGAGTGACGCGGGCGCCGTAGCGGCGGGCCACGTCCTGCGTCTCGTCGTGCAGGTAGGGAAAGCGGAATTTGTACTGGTCGGCGAATTCCTTCATCCGCTCGAAGGAGTCGGCGGGGTAGCGTTCGCCGTCGTTGGCGCAGATGGCGGCGAAGCCGACCCCTGCGTCCATCAGCGTCAACGCGTCGCTCGCGATGCGCGGCGCCGCCGACACCACATAAGGACAATGGTTGCAAATGAATGCGATGACGGCGCCGTTGTCCATCAACACATCGGACAGCGACACTTGGCGTCCCGCGGTGGATCGCAGCGAGAAATCGGGCGCGCGTTCGTTGAGTGCTGTCATGGTTTGTCCTCCTGCCGGCCCGCCAGCCCTAACGGTTCCGGCGCTACCTTTATGTTAACCGACTGTCTCGTCCTGTGCGATCCGGCCCACAGCGGGCAACGGAACGCACGAAATCCACAGCGGCTGTCGGCAATACCGGGGCGATCGCTGTTGCTTTCGGCTCCGGCGCGCTAACTGTGGCGACCTCACCGGAGCGTACGATGTCTGGCGACGACCTGTTCGAGAACAAAGCCCCGAGCCCCAAGCGAGCCGCCCCCCGCAAGGCGTCCAAGCCCGCGAACCACGCGGCGAGCGACGGCGAGGCGGGCTACACGGCCGCCGACATCGAGGTGCTGGAAGGGCTGGAGCCGGTCCGGCGCCGGCCGGGCATGTATATCGGCGGCACCGACCAGCGCGCCCTGCATCACCTCTTCGCCGAAGTGCTCGACAACGCGATGGACGAGGCGGTCGCCGGCCACGCCACCTTTATCGAGGTGCGCTACACGCCCGACCACCTCATCGTCATCGACAATGGGCGCGGCATTCCGGTCGAGCCGCACCCCCGCTTTCCCGACAAGAGCGCGCTCGAGGTCATCATGACCACGCTGCACGCGGGCGGCAAATTCGATTCCAAGGCCTACGAGGCGTCCGGCGGCCTGCACGGGGTGGGCGTTTCGGTGGTCAACGCGCTGTCGGAGGACCTGACGGTGGAGGTCGCGCGCGGCAAGGTCCTCTACCGCCAGCGCTTTGCGCGCGGCGTGCCGCAGGGTCCGGTGGAGACGGTGGGCGCGGCGCCCAACCGGCGCGGCTGCTCGGTCGCCTTCCGGCCCGACCCGCAGATCTTCAAGGGCCTCAAATTCGACGCCAAGCGCCTGTTCGCCCAGACGCGCGCCAAGGCCTACCTGTTTGCCAACGTGGAGCTGCGCTGGCGTGCCGACCCGGCGATGCTGACCGGCGACAACCCGCCGCCCGCCTCCGCCGACTTCCACTTCCCCGGCGGCCTCGCCGATTTCCTGGCCGACGAGCTGCGCGGCCGGCCCACCATCATCGACGATATCTTCGCCTGCCGCGTGGGCGAGCCGGGGCGGCAGGGCTCGGTGGAGGCGGCCGTGGGCTTCGTGCCGGTGGACGAGTTCACCCGCTCCTACTGCAACACCATCCCCACCCCCGAGGGCGGCACCCACGAGGCGGGCCTGCGCGCCGCGCTGCTCAAGGGCCTCAAGACGCACGGCGAGCGCATCAACGCCAAGAAGATCTCCCAGATCACCGGCGACGATGTGGTGGCGAGCACCGCCGCCGTGCTGTCGGTGTTCGTGCGCGAGCCGGAGTTCGTGGGCCAGACCAAGGACAAATTGTCCACCAGCTCGGCGACGCGGCAGGCGGAGAACGCGGTGCGCGAGGCCTTCGAGGAATGGCTCGCGCGCGATCCGGGGCGGGCCAGCCGGGTGCTGGAATCGGTCATCGACAGGTCGGACGAGCGGCTGCGGCGACGCGCGGAAAAAGACGTGGCGCGCCGCTCGGCCACGCGGCGCACGCGGCTGCCGGGCAAGCTGGCGGACTGCACGCAGTCCAAGGCGGACGGCACGGAGATCTTCATCGTGGAGGGCGACTCGGCCGGCGGTTCGGCCAAGCAGGCGCGGGCGCGGGCGACCCAGGCGGTGCTGCCGCTGCGAGGCAAGATCCTCAACGTCGCCAATGCCGGCCGCGACAAGGTGGTGGCCAATCAGCAGCTCGGCGATCTCGCCCTCGCCCTCGGCTGTGGCGCCCGCAAGGATTTCGACGTCGCCAAGCTGCGCTACGAGCGCGTCATCATCATGACCGACGCGGACGTGGACGGCGCGCACATCGCCTCGCTGCTCATCACCTTCTTCTATCGCGAGATGCCGGGGCTGATCGATTCGGGCCACCTCTTCCTCGCCGTGCCGCCGCTCTACAAGCTGACGCAAGGCGCCAAGACGCTGTACGCGCGCAACGACGCGCACCGCGAAGCGCTGATGGCCGAGTTCAAGAAGGACAAGAAGGTAGAGATCGGGCGCTTCAAGGGCCTTGGCGAAATGATGCCGGCGCAGCTCAAGGAAACGACGATGGATCCGGCGACGCGCACGCTGCTGCGGGTGACGATCCGCTCCGAGGTCGAGGCCACGCGCTCGTCCATCGACCGGCTGATGGGCAACAAGCCGGAAGCCCGTTTCGCCTTCATTCAGGAAAACGCCGCTTTCGCCCAGGCCGAAGCGCTCGATATCTGAGGGCTGCCCGCCGGAGCCTCACGCGGTACGGCGGCGGTCGGCCGGCCGCTCGGTCGCGCCGGGCTTTTCGGCCGGGGTTTGGGGCGCATGGCCGTGAAGGAAGGTTTCGACCGCATAGTCGAGCCGCGCCTCGGCCGTGGCGGTGAAGGCTTCGCACGCCTCCGGGTCGAGTAGCGCGCGCAAGGGGTTGAGGCCCACCATGTCGAGGAGAAGCTGTGCGGCGGCGTCGACATCGCGGATCTCGATTTCGCCGCGGGCGACGGCCCTCTCCAGTTCCAGCGCGACGATGCTGTGCGCAGCCTCGGCACCCGACAACAGCACCGTTCGCGCCACATCGGGAAGACGCGCCGCCTCCGCGATGACGGCGCGCAGCACGACGATCCCGCGGTCGGCCTCCTCGGCCCGCTCCCCGCATGCGTTGGTTTGGAAGATCCGCCGAAGACGCTCGCCGATGGGCAGGTCCGTCTCCTCCGGCGCCAGCGGGCGCACATGGCGCGAACGCTTGCGGCGGACCCAGGCGTCGAACATCAGTTCGCGGCTGCCATAGACGGCATAGAGGGTCCTCTTGGACATCCCTGCCGCGCGCGCGATCGCCGCCATGCTGGCGCGCCGCAAGCCGCTTTTGGCGACGACCCGCTCCATCGCGTCCAGGATCAGGCCCTCGCGCTCCTGCTGGGACAACTGAATGGGCCGGCCGCGCCGAGCGCGACAGCCTCGGTCCATATCGGTGTGGTGGAGCATGTTTGCCTCCCAGGGCCATTGCGCGACGGTTTTGTCCAGCAGCCGGCTCTTTTGTTTTTGTCGCCGCCTGCTATATAAGCAAAACCGTTTGGTTTCTCAAATGTTCGAAACCGTCCAAAGTTCCCTTCCCTGAGCATCGGCGCGGGCCGTTTTGCTGGAGTTTCGCATGACGCATCAAAAGCCGATCGCCAGCGCAATTTTGGCCGTCAGTCTGGTTGTGGGCGCTCTCGGCACCGCTGCGGCGCAGGCGCCGGGCGGCGGGGGCGGCGCGCCGCCTCCCACCCCCGTCACGGTGGTTCCGCTCAAGGCCGAAGACATCACGCTGACGTCGACCTTGCCGGGGCGCGTGGTCGCCTCGGGCATCGCCGAGGTGCGCCCGCAGGTGGACGGCATCATCCAGGAACGCCTGTTCGAAGAGGGCGCGGACGTCACCGTCGGCGAGCCGCTCTACAAGATCGACGCCGCGACCTACGAGGCGTTGGTGGCGGCGGCCAATGCGCAGGTCGCCTCCGCGCAAGCCCAGCTCGTGGCGGCCGAACGCGAGGAAGACCGCCTGAAGACGCTGCTCGAGCGCAAGGTCGCCAGCGTCCAGAACTACGACGATGCCCTGGCGGGGCGCGACGCGGCCGCCGCCGGGCTCGCGGTGGCGCAGGCGCAGCTCCAGTCGGCGCAGATCAATCTGGAACGCACCACCATCCGTGCGCCGCTTTCGGGCGTGATCGGCCGCTCGCTCACCACCAAGGGCGCGCTGGTCACCAACGGTCAGATCGAGCCGCTCGCCGTGGTGCGCTACATCGACGAAGTGCTCGTCGACGTGACGCAATCGGCCGCCGAGGTGCTCGCCTGGCGGCGCGGCGTCCTCGCCGAACGGCTGAAGGACGCCGAAAGCACCGTGACGCTGACCCTGGCGGACGGCTCCACCTACGAGCACACGGGCGAGCTGAAGGCGGCCGAGCCGCACGTCAACCCGCAGACGGGCGTGGTGACGCTGCGCCTCAAGTTCCCCAACAAGGACCGGCTGCTGTTGCCGGGCATGTATGTCCAGGTGGAGATGCCGCAGGGCGTCGCCAGGGGGGTCATCCGCGTGCCTCAGGCCGCAGTTACGCGCGACCGCAGGGGACTGCCGACCGTGTTCGTCGTCAACAATGACAACGTGGTGGAGGTGCGCTCGCTCGACGTGGTGCAGGCGCTGCAGTCGGACTGGATCGTCAGCGCCGGCGTTTCGGACGGAGAGCGGGTGATCGTGGAGGGCCTGCAAAAGGTTCGCCCGGGCGCCACCGTCGCGCCGGAGGTGCGTGAGCCGGCGGCCGACGCCAAGAAATCCGGCGAGACCGCCGCCAACGCTTCCGATAACAAGGTCGTCGCGGCAAACTAGGCCGGCGAAATCAGGGATAGTTCGATGGGTCAGTTTTTCATCGACCGGCCGGTTTTCGCGTGGGTCATCGCCATCTTGATCATGGGCGTGGGCGTGCTCGCGATCATGACGCTGCCGGTCGCCCAGTATCCGGAGATCGCGCCGCCCTCGGTCACGGTGAACGCGACGTATCCGGGCGCCTCGGCGGAGACGGTCGAGAACACGGTGACCCAGGTCATCGAGCAGCAGATGACCGGGCTCGACGGCCTTCGCTACATGTCGTCCAACTCGACCTCGGCCGGCAGCGCCACGATCACGCTCAACTTCGAGACCGGCACCGACCCCGACATCGCCCAGGTGCAGGTGCAGAACAAGCTCGCCCAGGCATCCTCGCTGCTGCCCGAAGTGGTGCAGCGCCAGGGCGTCTCGGTGCGCAAATCCTCCGCCGGCTTCCTGATGGTGATCGGCCTCATCTCCGAGGCCGGCAACCTGAAGCAGGAGGACCTGTCGGACTACCTGGTCTCCAACGTCATCGACGAGATCAGCCGCGTCGAAGGTGTCGGCGAGGTGCAAGTGTTCGGCTCGGCCTATGCGATGCGCATCTGGCTCGACCCCTCCAAGCTCGCCGCCTACGAGCTGTCGCCCTCGGAGGTGATCACCGCCGTCGCGGCGCAGAACGCGCAGATCTCGGCCGGCCAGTTCGGCTCGCTGCCGGCGGTGGCGGGCCAGCAGCTCAACGCCACCGTGACCGCCCAGTCGCTGCTGACCACGCCCAACGACTTCGAGCAGATCGTCATACGCGCGGAAAACGACGGCGGCCTGGTGCTGCTGCAGGACGTGGCGCGCGTGGAGGTCGGCGCTGAGCAGTACGGCACCATCGCCCGCTTCAAGGGCCAGCCCGCCACCGGCATGGCCGTGCGCCTCGCATCCGGCGCCAATGCGCTCGACACGGCCGAGCGCGTCAAGTCGCGGATGGACGAGCTGTCGGCGTTCTTCCCGGACGGCGTCATCTACAACACGCCCTACGACACCACGCCCTTCATCGAGATCTCCATCGAAGAGGTGGTGAAGACGCTGTTCGAGGCCATCGGCCTGGTGTTCCTGGTGATGTTCCTGTTCTTGGGCAATCTGCGGGCGACGCTGATCCCGACCATCGCGGTGCCGGTGGTGCTGCTGGGCACGTTCGGCGTGATCGCCGCCTTCGGTTTTTCCATCAACGTTCTGACCATGCTGGCGATGGTGCTCGCCATCGGCCTCCTCGTCGACGACGCCATCGTGGTGGTGGAGAACGTCGAGCGCATCATGGAGGAGGAAGGGCTCGGGCCGCGCGAGGCGACCAGGAAGTCGATGGGCCAGATCACCGGCGCGCTGATCGGTATCGCGCTGGTTCTGTCGGCGGTGTTCGTGCCGATGGCCTTCTTCGGCGGCTCCACGGGCGTCATCTACAAGCAGTTTTCCATCACCATCGTGTCGGCGATGGCGCTGTCGGTGGTCGTCGCGCTGGTGCTGACGCCCGCGCTGTGCGCGACCATGCTGCGGCGCCCGCGCGAAGGCGGCCCGCGCGGCCCGCTCGGCTGGTTCCAGAAAGGCTTCCGCGGGCTGACGCACGGCTACACCGGCACGGTGCGCTGGCTCACCAGCCGGCCGGTGATGATGGGCGTCATCTATGCCGGCATGATCGCGGGCGTGGTGCACCTCTTCACCGTCACCCCCACCAGCTTTTTGCCGAACGAGGATCAGGGCATCATGTTCGTCCTGGTGCAGGGTCCGTCCGGCGCCACGGCCGAGCGCACGCTAGGCGTGATGAAGCAGATCGAGGACTATCTCCTCATCAAGGAGGAGGCGGTCGTCGAATCGCTGTTCACCGTGGTGGGCTTCTCCTTCGCCGGCGCCGGACAGAATGTCGGCCTCGCCTTCGTCCAGTTGAAGGACTGGAAGGACCGGCCAGGGCCGCAGAACTCGGCACAGGCCCTCGCGGGGCGCTCATGGGGCGCGTTCTCCCAGATCCGCGACGCGATGGTGTTCCCGATCGTGCCGCCGGCGGTGATCGAGCTCGGCAACGTCTCCGGCTTCGACTTCTACCTGCAAGCCCGTGGCGGCCAGTCGCACGAGGAGCTGTTGACCGCGCGCAACCAACTCCTCGGGATGGCAGGCCAAAGCCCGCTGATCGGCTCCATGCGGCCCAACGGCCTGGAAGACGCCGCGCAATATTCGCTCGAGATCGACTGGCGCAAGGCCGGCGCGATGGGAGTGACGGCGGCGGACGTGAACCAGCTTCTCGCCGTTGCCTGGGCCGGCCGCTACGTCAACGATTTCCTCGATCGCGGGCGCATCAAGAAAGTCTACGTCCAGGGCGAGGCGGATGCGCGGCGCAATCCCGAAGACATCGAGCGCTGGCGGGTGACCAACGCCAGCGGCGGGATGGTGCCCTTCTCCAACTTCGCCCAAGGCCACTGGACGTTCGGACCGCAGGGGCTCTACCGCTACAACGGCGTCGCGGCGATGCAGCTGCAGGGCGCCCCCGCGCCCGGCGTCACCACCGGCGAGGCGATGAACGAGATGGAGCGCCTGGTTTCGCAGCTGCCGCCGGGGTTCGACCTGTCGTGGACCGGCTTGTCGCTGGAGGAACGCCAGAGCTCCGGCCAGGCCCCCATCCTCTACGCGCTGTCGCTGGCGGTGGTGTTCCTCAGCCTGGCCGCGCTTTACGAGAGCTGGGCGATCCCCATCGCGGTGATGCTGGCGATGCCCATCGGCGTCCTCGGCGCGCTGGGCTTCGCCAACTATTTCGGCTTCGCCAACGACGTGTTCTTCCAGGTCGGCCTTTTGACCACCATCGGTCTCACCGGCAAGAACGCGATCCTGATCGTGGAGTTCGCGCGCGAACTACAGGAGGCGGGACGAGCCTTGTTCACGGCGGTGATCGAGGCGGCGCGCCAGCGCTTCCGCCCGATCGTGATGACGTCGATGGCGTTCTCGCTCGGCGTCACGCCGCTCGCCCTGTCGACGGGTGCGGGCGCCGCGGGGCGCAACGCCATCGGCTTCGCGGTGCTCGGCGGCACGCTGTCCGCGACCATCTTCGGCGTCCTGTTCGTGCCGCTGTTTTATGTGATCGTGCGCCGGCTGGTGCCGCTCAAGGAGAAGCCGAAGCAGGACGAAGGCGCCACGCCGCCCCAGCCCCACGCCGTGGCCTCGCCTGCCGAATAGGCCTATTCGCCCAGCGGCAGGCCCGCGTTCTCCTTCAGGGTCGTGAGCACGATCTCGGAGCGGACGTGGGCCACCTCCGGGTGCGGCAGCAGGTGGCGGTGGATGAAATCGGCGAACGCCTCCAGGTCGCGCACGTGGATCTGGAGCACGTAGTCGGCGTCGCCCGATACCGAATAGGCCGCCCGCACCTGCGGCTTGCCGCGCACGAAGCTGGTGAACGTCTCGTCGTTGCGGCCGCTGTGCGCCTTGAGGTTGACGCGGGTGACGGCGCGCAGCCCGAACCCCAGCGCCGCCGCGTCGAGCCGCGCGCTATAGCCCTCGATGACGCCATCCGCCTCCAGCGCCGCCCGCCGGCGCGACACCTGCGAGGGCGACAGGTGCACCCGCTCCGCCAGCGCCGCGTTGGTGAGGCTGCCATCGCGCTGCAATGCGAGCAAAATGGCACGGTCGAAGCTATCGATGGCGCGATCGTGCACAGCACCCTCCCTTGACGCACGGTTCGTGCATAGGATCGGCCCGCGCCGCGCACTTTGCAAACACATTGCGTCCCACCCGCGTCATCCTCCTGAGGTTCACATGGAGGACACGATGGGCCCCTTCCCGCACGATGCCCCCAAGGCGACGATCTCGGATGCGAACCCCGCCGGTACGGACGGCTTCGAGTTCGTGGAGTTCGCGCATCCGGAGCCCGAGAAGCTGGCCGCGCTGTTCACCA
>JAUIJH010000042.1 GCA_030431335.1 Alphaproteobacteria bacterium
GTGTCGGCGAGGTGGTCCAGCCGGGCGGCGAGGGCGGGGCTCAGGCCTTCCCCGTGCCCGAAATCGGCGCCGACCACCGAGATCACCCGCAGGTCACGCGGCAGCGAGCCGAGCGCGCGGGACAGCGCGATGGCCTCGCCGATGCCGGAGCCGTGGCTGGAGGGATCGCGGGGGGCGGCGTGCTCCCAGGCGGCGGCGCCGTCGTGGATCACCAGCGTGCCGGGCGGATCGGCCGAAAGGGCGGCGTCGATGAGGTAGGCCGTGTCGGCGCCCTCCCAGGCGGCGACGAGGCGCGCGACGTCGTCGCCGCGCTCGACCGCGTGGCGCAAGCCTCGGGGCAGCTTTGCCTGCAGCCGGCGGGCGAGGGCCGGGCCGACCCCATCGTCGCGCCGGTGGGGGTTGCCGACCCCGATGACGACGATGGCGGGCGCGCCGCCGCTCACGCCCGCTCGACCTCGAGGCGCAGGAAGTGGGTGGCGCACGAGATGCAGGGATCGTGGTTGCGGATCGCCTGTTCGCAGCGGCTGCGGATGGTGTCGTCCGGCTCCGCCGCGAGCCGGCTCGCGACGACGCGCAGGTCCGCCTCGATCGAGCCCTGGTTCTGCGCCGTCGGCGGCACGATGTTCGCCTGAAGCACCGTGCCCTCGGCATCGATGTGGTAGCGCTGGTAGAGGACGCCGCGCGGCGCCTCGATCACGCCGTGGCCGACGCCCGCGCGCGGCTCGCCCGCCACGAAGCTGTCGTCGGGCCGCCTGTAGGCGGCGATGAGGCGGGCCGCCTCCTCGCAGGCGTGCAGGACCTCGATGGCGCGCACCACGATGCTCATGAACGGGTTGCGGCCCAACGGCTCGGTGCCGACGCGCCGCGCCGCCTCCGCCGCGAGCGGGTTGAGGTTGCCGTGGTTCAGCGCGAACCGGGCGAGCGGGCCGGTGAGGTACGTGCCCCGCTCCGGCACCACCGAATGGAGCGCGGTGGAATGGGCCTTGTGGATCTCCTGGAAGGTGTCGCCATAGGCGGCCGGCGCGATGTCGATCCCCCGGTTCGACACCACCCGGCCCGGCGCCAGCGGGTACGCCCCCGGTGTGCGGATAGAGACAAGCTCGTAGTCCATCTCGAAGGCGGGAAAGTCGAAGCCCGCCACCCAGTCGACCATCTGCCGGGCGGCGGCGACCGCCCGGTCCACCCGCCCCGCCAGCTCGTCGAACTCGTCCCGGTAGGGCGCGCGGTAGAAGCCGCCGACGCGCACGTTGACGGGGTGGATCTCGCGTCCGCCGACGAGGTCCATGATGGCGTTGCCGACCTGCTTCAGCGCGAGACCGCGGCGCACCTCGTCGCCGTGGGTCTTCGCCATCGCCACCGCATCGGGGTAGCCGAGGAAGTCGGGCGCGTGCAGCATGGTGATGTGGAGGCCGTGGCTGGAGATCCATTCCCCGCACAGGAGGAGCCGCCGCAGCGCGGCGATGGGCTCCGGCACGGCGAGGCCCCAGGCATCCTCCACCGCCGCGATCGCGGAGAGCTGGTAGGCGACCGGGCAGATGCCGCAGATCCGCGCCGTGATGTCGGGCGCCTCGCCGGCCGCGCGCCCCACCATCAGCGCCTCGTAGAAGCGCGGCGGCTCGAAGATGCTGAGCTTGGCTTCCTCCAGCGCGCCGTCCACGAACCGCAGCTTCAACGCGCCCTCGCCTTCGACGCGGGCGAGATAGTCGACGTCGATGGTCCTAGTCGTCATGGGCGGCGGCTTCCTTCGCGAACGGCTCGGCGGCGCAGTTGAAGGTGCTGAAGGCGCGGCCGACGGACCGGCTGTCCTGTCCCAGCGCGCCGCGCCACCAGGCGGCGAGGGCGGCGGTGTTGGGCGTTTCCATCGGGCCGAAGCAGCCGTAGCAGCCACGGTTGACGGCCGGGCACAGCGCGCCGCAGCCGGCATGGGTGACGGGGCCGAGGCACGGCGTGCCGTGCGCGACCATCACGCAGACGATGCCGCGGCGCTTGCACTCGCTGCACACGCTGGTGGCCGAGATGGTCGGCTTGCGGCGGTTGAGGAAGGCGCTGATCACCTCCAGCAGCTGCCGCTTGTCGATGGGGCAGCCGTGCAGCTCGAAATCGACCCGCACATGCGCGGAGATCGGCGTGGAGGTGGCGAGGCTGTCGATATAGTCGGGCCGTGCGTAGACGGCGGCCAGGAACTCGCCGTGGTCGCGGAAATTGCGCAGCGCCTGGATGCCGCCGGCCGTGGCGCAGGCGCCGATGGTGACGAGCCACTTGGACTGCCGGCGCACCTCCTGGATGCGGGCGAGGTCGTGCTCGGTCGTGATGGAGCCCTCCACCAGCGACAGGTCGTAAGGCCCGGCGACGTCCGCGCTGGTCGCCTCGCGGAACATGGCGAAATCGAGCGCTTCGGCGACCGCCAAAAGCTCGTCCTCGCAATCGAGCAGGCTCAACTGGCACCCGTCGCACGAGGCGAACTTCCAGACCGCAAGCTTGGGGCGAGGTTGGGACATGATGGTCATAGCTCCGCGATGCCGAGCGCCCGGCCGACGTCGCTGTGGCGCACGACCGGGCCGTCGCGGCACAGGATCAGCGGGCCGAGCTGGCAACGGCCGCATTGCGCGGTGGCGCAGGCCATGTGGCGCTCCAGCGAGAGGTGGATGCGGCTCGGCGATACCCCGAGCGCCGCGAGCTGGCGGGCGGACAGGCGCATCATCACCTCCGGCCCGCACAGGAAGGCGGTGGTGTTGGACGCGTCCAGCCGCTCGCGCTCCAGGAGCGTGGTGATCAGCCCGACATTGCCGGTCCAGCCCGGGTGGGCCTGGTCGACGGTCACGTGGATCTCGGCGCGCGTCTGCCGCATCCATCCCAGCAGCTCCCGGTCGAACAGGATCATGCCGGGCTCGCGGGTGCCGTAGAGGAGGATGACCCGGCCGATGCGCTCCTGCGCCCGCAGCGCCCGCAGGAAGGCGCCCCGCAGCGGCGCGAGGCCGAGCCCGCCGGCCATCAGCAGGAGGTCGCCCTCGGGGATGTCGGGCCAGGCGGTCCCGTAGGGGCCGCGGATGCCGAGCCAGCTGCCCTCGCTCACCGCGGCGATGACGGCCGTGGTGGCGCCGACCGCCCGGATCGTGAGCGCGAGGGGGGTGCCGTCGTCCGGGTCGCTGCTGATGCTGATCGGCACCTCGCCGACGCCGGGGCTGGAGACCATCACGAACTGGCCGGGCGCGAAGGCGAAGGCGCCGGCCTCGAGCTCGATCGTGACGGTGCCGGCCATTTCGGTGACGACGCGGGCGACGCGCATGGGCCGTGGCAGCAGCGAGGCGGGGGCGTGTCCTCTCGTGTCCATCAGGCCGGGTTCGGGTCGGCGGTGGGTTCGTAGAGGTTGAGCGCCTGGATCCGCGCGGTGCGCAGGCGCCCGATCAACGGCGGGATCATGAGCTTGTAGAAGGCGTAGCCGATGCGCGGGTCGCTCTCGCACTTGGCGCGCAGGCACGTCGCGTCGAAGGAGACGGCGCGCACGGTGCCGATGGCCCGCGCGTCGAAGTCGGTCAGGTAGGGCGGCACGAGCCAGGAGAGCCCCAGCGCCTCGCCGGTCTTCACCGTCTGGATGATGACGTTGCCGTGGCCGGGGATCGATGTTTCCAGCGCGGCGCGTCCGGAGCGGATCAGGAGGAGCCGGTCGGCCGTCTCACCCTCCTTGAAGATGAGCTCGCCGTCGCGGAAGACGACGTTGCGGGCGCACGAGGCGAGGAGCCCGGCGATCTCCGGCCCCGTCTCCGCGAACAGCGCGTGCTCGCGGATGAGGTCCTCGACCGGATGGACGATCATGGCCGCGCCTCCGCCTGGAGCGCCTTGGCCTCGGCGGTGATGTCGATCCCGACCGGGCACCAGGCGATGCAGCGCCCGCACCCGACACAGCCGGAGGTGCCGAACTGGTCTTCCCAGGTGCTGAGCTTGTGGGTCAGCCACTGGCGGTAGCGCGAGGCGGGGGAGTGGCGCACGCTGCCGCCCATCGCGTAGCTGAAATCGAGCGTGAAGCACGATTCCCAGTGCCGCCAGCGTTCGGCGTGGGCGCCGGTGAGGTCGGATGTGTCCTCCATCTCGGTGCAGAAGCAGGTGGGGCACACCATGGTGCAGTTGCCGCAGGTGAGGCAGCGCGCGGCGACCTCCTGCCAGTGGGGGCTCTCGGCGGCGGCGGCGATGTCCTCTTTCAGCCCCGCCGTTTCGAGCGTGCGCCCCATCTGCGTCCGGGTCGTCTCCAGGATGGCGGCGGCGCGCGCGAGGTCTTCGTCCGTCGCGGTGCGCGTCGGCAGCTCCGCCAGCAGCGATGTGCCCAGCGGGGTCGCCGTCTCGATGAGGAATTCGTGCTTGGTGTCGCCGACGAGCTCGGTCAGCGCGAGGTCGAAGCCGCTGCGCGCGGCCGGCCCCGTCCCCATCGAGGCGCAGAAGCAGGTGGCGCCGGCCTGGCCGCAATTGATCGCGACCACCGCCACGTTCTGGCGGCGGGCCTGATAGTGCTCGTCCGCCGCAAGCACGGTGTCGAGGATGGCGATCGCGGCGAGGTCGCACCCGCGCACGCCGAGGAAGGCCATCGGCCGCGCCGGCGCCTCGACATCGCTGACGTAGACGGGCCGGTCGCCCGAGAGGTCGGCGTGCCACAGCCGGGTTTGCGGCGGGTGGAGATGGCGCTTCCACGAGGAGGGGCCGTTGGAAAAGCCGAACACGGCGCCGTCGGCGCGCGGGGCGAGCCGGTAGCGGCCGGCCTCCTGCTCGTCCGTCACGCCGATGGGCAGGTCGCCCATGCCGTGGATCTTGTGGAGATCGATCGCCCCGTCGCGCACGGTCGGCCCGATGACGTCGTAGCCCCGGGCGACCAGGGCGGCGATCAGCACATCCAGCGCTTCCGCGCCCATCGCGCGCAGCTCACCGTCGTGTTCCACAAGCTCCTCCCTGGCTGCGAGCGGGATCCGGTCCCACTATTCGCAGGTTGCGAGCCTCTGCTTCTTGCGCACGGTCAAATGATGGACGCTCAGCAGATGCGCGGCAACGGTTCATCTTCCAGCTCGTCCAGAATCCGCTCGCCCCCGAGCGCGGTTTCGAGGACGACGAGCGGCTCGCCCCGGCCGATTTCGCCGATGATGGCGGCCGACGCGCCGGCCTCGGTGCCGCGCCACCGGGCGAGGATCTCCGCCGCACCCGCGGGCGAGGCGACGGCGACGATGCGGCCCTCGCAGGCGAGGTAGAGCGGATCGTAGCCGAGCGCCTCGCAGACGCCGAGGACGGGGTCCCGCAGCGGGATGGACGCCTCGCGCAGCCGCACGCCGAAACCCGTGGCCGCGGCGATCTCGTGCGCCACCGTGGCGAGGCCGCCGCGCGTGGGGTCGCGCATGAAGCGGAGGTCGGCCACCGCGCCGGCGCTCTCGGCGAGCGGCAGCACGCTGGCACAGTCGGAGCGGAGGTCGCCGGAGAGGCCGAACTCCTCGCGCGCCAGCATCACGGCGGTGCCGTGGTCGCCGACCGGACCGCTGACGATCACCCGGTCGCCGGGCTGGATGCCGGCGAAGCCGAGGCGCGGCCCGGCGCGGCGCGTGCCGATGCCGGTCACCGCGAAATAGGCGCCACCGCACTCACCGCGCGGCAGGACCTTGGTGTCGCCCGCCACCACCGACACGCCGGCCGCGCGGGCGGCGGCGGCGGCGCTGGCGACGAGGCGGTCGAGGACGGCGATCTCGAGCCCCTCCTCCAGGAAGGCGGCGAGCGTCAGGTGGCGGGGGATCGCGCCGGCGACGGCGAGGTCGTTGACCGTGCCGTTGACGGCGAGGCTGCCGAGGTCGCCGCCGGGGAAGATCAGCGGCTCGACGGTGAAGCCGTCGGTGGTGATGGCGATCTCGGCGGCGGGCATCGTCACGAACGCGGCGTCGTTCTCCACCGGGGCGGCGAGGTGGGCGGCGAACACGTCCGCGATGAGGCCGCGCATCAGGCGCCCGCCATTGCCGTGCGCGAGGGTGATCCGGCCGCTCGGGGGCGCATCAGCCACGGCGATCCAACGCTCCCGCTTCGACGAGTTGACCGAACGCGAGCCCGCCGTCGTTGGCCGGCAGCTGCGATGGGAGAAGGGCGGGGATGCCGTCCGCCGCGAGGCGGGCGAGGGTGTCCTCGGCCAGGCGGCGGTTCTGGAAGACGCCGCCCGTGAGGCCGACCGCGTCGAAGGCCATCGTGCGGCGGAGGTCGCGCGCGAGGCCGGCGACGGCGGCGGCGAGCGTCGCGTGGAGGATGCCGGCCCGCTCGGCCGGCGCCAGCGCCCCATCCATGAGGACGGGGAGCAGCGGCTCCCAGTCGAGCCGCACGATGCCGTCCGCGTCCTGGGCGCGGGGCAGCGGCACGGGGCACCCCGGCGCGGCCACGGCTTCGAGCAGCATCGGGCCGTGCCCCTCGTGGGAGCCATGCTCCAGGCCGAGGACGAATGCGGCGGCGGCGTCGAACAGCCGCCCCACGGCGCTGGTGGTCGGGGCGTTGATGCCCTTGCGCCAGCCCTCGTGGGCGAGGGCCATGGCGGGGTTGCGCGCGGTCCATCGGGTCCGGGTTTCGAAGGTGAGCGCGGCGGCCGAGCGCCAGGGCTGGCGCGCGGCCCGCTCGCCGCCGGGGAGGCGGAAGGGCCGCAGGCTCGCGACCCTGCGCCAGCGCCCCGGTGCGCCGTGGAATGTCTCCCCGCCCCACAAGGTGCCGTCCGCCCCCAGCCCCGCCGCGTCCCAGGCGAAGACCAGCCAGCGCGCGACGCCGGGATATTCGCCGGCGATGGCGCTCGCGTGGGCGTGGTGGTGGAGGATTTCGCGCCGGGGCAGGCGCTGCTGCCGCGCCCAGCGCGTGGAGCGGTAGTGCGGGTGCGCGTCGCACACGATGCGGCGCGGCTCGATCCCGTGCAGCGCGCAGAAATCGGCGACGGTCTCGCGGAACAGCCGCTCGGTCCGGGGCGCGCCGAAATCGCCCAGGTGCGGCGATACGATGGCCCGCTCGCCCGCGCCGAGCGCGATGGCGATCTTCTGCTGTCCGCCCAGCGCGAGGACCGGCTCGGGCAGCGGGTGCGGCAGGGGGATCTCGAGGGGGGCCGTCCCGCGCCCCAGGCGGACGGCGCGGGCGGCGCCGGCGATCACGCGCAGCACGGGATCGTCCGCCGGGCGGACGATGGGGCGGTCGTGGCCGAGGAACGCGTCCGCGATTGCGGCGAGGCGCGTTTCGGCCTCGCCGTCGTCGGTGAGCATCGGCTCGCCGCTGAGGTTGCCGGAGGTGGCGACGAGCGGGCCCCCGAACGCATCGGCGAGGAGGTGGTCGAGCGGGCTCGTCGGCAGCATCGCGCCGAGCGTGGCGCAGCCGGGCGAGAGGGAGGGGGCGAGGTGGCTGTCCGGCCGGCGCGGGCACACGACGATGGGCCGGCTGGGGCCGAGCATCGCCGCCGCCGCGATGGGGTCGAGCTCGGCCGCCTGCCGCACGGCATCGAGACCGTCGCGGCCGGCCTGCGCGAACAGGACCGCCAGCGGCTTGTCCGGCCGCCCCTTGCGCGAGCGCAGCCGGCGGACCGCGCCCTCGCTGCGCGCATCGCACATGAGGCGGTAGCCGCCGACGCCCTTGACCGCGACGATCTCGCCGCGCCGAAGCGCCGCGACGCAGCGCTCCACGGGCTCGGCGCCGGCGCCCGCCGCCGCGTCCGCCGGGCGGAAGGCGAGCGTCGGCCCGCACCGGGGGCAGGCGAGGGGCTGGGCGTGGAAGCGGCGGTCGTCCGGGTCGCCGAACTCGTGCCGGCAGCGGGGGCACAGGGGGAAGGCGGCCATCGAGGTGGTCGCGCGGTCGTAGGGGAGTTCGCGCACGATGGTGTAGCGCGGGCCGCATTGGGTGCAGTTGGTGAAGGGGTAGCGGTGGCGCCGCGCGCCGGGGTCGGCCATTTCGGCGAGGCAGTCCGCGCAGGGGGCGACGTCGGGCACGAGGTGGACGTCGGCGCGCCCGGCGCGGGCGCCGGCGCTGGGCAGGATGGCGAAGCCGGTGTGCGGCCCCGGCGTGCGGGGCGAGACGGCGGCGATGCGCGGGCGGGCGAGCGGCGGCGCGTCCGCGACGAGGCCGCGCTCGAACGCGGCGAGGGCGCCGCAATCGCCCTCGGCGAGGATGTGCACGTCGCCTTGCGCATTGCGCACGGTGCCGGCGAGGCCCAGCCGGTTGGCGAGGCGCAGCACGAACGGCCGGTAGCCCACGCCCTGCACCTGGCCGGAGACGACGATGAGCCGCGCGCCGCGCACGGGCGCCGCGTCGGTGCGGGTCGCCTCAGGCAGGCACATGGCTTGCCGGCGCCGGACGTCCCTCGCCGCGCCGGCCGGCGGCCCACCAGATGCGGCACGCCCCCTCGTCCGACACCATGCACGGCCCGACGGCGGTGCGCGGCGTGCAGGCCTTGCCGTAGAGCGGGCAGTCGGTGGGCCGGATCTGCCCCAGGATGACGCTGGCGCACTCGCATCCGGCCGGCATCGGCCGCGGCGCGAGCCCGGTCCTGGCGGCGATGGCGGCGAACATCGCGCGCGCGTCGCGGTGGGCGTGCGCGTCGTTCAGGGCGAAGCCCGATCGGGGGATCGTTCCGATGCCGCGCCACGGCGCGTCGACGATGCGGAAGGTCGCGTCGAGCAGGCGGCGCGCGGTGGGGTTGCCGCCCGGATGGACGACGGCGGGATAGCAATTGTCGAGCCGCGGCGTGCCGGCGGCGGCCTGCCGGACGACCGACAGGATCGCCGCCAGCAGCGTGTCGGGCGTGAAGCCGGCGATGGCGGCGGGGATGGCGAAGCGCTCCGGCACGAAGCGCCACTCCTGCGGGCCCATCACGGTGGCGACGTGTCCCGGCGCGATCAGCGCGTCGAAGCCGGTGCGCTCCCCCTCCAGGAGCATCTGGACGGCCGGGGCGGTGCGGCGCGCCGACAGGAGGACGGCGAGGTTGTCGGGCATCCCTTCGCACAGCGCGGCGGCGACCGGCGCGGTGGTGGTCTCGAAGCCGACCGCGAACAGCACGACGGGGCGGGCGGGCTCGGCGCGCGCGATGGCGGCCACCTCAAGCGGCGAGGCGATGGGCCGGATGTCGGCGCCCGCCGCCCGCGCCTCGGCCAGCGAGCGGGGCTCGCGCTTGGGGCCGTGGAAGGGGACGCGCATCATGTCGCCGAAGGTGAGGACGAGGGCGTCGGTCTCCAGCGCGATCTGCGCGGCGAGGCGGACGTCTTCCTCCGGGCAGACGCAGACCGGGCAGCCGGGGCCGGGGATCAGCTCGATGGCCTCCGGCAGCACCTGCCGCAGCCCCGCCATCGAGATGGTGCGCTCGTGCCCGCCGCACACGTTGAGGATGCGCAGCCGGCCGGGCAGCGGCTCGGCGCGGATGGCTTGGAGGAGGGAGGCGGCGTCGCTCATTCCCCTGCGCCGCCCCGTGCGCCGCGCGACAAATCCCCTTCCTCCCACAGCGCCCAGGCATCGCGGGCGCGGGCGGCGTCGATCGTCTGCAGGGCGTAGCCGACGTGGACGATCACGTGGTCGCCCGCGCGGGGCATGTCGTCCTGCAGGAGGAAGAGGCTCACGGTGCGAGTGACGCCCTTCGCTTCGCAGCGCGCGCTAAAACCCTCGATGTGGACGATCTGCATGGGGATGCCGAGGCACATGTTCCGCCCTCGCTCCTACCCGCGTGCCGCAGCCGGCCGGCGCGCCGATGGACGCGCGCGGCGGCGGCTCGACTCGGCGCGGAACTGCCGGCAATCGGACATTGTGTCCTCCCAGAGCACGACCCGCTCGAGCGGGTTCGCTCGAGCGGACGGCAAGGTGCTCGCTCAACATCTCCGGTGCGATTGTCCGACCGCTCGGATCGGTCCAGCCCGCCCGCGATGCGCGCTTTTGCGTATAGCGGCGCGGGCCGGGATTGACCATCCCGGCGAACCCGGCGCGAGGGGGGCGGCGGACGCGATGCCGCCGGCCTCGGGCGTGTCAGTCGATGGCCGGCGCCTTCGGCTCGCTGAGCTGCTCCTGAAAATCGCCGAATGCTTTCATCATGCTGCGGCCCATGGTGGCGTTGATCCGCTGCGCCTCGATGGCATAGTCCTCGAACGCCGTGCCGAAGAACCGCGTCAGGCAGTGGGTGGCGTCGAAGACGCCTTCGCAGCGGGCGAGCGAGCTCATCAACTGCGCGTCCTTCTCCAGCCGCTGGCCGATGAAACCGCCCGTCTCGGCCGTCCAATCGCTCATGGTGCGGAACATGTCGAAGGTGGCGATGCTCAACATCTCGTAACCAGGCATCACGACAGGGATTTCGGGCGTCGCATCTTGCGTCTGCATGGTCGAATTCCTCGCTGGTTGGTCTGGTTGGTCGATGGTCCCGGCGGCTTCGGTCCTGAGTTTGAGGGCGGAGGCGGTGGGGCAGGGCGAGCGCGGCTTCTCCCCATCGTCCGCTTTGGGTTCCTCCTCGTCCGCGCCGCTTTCCTCGGGCGGGGCGCCGGCGGGCTCGGTCATGGCCGGCGGGTCGCTCGCCGGAAAGGTCTCGTCCAGGGCTTCGTCGAGCAGCGCCTCGGTGTGCGCCTTGTCCTGCGAGACGGTCGTCTTTCGGGTGGGGCGCGTCGCTTTGGGTTGATCGCTCATCGTGCCTCCGGAAATGGGAGAGGCGATGGCTTGCCTCCACCTGGTTGTATCTGCCGGCGTACCGGCCGAACGTGACACTGGCCCATGTGAACCATGTGAACAGCGCGATGCCGCGATGCATTGACATGCGTCAAGCGCTGCCGAGCGCCCCTCGCCGCGCCGGACCGCGCGGCGAGGGGCGGTTGCCGCAGAATCGCCCCCCACGACTTCACCCAGCGTCGCGCGCAAGTAATCGGCGACTTGGCTCACCTCGAACCGGACTTCACCGACGACGTGGAAGAGCGCGACGCTCCTGGCCTTCAGGTCCAGTGGGCAGGGTTCACCTGACCGTCACGACGAACGCGCTTTGCGGACGCGCGCTTGATCTTCCTCAAGTCGCCACGCTTCCAGTGCAACGCTCGGCGGCTGCGGCGGGAGAACGCATCGCACTCGATCCCGTCCGGTGATCCACGACTGCCCATCATGGCTGGCTTCTCCAGGATGCTTCACGCCAAGTATATTGGAGTGGAGGGCCAATCGCGACGGGGTGCGGAGCAGTATTCGAGTTCTGCGACACTTACCCGCCGCTGGGCGTTGACACTTCGCAATGGACCCCGCGCCCGCCGGGTCCATTGTCGCGCATCGCAGGAGGAAAGCCATGCCTTTCGCCGACCGTCGCGACGCCGGACGCCAACTCGCCGACCTGCTGCTGGCGTACAAGGACACGAACGCCCTCGTCCTCGCGCTGCCGAGGGGCGGCGTGCCCGTCGCCTACGAGGTGGCGCGCGCGCTTCACCTTCCGCTCGACATCATGCTCGTGCGCAAGCTGGGCGTCCCCGGGCACGAGGAGTTCGCCATGGGGGCGATCGCCAACGGCGACGTCGAGGTCCTCAACCAGGACGTGGTCGACAGCCTGGAGATCCCGCCCGACGTGATCGAGGCGGTCGCGGCGACCGAGCGCGCCGAACTCGCCCGGCGCAACGCGATCTACCGCGCGGGCAGGCCGGCGCCGGATTTGCGCGACAGGACCGTCATCATCGTGGACGACGGCATCGCGACCGGTGCGGACATGCGGGCCGCCGTGGAGGCGGCCAACGCGCAGCACGCCGGGCGCGTCGTGGTCGCGGCGCCGGTGGCGTCGCGTTCGGCGGCCGCGATGCTCAAGGAGATGGTCGACGAGGCGGCCCTGCTGGAGGTGCCGAAATCGTTCGTCGGCGTCGGGATGTTCTATCGCGACTTCAGCCAGACGCCGGACGAGGACGTGCAGCGCCTCCTGGCGGACGCTCAAGCCGTGTTCGAATAAGCCGCGCCCGGCCCCGGCCGCCTCAGCTCGGATGGTCGAGCTCGGCGCTCGCGCCGGCGGCCAGCTCGACGATCTCGTTGGTGATCTCGTCCTGGCGCAGGCGGCGGTGGGTGGCGCGCAGCTCCTCCAGCTTGTCGCCGACGTTGGAGCGGGCGGCGATCATCGCGTGCATGCGCGCGTCGTTCTCGGCCGCGAACGACAGCATGGCCGCCTCGCACAATTCGGCGAAGATGAACTCCTCGGCGAGCTGGGCCACCAGCGTCCTCGGATCCTGGGTGACCAGCGGCGGGAGGGCGCGCGGGGAGACCGAAAACCGGCCGAAATCCAGCGGCACGAGGGTCCGCTCCACGATCTCCAGCGCCCCGCCCGAGGAGGGGGTGGCATGGACGATGGCGACCCGCGTGGCGCCGGCGGTCAGGCGGTCGTAGAGCGCGTCGGCGAGCTGGTCGGCGAGGGCGGGCACTTCATCGGCGTGGGCGGCCATGGGCGCCGACCAGCCCACCGGCAGGCCGCGCTCCTCGGCCAGCATCAGCCCGCGATCGCCGACCAGGAGGAGGTCCGTCGCCTGGCCGCGCGCGCTGTCCATCTGGCGCGCGACGGCGGCGAGCACGCGCTCGTTGAACGGGCCGGCAAACCCCTGCTCCGAGCACAGCGCGATCAGGATGCGCGGCTCCGGCCCGTGCCCGCGCTGATGGGGGTCCGCGCCGTCGGGGAGCAGCGCGAGCGCCTCGCCGATGGCGCCGCCGACGGTGTCGGCATAGGCGCGGATGCCGGCGAGCCGCCCGCGCGCTTCGCGTGCCCGCGCGGCCGCGATCCCGCGCATCGCGGTGACGACGGATTCCAGCTGGTGGACGCTGCCGATCTGCTGCTCGACGTCGCTCAGCCGCTCGGTCATGGCTCTTCCGGTGCCGCCGGCGGGTTCGGCGATGGCGCTGTCGCGGCGACCTCCGCGACGAGGGCGGCGACCGCCGCGACGAGAGTTTTGCGCGCGGTGTCGTCGAGGGTGCCCGTCTTGGTCACGGCTGCGACGGCCTGCGCGGCGTGGGTGTCGAGATGGGCCGCGACGCGCGCCCGGACATCGCCCACGGCAGCCGGCGGGCAGGTGTCGAAGGCGCCCTCGGCGAGGGCCGCCAGCAGCGCCACCTGGTCCGCCAGGCGCAGCGGCGCGAAGCGGGGCTGGCCGAGCAGCGCCCGGATCCGCTCCCCGCGCGCGATCTGCGCCTTGACGCGCGTGTCCGACATGCCGCCGAAGCGGGTGAACATCTCGAGCTCCAGAAACTGCGCGTAGTCGAGGCGCACGCGCCCCGACACCTCGCGCAGCGCCCGCGTCTGCGCCTTGCCGCCGACCCGGCTAACGCTGAGCCCCACGTCGACGGCCGGCCGCTGGTTGGCGGCGAACAGGCGCGAATCGAGCACGATCTGGCCGTCGGTGATCGAGATCAGGTTGGTGGGGATATAGGCGGACAGGTTGCCGGCATAGGTCTCGGCGATGGGCAGGGCGGTCAGCGAGCCGCCGCCGCGTTCGGGCGAAAGCTTCGCCGCCCGTTCCAGCATCCGCGCATGCACATAGAAGATGTCGCCCGGATAGGCTTCCCGGCCGGGGGGCTCGCGGGTCAAAAGGGCCAGCTCGCGGTGCGTCGCGGCATGCTTGGTCAAGTCGTCGATCACGATCAGGACGTTTTCGCCCCGATCGCGAAAATATTCGGCCATCGTGAAGCCGGTGAAAGGGGCGATCCATTGCAGGCCCGGAGCGGTCGCGGCGGGGGCCGCCACGAAGATGCACCGCTCCGGCGCGCCGTGCGCTCGCACGGCCTCGATCGCCCGCTCGATCGCCGAAGCGCGCTGCCCCACGGCGACGTAGACGCACAGCACGTCGGTGTTGCGCTGGTTGATGATCGCATCGACGGCGAGCGACGTCTTGCCCGTCGCGCGGTCGCCGATGATCAGCTCGCGCTGGCCGCGCCCCAGGGAAAACAGCGCGTCGACGACGAGGGTCCCGGTCTGCACCGGCTCGGAGACGAGGTCGCGCTCGATGATGGCGGGCGCGGTCCGCTCGATGGGGTGGCGCTCATGCGCCGCGATCGGCTCGTCCCGGTCGAGCGGACGGCCGAGGGGATCGACGACGCGCCCGAGGAGTTCCGGGCCGACCGGGACGCGGACGACCTCGCCGGTTCCGAACACGCGCGCGCCCGCCTCGATCTGCGCGATATCGTCGAACACGACAACGCCGATGAGGTCGGCGTCGAGGGTCATCGCGAAGCCGAAACGGTCGCCTTCGAAGCGCAGCAGCTCGTCGAGCCGCGCGTCCGGCAGGCCGGAGATGAAGGCGATGCCGTCGGCCACCCGCTCGACGCGCCCCACGGTCTCCACCTGGGGTCCGAGCCGGGCGCCGGCCACGGTCGCGCGGCTGCGCGCCAGCCAGCGGTCGACCGGGCCGTCAGGCGTGGAATTCGTCATGGCGCTTCAGATCGGCTTGGAGCTGGTCGAGGTCGGCGCGAAAGCTGTTGCGGACCTCGGCGTGGGGGGCGTGGATTTCCAGCCCGGCGATCAGCGCCGGGTCGACGGAGGCCTCGATCTCGATTTCGCGGGCGAGCGCCTTGTTGAGAGCGTCCCGGCATTGCGACAACTCCCCGTCGGTCATCTTTCGCGCCGCCGTGATGGGGAGCGGCGCGCCGTCGGCGCCGAGCTTGGCGCGGATCTCGTCCGGCAGCGCCGCGACGCCCTGCGCGAGGCCGTCGACGAAGCCGGCGACGCGCGCCTCGTCGGGCAGCCGGTCGAGGAGCCGGGCGGCGATGTCGACGGCGAGATCGGTGGCCTTGTCCGCCACCTCGTGCTGCCCGGCGGCGCGCGCGCGGGCGATGTCGCTCTCGGCATCCGCGCGGAGCTTGTCGGCCTCCTCGCGGGCCGCGGCGATCAGCGCGGCCTTCTGGGCCGCCACGTCCGCGCTGGCCGCCTTCATCGCCGCGCTGCGATTGGCGGCAAGCTCGGCGGCCTCGGCCTGCGCCTTGGCCTTTTCCTCCAACGCGGCCGCCCGCGCGGCCTGCGCCTGCGCGACGATGCCTTGGGCCGCCGCCTGCCGCTTCGCCAGGATGTCCACCACCGGGCGGAACAGGAACCGGCTGAGCAGCCACACCAGCACGAGCGCGTTGATCGCCTGGAGCGCCAGCGTCCACCAGTCGATCGTCATGGCCGAACCACCGCCGCTACTGGATGAACGGATTGGCGAACAGGACGAGCAGGGCGATGACGAGACAGTAGATCGCCATCGTCTCGATCATCGCGAGGCCGACGAAGAGGGTGCGCGACAGCGTGCCGGCGGCTTCCGGCTGGCGTGCGATGGCATCCATGGCGGCGGCCACCGCCCGCCCCTCGGCCAGCGCCGGGCCGATGGCGCCGAACGAAACGGCGATCGCGGCCGCGAGGATACTGACGATCTCGATCCAGTTCATGACTTGCCCCGTGGTTGGCCGCCGCCTGCGGGCTGGCCTGGTTGCTGGTCGGCGACGGCCGCGCCGATGAAGACCATCGAGAGGACGGCGAAGATGTAGGCCTGCACGGCGCCGGTGAGGAGATCGAGCGCCATCAGCGGGATGGGCACGAGCAGGCCGGCGAGCGACAGGATGATGCCGACGATGAACACCCCGCTCATGATGTTTCCGAACAGGCGCACGATGAGCGAGAAGGTACGGGTGAACTGTTCGACGATGTTGAGCGGGATCATCACCCATGTCGGCTCGGCGAAGGTCTTGAGGTAGCCCCAGGTGCCGCGCGTGCGGATGCCGAAATAAAAGGTCGCGCCGAGCACGATCAGCGCGAGCGCCGCGTCCGTCTCCAGATGGGCCGTGGGCGGCTCGATGCCCGGCACCAGCGCGGAGCAGTTGGCGACGAGCACATAGGCGAAGATGGTGCCGATCAGCGCCCGGAAGGGGCCGGGATCGGCCTGCATGGTGTCGCGGATCTGGCCGTTCAGCGTGTCGACGAAGAGCTCCAGCGCCGCCTGGCCGCGGGAGGGCTGCAGCGACAGCTTGCGCGTCACCGCCACCGACAGGGCGACGAGCAGCGCCATGATGGCCCAGGTCACCAGCACGGGCTCGGTGATGGGCACCGGCCCCAGCCGGAAGACCGGCTCCAGGACAAGCGGGGACCCGTTCAAGCGATGGCTCCGACGCGCTTCATGACGATCTGGCGGGCGACGAGAAGCCCGAGCGCGCCGGACAGCAGCGGCAGGGCGCCCATCAGCGACAGGAGGGCGAACGCCGCGACCAGCAGCGCGAAGCGGCCGAGCTGGACAGCGAACGCGCGCGCCATCGAGCCCGGCTGCGCGAACAGGCGCGCATTCCACCACAGCGACCCGAAATGCACCGTCCCGGCGAGGGCGCCGAGGAGGAGGCCGAGGCCGGCCTCGGATACGAGGGACAGGATCGTCGTGTTCATAGCTTGTGCATCCATTTCCAGGCGGACCAGAAACCGAAGGCGGCGCCCAACATGAGAAGCGGCGCCGAGAAGAAGACGCCGGTGTCGGCGAGCCGATCGAGCCACCGCCCGATGAAGAGCCCGGCGAGCATCGGCACGACGATGGTCCAGCCGAGGATGCCGATCTGCCCGAGCCGCCGGCCGAGCGAGGGTTCGGGCACCTCGCGCCCCTCCGCCGCCCGCTCGGCGGCCCGCTTGGCCGCGTCCGCCAGCTTGCCGGCGCCGTTGGGCCGCCCGGCCTCGCTCACAGCGGCCCCTCCGGGCCATCGGGCGAGGATTGGCCGGCCGGCTGCCAGCCCTCGTGCCATTCGGGCCGGAGGTAGCGCATCAGCTGGCGCACCGCATGGGCGTGGAGGCGCATCTGCTCGATCCGGGCGCGGCTGTCGGTGTCGGTCTCCTCGGCGCGCTGGGCGCGCACGCGCGCGGCCAGCGTCCGGAGATCGTCGCCGAGGACGCCCAGGCGGCAGGCGATGGCGATGTCGGTTCCGCCCGTCACCGTCAGCACGCCGCTGCGGATGGCGCAGTAGCGCTCCGCCTCGTCCGCGCCCCGCCAGCGCACGACGGAGGCGGGCAGCACGGTGAGAAGGTCCGCGTGGCGGGGCAGGATCCCGAACGAGCCGCTTTGATCCTCCGCGCGCACGGAGCGGACGGCATCGTCGTCGACGAGCACCACGGCCGGCGTGGTGATGACGAGATGGAGCGCCGCCCCACTCATGCCTTGGCCGCCATGGGCTGGGGGTGGGCGGCGGGTTCCTTCGGCCGCGCCGCCTCTTCCTTCTGGCGCGCCTCCTCCAGCGTGCCGATCATGTAGAGCGAGCTTTCCTGCCAGTCGTCGCATTCGCCGGCGAGGATCGCCTTGCAGGCGGCGATGGTGTCGGCCACGTCGACCGAGCGGCCCGGCACGCCGGTAAACGCCTCGGTGACGCCGAAGGGCTGGGTGAAGAAGCGCTGCAGCCGCCGCGCGCGCTCGGCGATGCGGCGGTCCTCCGCGCCGAGCTCCTCCATGCCGAGCAGCGAGATCACGTCCCTCAGCTCGCGGTAGTGCTCCAGCGTCTGGCGCACCTGCGCGGCGATGCGGGCATGGTCCTCGCCGACCACCAGCGGGTCGAGCAGGATCGAGGAGGAGGCGATGGGGTCGATGGCCGGATACATGCCCTCCGCCGCCATCGCGCGCGACAGGACCACCATGCTGTCGATGTGCGCGGCGATGGTGGTGACGGCGGGGTCGGTGAAATCGTCGGCGGGCACGTAGACCGCCTCGATGGCGGTGATCGACGAGCCGCCCACCGAGGCGATGCGCTCCTGCAGCGCGCCCACTTCGCTCGCCAGCGTGGGCTGGTAGCCGACGCGCGAGGGCAGGCGCCCCAGGAGGCCGGAAATCTCCGCCCCCGCCTGGACGAAGCGGAAGACGTTGTCCATCAGCAGCAGCACGTTGCGGTGGCCTTCGTCGCGGAAATATTCGGCGATGGTGAGGGCCGAATGGGGGACGCGCCAGCGCGCGCCGGGCGGCTCGTTCATCTGGCCGTAGACGAGGACGGTGCGGTCGAGCACGCCCGAGCCGCGCATGTCGAGCAGCATCTCGTGGCCCTCGCGCGAGCGCTCGCCCACCCCGGCGAACACGGAGATGCCCTGGTAGCCGGAGACCATGGCGTGGATCAGCTCCATCACCAGCACCGTCTTGCCCACGCCCGCCCCGCCGAACATGGCGGCCTTGCCGCCCTGCGCGATCGGCGCGAGCAGGTCGATCACCTTGATGCCGGTGGCGAAGATGTCGGTCGTTCCGCTTTGGCGGGACATCGCCGGCGGGGGGCGGTGGATCGGGCGCAGCGGCACGTCCGCCGGCAGCGGGGCGCCGCCGTCCCCGGTCCGGCCCGTCACGTCGAGGAGGCGGCCGAGGATGGACGGACCCACCGGCATCCGCAGCGGGCCGCCGGTGGGGTGGACCGGCGCGCCGCGCCTCAGCCCGGTGGTCGCCTGCAGCGCGATGGCGCGCACCACATGCCGGTCGCGGTGGGCCTGCACCTCGGCGAGGATGGCGGCCCCATCGGGCACCTCGATGACGAGGCTGTGGTCGATCGGCGGCAGCGGGCCCTCGGCGAACGCGACGTCGACGACGGCGCCGCGCACCGCCGTCACGCGCCCCGGAGGGTGTGGTTCGTCCGTCACCGCGCGCGCCCGCTCCTAGGCGCCGGCGGGCGATGCCGCGGCATCGCCGAGGTGGACGAAATCGGTGTGTCCGAACCCCTTGCCGTAGTCGAGCACGGAGACCACTTGCGGGCGGATCCGCACGAGGGCCATCTCGGCGTCCTCCAGCGGCGCGAAGTCCTTCACCTGCGGAAACTTCGCCAGCATCCTTTCGTAGGCGCGGGCGGTTTCGGCCGGGTCGGTGACCACCTCCGCGATGCCGGCCAGCGAGAGGCCGCGGATCTCGTCCCACGTCCGGTAGGGCAGGTTGACGGTGACCGAGACGCGCCCGTCGCGCTCGATGTTGTGCGCCTTCTGCGAGCCGCTCCCGCAGCCGAAATAGAGCGTCGTCCCGTCATTGACGAAGCTCACGGTCGTTGCTTGCGGATACCCGTCCTCGCGCAAGGTGGCGACGGTCATGTCCGCCGCCCGCCCGAGGATGTCGGCAATCACGTCGCTCAGCTCTTTTTGCATGGATCCTCTCCCGGCGGCGGCCCGCCCGATGCGCGCGCCGCCCGTGTCCGCTGTCGATGCCGCCCCGGGCCGCGCACCCGGCTAGAGGGTGGTGGCGGCCGCTTCCCCGCCTCGCGGTCCGGCCGCGGCGGACCGGCCGCCGAGGCGTTTGATCAGCCGCATTTCCAGCGCGCCGAACCCGACCAGCGCGGCGAGCGCATTGATCAGCCAGCCGAGGATGGGCACCACGTTGAGGAGCAGCATGACCAGGAGGCCGATCACGAAGGTGCGCAGCCGCCCGGCCATGGTGGCGTGTCCGGCGCCGAAGCTGCGGAACACGCGGTGGGCGAACACGTAGACCCCGAGGAGATAGGCGAAGAAGGCCAGGAACCCCGCCAGGAGCAGGATCAGCGGGATCAGCGGCAGCCCGACGATGGTGATGACCGCCAGCGGGACGAGGCCGAGCAGCGTGGAAAGGCCGATCAGGCCGTAGCCGAGGCTGCGCCACACATGCCGCTCGGCGTCGGTGCGCAACGCCTCGACCGTGCGCGGCGCCAGGCCGAGAAAGAGGACGCCCACGAGGACGAGGCCGAGGAGGAAGGCGGCGACCGCCCCGCCGATCATCCACCAGGTCGGCACCGCGAGGCCGATGGCTTCGCCCGCGCCCTTGCCGAACCGCTCGGCGAAGTCGGACGGCACGAACAGTTCGTGGCGCACGCGGTCCGGCGCCGCGACCGAGGCGGGGACGGTGGGCTCGTGCGGCGTCTGCGCGGTGAGGATGCCGCCGACGCGCGCGTCGGGACCGAAGGCGATCGTGCGGCCGGCGAACCTCAGGTCGCCCTCGACGACGCCGTTGAGCTCGAGCCGCTCGGCGGTAACGAGCGCGGCGCCCGACAAGGTGCCGTCGAGCACCACGGTGCGGGCCGCGGCGCGCGTGTTGCCGGCGATGGCGCTCGCCGAGCCCGTTCGCAGGCGGAACGCGGCGACGGTCGCGTCCCCGCCCACCGCCGCGTCGAGGTTGACGATGGCGCCGGCGACGTAGAGGTCGCCACCGACATTGGCCTCCACGTCGACGTCGAAGCCGGCGATGTGGGCGTCGCGTTCGACCGGCTGCTTCAGTTCCACCCCGCCGCCGGCGAGAAAGAGGTTGCGCGCGCCCGCCTGCGGCGCGTCGGCGTCGTCGCCCGAGGCGTAGATGTCGCCGCCATGTTCGAGCGAGGCGGCGGCGGCCGTGCGCGAGGCCGACAGCGCGAACGCGAAGATCGCCACCAGCGCGGCCGCCAGGAGGCAAGCCAGCACCAGCGTGATGAAAAATGCGACGATGGCGTTGGCCGCCGTTCGCCATCTTGGCAATGATCGGTCCATGACACACCTCATTCCACATCGATGCCCGACAATGGCCTGGCCGGACGGGACGCGTATTGACGAAACGCAACCCAATACCGCCCCGGCCGCCGAAAACGCTTTGCGCCGCCAGACACGAACGAGGTTCCCTTGAACGACGATCCCTATGACATTCTCGGCGTGTCGCGGACGGCGACGCAGGCGGAGATCCAGAAGGCGTACCGCAAGCTCGCCAAGTCGCATCATCCGGACCTCAATCCGGGCGATGCGTCGGCGGAGGAGCATTTCAAGGCGGCCTCGGGCGCCTACCAGCTCCTGAAGGATCCCGAGCAGCGGGGGCGCTTCGACCGAGGCGAGATCGACGCGTCGGGCGCGGAGCGTCCCCAGCACCGCTTCTACAAGGAATACGCCGACCAGGACCGCGGCGGGCGCTATGCGAGCTCGGCCGGCTACGAGGACCTCGGCGACGCGTCGGACTTCTTCGCCGACCTGTTCGGTGGGGGCCGCGGTGGCGGTGGCGGGGGCGGTGGCGGCGGGCAGGGCACCCGCACGCGCTTCACCGCCCGCGGCCGGGACATGCACTACCACATCGACATCGACCTCCTCGATGCGGCGAACGGGGCGACCCGCCGGGTGACGATGCCGGACGGCGTCGCGCTCGACGTGTCCATTCCCGCCGGCATCCGCGATGGCGAAACGCTCCGGCTGCGTGGCAAGGGCGGGCCGGGCCTCGGCGACGGGCCGCCGGGCGACGCGCTGGTTGAGGTGGCGGTGCGGCCGCACCCGCTGTTCACGCGCGATGGCGACGACATCGTCGTCGAGGTGCCGATCGCCATCGACGAGGCGGTGCTCGGCGCCAAGATCGAGGTGCCGACCATCGCCGGCAGCGTGCGGCTGACGGTGCCGGCGGGATCCTCGAGCGGCGACGTGCTGCGCCTGCGCGGGCGCGGCGTGAAGCCCAAGAGCCGGCCGCCCGGCAACCAGCGGGTGGTGCTGAAGGTGGTGGTGCCGAAGGAGCCGGATGCGGCCCTTCGCACGGCCATGGAAGAGTTCCGCGAACGCCGCACGCTCGATCCGCGAGCCCAATGGAGGAAGAGCGCATGACGAGGATGAACGAAGCGCAGGTGGTGGCCGAAGTGACCGAGGTGACGCTGTCGCGCCTGCGGGTCTGGGTCGGCGACGGCTGGGTGCTGCCCTCGCGGCGCGACGACGGCGCGCCGGAGTTCGATGCCATCGATATCGCCCGGCTCCGCCTCGTCTGCCACCTGAAGGACGAGTTGAACATCAACGACGAGGCGATCCCCGTCGTCCTGTCGCTGCTCGACCAGCTCCACGGCGTCAGGCGCGAGTTGAAGGCGCTCGCCGGCGCGCTCGACCGGCAGCCCGAGCACGTGCGCAACGAACTCCTCGCCGCCTACCGCGCGGACACCGAACGGTAGGCGGCGCCTCGCGCGCGCCCCCTCCGGTCTTCGCGGCTATTCGCGGCGGAGTGCCGCGTCGAGGATTGACGAACATCAAATATTCGGCGCGGCGAACGGCCATTGTCCTGTCTTGATTAGCGGGAGGCTTCGATGGCTGAAATAAAGACGATCCTCGTACAGGCTTCGAAAGACGATGTCGGTGCCGAGCTCCTTGCCGAGGCGGCGGCGTTCGCGGTGAAGCGCAATCTTCACCTGGTGGCGCTGGCGGTCGGACTGGAGCCGATGCCGCTTTATGGCGGCCCCTACGATGTGCCGGTGGAGGGTTACCTCAAGGAGCTGCAAGCCGCCCGCGACGAAGTGAAGGCGACGGTGGAGTGGGCGCAGGGGCGTCTGGCACCGACCGGCGCATCGTTCGAGGTTCGCGGCATCGTGGCGACGACGGCGAGCGCCGGCGGCGCCATCGCCCGGCAGGCCCGCTACGCGGACCTCACGATCCTGGCGCGGGACGATACCGAGGGCGACTGGCACCGGCTCGTCTATGCGGCGCTGTTCGAGAGCGGCGGCCCGGTGATCCTGTGGCCGCGCGGGGCCGAGCTCGAAAAGATCGGCGCCCGCGTGGTGATCGGCTGGGACGCGGGGCGGGAAGCGGCCCGCGCCGTGCGCGACGCGCTCGACCTGATCACCGGGGCGCAGGACATCCGCATCGTCGTCGTCGACCCTCAGATCGGGCCCGACAGTCACGGCGAAGAGCCCGGCGCGGACCTCGCGGCCATGCTCGCCCGGCACGGCCTGCCCGTGACGGTGGACGCGATCCCGCGGGAAAACCGGTCGATCGCCGAGGCGATCCTGAGCCACGCGCAGTCGATCGACGCCGATCTCATCGTCATGGGCGCGTACGGCCATTCGCGCCTGTCGGAGATCATCCTGGGCGGCGCCACCCGCGACATGATGGAAGCGACGAAGCGCCCCGTGATGATGTCGCACTGACGCCGGCACCATCCGCTCGGGCGGCGCGGCAGACAGACGCGCCGCCCGAGCGCGTGAGCCTTTCCGAACAATCGCGACCCGGCGGCCAGGCAAGGTGAGCGGGCCGGCCGGGCGGGGCATGGGAACCGGCGACATGTACTTCCTCGCTCTCGCCATGGATTTCGACGGCACCATCGCCAACAAGGGCGTCGTCGACCGGCCGACGCGCGAGGCGCTGCGGCGGCTCAAGCAGAGCGGCCGCCGGCTGATCCTCGTCACCGGCCGCGAACTCCCCGACCTTGCGCGCGTCGTCGACGATCTCACGCTGTTCGACCGGGTCGTCGCCGAAAACGGGGCGCTCGTCTACGATCCGGCGTCGGGTCGCGAGCGCGTCATCGGCACGCCGCCGCCGGCCGCGTTCGTCGAGCGCCTCGAGGCCTTGGGCGTGGCGCCGGTGTCGGTGGGCCGCGCGATCGTGGCGACGTGGGAGCCGCATCAGGACAAGGTGCTGCAGGCGATCCACGAGCTGGGGCTCGAACTCCAGATCGTCTTCAACAAGGGCGCCGTGATGGTGCTGCCGACCGGCGTCAACAAGGACACCGGCCTCCATGCCGCGCTCGACGAGCTGGGCCTGTCCATCAACAACACTGTGGGCGTGGGGGATGCGGAAAACGATCACGCGTTCCTGCGCGGGTGCGGATGCTCCGCGGCCGTCGCCAACGCGCTTGCCAGCGTGAAGGACGAGGTCGACATCCGCCTCGCCGCCGACCATGGCGCCGGGGTGGTGGAGCTGATCGAGCGGATCATCGCGGACGACGCCCTGCTCGCGCCGCCGGCCCGCCACTGCGTCGCCTTCGGTACGCTGGCGGACGCGGGCTGCGCCGACCTCGCGCCCTCTGAGGGCAACGTCCTCATCGTCGGCGGCTCGGAGAGCGGCAAGACCCGGCTGGCGATCGCGTTGACGGAGAACATGGCGGCGAAGGGCTTCGAGTTTGCCGTCATCGACCCCGAGAGCGACTATGCGGGGCTCGCGCACACCGTCGCCATCGGCACCGAGACAACGGCGCCGCTGCTGAGCGAGGCGCTCCAGCTTCTCGGCGAGGCGCGGGTCAACGTCGTCGTCTGCACGCAGGCGCTGACCATCGGCGCACGCCAGTCCTTCCTGGCCGACTTCCTCGGCGAGGT
Source organism: Alphaproteobacteria bacterium (assembly GCA_030431335.1). Classification (GTDB taxonomy): domain Bacteria; phylum Pseudomonadota; class Alphaproteobacteria; order Rhizobiales; family Amorphaceae; genus Acuticoccus. The sequence goes on from JAUIJH010000042.1 coordinate 23,938, forward strand.
GGCCGCGATGCGCGAGCGGACCGGGCGCCCCCATTGGCTCGTGGTCGACGAAGCGCACCAGGTCCTGCCCAGCGGCGGCGAGGCGTCCGACCGCATCGAGGAGACCGGCGCCCGCGCGACCGTCCTGGTCACCCTGTCGCCGCACGTCCTGTCCCACCGGGTGCTGCGCTCGGTGGGCACGGTGCTGGCGCTGGGGGAGGGCGCGCCGCAGTTCATCGCCGATATCGCCGAGCGGCTCGGCATCGACCCTCCGGCGGACCTCGGCGTTCCGGGCGATGTGCAGCTCATCAGGTGGAAGCCGGGGTCCGGCGCGGTTCCGGCGCTGGTCGACCTGCTGCCCTGCGGCCGGCCGCACCTGCGCCACCGGGGCAAATACGCCCTCGGCGACGTCGGATCGTGGCACAGCTTCTATTTTCGCGGGCCGCGCAAACGGCTCAACCGGCCGGCCAACAATCTCTACAGCTTCATGGAAATCGCGGCCGAAATCGGCGACGAGGTGTGGGAGCACCATCTGCGCGCGGGCGACTATACGGCCTGGTTCCGCCACGTCATCAAGGACGAGGAGCTCGCCCGCGTCGCCGAGCGGCTGGAAGACGACGAGACCGTGAGCGCCACCGACAGCCGCCGGGCCATCGCCGAGGCGGTGGTCGAGCGCTATGCCGGGCCGGCCGACGAATGGCGCCGGCCGGCGGGGGACTGACCCGTCAGGCCGAAGCCCGCAGGCCGGGCGTACCCTGCTCCTGTTCGGCGCCCGCGACGACCCGCTTGACCGCGACGAAGCTGTCGGGCGTCACGGAGATGGAATCGATCCCCTCGCCCACGAGGAAGGCCGCGAACTCGGGGTGGTCGCTCGGCGCCTGGCCGCACAGGCCGACGACGGAGCCGGCGGCGTGCGCCTCGCGGATGACGGTGGAGATCATCCATTTCACGGCCGCATCGCTTTCGTCGAAGAGGTCCGACAGGAGATCCGAATCGCGGTCGACGCCCAGCGTCAGCTGCGTCAGATCGTTGGAGCCGATGGAGAAGCCGTCGAAGCGCTCCGCGAACGCCTTGGCGAGGATGACGTTGGACGGGATCTCCGCCATCACGAACACCTCCAGTCCGTCCTCGCCCCGCTTCAGCCCGTGTTCGGCCATCACCGCCAGCACCTTGTCGGCCTCGCCGATCGAGCGGCAGAACGGGATCATCACCGCGACGTTGGCGAACCCCATCTCGCCCCGCAGCTTGGCGATGGCGCGGCACTCCAGCGCGAAGGCGTCGCGATAGGCGTCGGCCGCATAGCGCGACGCGCCGCGAAAGCCGAGCATCGGGTTCTCCTCGGTCGGCTCGAACGCGGCGCCGCCCAGCAGGCTGGCGTATTCGTTGGTCTTGAAATCGCTGAACCGGACGAGGCAGCGCCTGGGGTGGACGACGGCGGCGATCTTGCCGAGGCTGCGGGCGAGGGCATCGACGAAATAGTCCGAGCGGTCGTCGTAGCCTTCGGCCAGCTTCTCGATCTCGACGCGCACGGCCGGGTCGCGCACCGCCTCGAAGCGCGCCAGCGCCATCGGGTGCACCCGGATCTGGTTGGCGATGACGAACTCCATCCGCGCCAGGCCGATCCCGTCGGCGGGCAGGCGCCACCAGCGGAACGCGGCGCCCGGATTGGCGAGGTTCAGCATCACCTTGGTGCGGGTCTGCGGCAGGTCCGTCAGCGAGACGGTCTCGGAGGAGAATTGCGCCGTCCCGTCATAGACGAACCCGGTGTCGCCCTCCGCGCACGACAGCGTCACGCTCTGGCCGGAGTGGAGGCGCTCGGTCGCGTCGCCGGTGCCCACGATCGCCGGCACGCCGAGTTCGCGGCTGACGATGGCCGCATGCGACGTGCGCCCGCCATGGTCGGTGACGATGGCGGCGGCCCGCTTCATGACGGGCACCCAGTCGGGATCGGTGGTGCGCGTCACCAGGATCGCCCCGTCGATGAAGTTGGCCTGGTCGGCCACGTCCTCGATCAGGCAGACCTCGCCGGCGGCGACCGCATCGCCGATGGCGAGCCCGGTGAGCAGCGTCTCGCCCTTCTGCGCGATGGTGTAGGTGGACAGCGCCGACGCGTCCTCCTGCGAGCGCACCGTCTCGGGCCGCGCCTGGACGATATAGAGGCGGCCGTTGCCGCCGTCCTTGGCCCACTCGATGTCCATCGGGCAGCCGTAATGGTCCTCGATGGTGACGGCCCAGCGGGCCAGCGTCAGGACATCGTCGTCGGACAGGACGAGGCGCTTCCGCTCGATCTTGGAGGTCGGCACGGTCCGGGTCCGCTCCGCGCCGGTGCCGTAGATCATCTTGATCTCCTTGGCCCCGCGGCGCTTCTCGATGATCGGCGTGAGGGCGGCATCGGCCAGGAACGGCTTGTAGACGACGAACTCGTCCGGATCGACGGCGCCCTGCACCACGGTCTCGCCGAGGCCCCAGGCGGCGTTGATGACGACGACCCGGTCGAAGCCGCTGTCGGGGTCGATGGTGAACATCACGCCGGAGCCGCCGATGTCGGTGCGCACCATGAGCTGCACGCCGACCGACAGCGCGACGGCGAGATGGTCGAAGCCCTTCGCGTCGCGGTAGGAGATGGCGCGGGCGGTGAAGAGGGAGGCGAAGCAGCGCTTCACCGCCTCGAGCAGCGCCTCGCTGCCGCTGACGTTGAGGAAGGTCTCCTGCTGGCCGGCGAAGCTCGCGTCGGCGAGATCCTCCGCCGTGGCGCTCGAGCGCACGGCCACGGACACGTCCGCCTGGCCGACCTTGCGGCTGAGGTCGCGATAGGCGCCGGTGATCGCCTGCGCCATGTCCATCGGCCACGGCGCGGCGACGATGGCCTGGCGGATGGCGCGCGCGGCGTCCGGCAGGGATGCGCGCTTGGCGGCGAGATCGTCCAGATGGCGCCGGAGCCGCGGCTCCAGCTCGTTGGCGGCGATGAACTGGCGATAGGCAGAGGCGGACGTCGCGAAGCCGGGCGGAACGTCGATCCCCTTGGAGCCAAGCTCGGCGATCATCTCGCCGAGGGAGGCGTTCTTGCCGCCCACCTCGCCGACATTGCCGCGGCGCATCGTCTCGAGCCAGATGATCGTGTCGTTGCTCATGCCAGGGCCCCTCCTTGGTCGGGCAAGCCCGTCCTGCCCGCCCGATACCCTCGCGGGAGCGCGCGGGCGATCGGTTGACGACGGTCAATCGCCCTGTGGCAGCGCCTTGCTGGCGACGACGCGGAAGGTGCGCTCGTGGCCGTCGTGCTCGAGGATCGACACGTACTCGCCGACCTGGAAAACGTGGGATCCGAAGCGGTAGCCGGGCTCGTCGTCGGCATCGTCGGCGGGGTCGAAATCGAACACCCATTGCCCGTCGGCCCGCAGCACCAGGGTGCCGAGCTCGGTGACGGCACCGTCCCAGAAGCGGGTGACGGCACAGCGCTCGGCGAGTTCGCGCCAGGCGTTCTTGTCGAGATAGCCCTCGCCGTCGAGCGGGGCGCGGAAGAGATATCCGCGCCGCGCGCTGCCCTCGGGCATCTCGTGATCGCGGGCGAGCTCAAGTCGGATTTCGTGCATGCCGTTCTCCCTTGCCGGACGGTGTGGGCGGTTGGTGGCGGGTTCGCCTCACGCGCACAGGCGGCCGCGCGCGGCGCCGTCGCCGTCGTCCTGCGCCAGCGCGAGCAGCGCCGGCCGCTTGCGGATGGTCACGGTGTCGCTGCGGGGCAGGGCGATGATGCCCATCGTCTTGAGCCGCGTCATGGAGCGGCTGACCGTCTCGATGGTCAGGCCCAGGAGGTCGCCCATCTCGGCGCGATTGACGGGCAGCACGAAATTGTCGCCGCCGCCGGCCGCGCGGTTGGACAGGTCGACGAGGCAGGCGGCGACGCGGCCGATGGCGGTCCGGCTGCCGATGACCATCAGCTGGTCGCTCGTGCTCATCAGCTCCGACGTCAGCACCTGCATCATGCGGCGCGCGACGGCCGGATCGGCATCGATGGCCCGGTCGAGGGCGCAGCGCGAGATGCTCCTGGCCGTGGCAGGCCGGACCGCGACCGCGCTCACGCCGTAGGTGCCACCGTAGCCGACCCCGACGAGTTCGCCCTTGAAGCGGATGCCGTGGATGAGCCGGCATCCGTCGAGCGTCGTGCGGTAGATCAGCACCGCGCCGCTCTCGATGGCGAAGATCGCGGAGGCGGGGTCCCCTTCGTGGAACAGGTGCTCGTGGTTGTTCCACCGCAGCAGCGGCAGCGTGGAGACGGGCAACAAAGCGTCGGGCAGTGCGGGATATGCGACTGACATGGCGGTCATGTTGGCTTCCTCGGGCTGGGGTGGCCGTTAAGCTCGTCTCCCTTGAAGCAGGTGCACGTCGCATTCGTTTGCCGGGCAGGTGGCAGCTCTGTTGCACAAATGTGTTAGATGGTCGGAACGCTGAAACGGGAGCCCTTTGGGGTGATGAACTCGGTCCGAATCATCGTCGTCGACGACGACAGCAGGGTCCGCTCTTTGATCCGGCGTTCGCTCGAGCCGGAGGGGTACACGGTGGACGAGGCGGCCGACGAGGCCGAGCTGGACGCCCGCATGACGGAGCACGCCTACGATCTCATCACGCTGGATCTCAACCTGCCAGGCACCGACGGCCTTGAAATCGCACGCCGATTGCGGCGAACGACGGACACGCCGATCATCATGGTGACGGGCAAGGGCGACGTGATCGATCGCGTGGTGGGGCTGGAGGTGGGCGCCGACGACTACCTCGCCAAGCCCTTCCATGTCCGCGAGCTCCTGGCGCGCGTGCGCACGGTGCTGCGCCGGTCCCAGCAGAAGGCATCGCCGCCCGCGCCGGAGGGGGAAGCGGAGGCCTGCGACACGGGGTTCATCATCGGGGATCTGAAGCTCGTCCCGGACGAACGGATGCTCCTCAACGCGCAAGGGGAGCCGCTGACGCTCACGCGGGGCGAGTTCGAGATCCTCGTCGCGCTGGTGCGGGCGAACGGGCGGGCGCTGACGCGCGAGGCGCTGATCGATGCGCGCGGCGACGATGCCGACGCGTTCGACCGGGCGATCGACAGCACCATCGCGCGGCTGCGCAAGAAGCTGCCGAACGGCACCATCAGCACCGTGCGCGAGGTCGGCTACCGGCTCGCGGTGCCCGTGCGCCCGACCGGCACGGCGCGCTAGCCCAGGCTTGGGCTCGCCGCGCGGGAGGGCGCGCCGGCCTATCGGCCGTGGCGGCCGTCCTTCGGCCCCCAGACCCGCCTGACGCCGATCGCCACCTGGCCGACCGCCACGGGCACGAGGCTGGCGCCGGCCACCAGCAGCCACTGCGCGCCGGTCGGCGCCTCCAGCCCGAAGACGTCGCGCAAGCCGGGCAGCCACAGCGCCAGCGCGAAGAACGCGATCGAAATCACCGTCGCGCCCCACACGAACGGGTTGGTGGTGACCTGGTTGACGAACCAGCCGTCCCGCACGTCGCGCATGTTGACGACGTGCAGGAGCTGGGCGAGCCCGATCGACAGGAACGCGACGGTGGTGGCCGCCTCTTCCGACGCCCCCAGAAAGGTGAGCGCCGCCCAGAACGCGGCGAGGGAGGCGATGCCGATGGTGGCGCCGAACAGGGCGACGTCCACCCACTGCCGGCGCGCGAGGATGGGTTCCGACGGCGGCCGGGGCGGGGCATCGAGCACCTTGGCATCGCCGCGCCCGGCCGCGAGCGCGAACGCGGGAAACACGTCCGTGACGAGGTTGAGGAACAGGATCTGCAGCGGGTTGAGCGGCAGCGGCAGCCCCACGAGGAGAGCGAAGGCGATGAGCAGGATCTCGCCCAGATTGCACGACAGCAGGTAGACGCAGAACCGGCGGATGTTCTCGAAGATCACCCGCCCCTCGCGCACGGCCGTCACGATGGTCGCGAAGGCGTCGTCGAGGAGGACGATGTCGGCCGCCTCGCGCGCGACGTCCGTGCCGCGGATGCCCATGGCGACGCCGATGTCGGCCTGGCGCAGGGCCGGGGCGTCGTTCACCCCGTCGCCGGTCATCGCGACGGTCTCGCCGGCCTCCTGGAACGCCGCGACGAGCTTGAGCTTTTCCTCCGGCGTGACGCGGGCGTGGACGGCGGGGCCGCGCCCTCGGTCGGCGAGGCCGACGGAGCGGGCGATGGCGCGGGCCGTCTCCTCGTGGTCGCCCGTCACCATGACGACGTGGATGCCTGCGCGGTGGCAGGCGGCGATGGCGGCCGGGATGTCCTCGCGCGGCGGATCGCGCAGCGCGGCGGTGGCGACGAACGTCAGATCGTGGAACGGATCGCTCGCGTCGATCTCGCCCGTCGCCTCCGCGAGCGCGATGAGCCGCAGGCCGCCGTGCGCCAGCTCGTCCATTCCCGCGCGCAGGCTCGCCCGCTCGGCGGCGCCGAGGGGGACGGCCTGCCCGTCCGGCATGGCGGCGTGCGTGGAGGCGCCGAGCACGGCCTCCGGCGCGCCCTTCACGGCGACCGCCTGGCCCGCTTCGAGGCTGTTGATGGTCGCCATCATGCGGATGGCGGGGTCGAAGGCGTGTTCCAGGAGGCGCGGGCGCTCGCGTCGCAGGGCGCCGATGTCGATGCCGCCCTCTTCCGCCGCCTCCAGGAGGGCGACCTCGAGCGGGTCGCCGGAGCTTGTCCCGCTCGCATCGAGGTCCGCGTTGGAGCACAGGACGCCGACGGTGAGCGCCTTGTCGCGCAGCGGCCCCTCGTCGAGATCGCCGGCGAGGCCCACGATGCGCTCCACCGACATGTGGTTCTCGGTGATGGTTCCGGTCTTGTCGGTGAGGATCACCGTGGTGGCGCCCAGCGTCTCGACCGCGCCGAGGCTGCGCACCAGCGCGTTCTCGCGCGCCATCTTGAGCATGCCCCTGGCGAGCGTGAGCGTCGCGACGATCGGCAGGCCCTCCGGGATCGCGGCGACGGCGAGCGCGATCGCCGCCTCCACCATGCCCGTCACGCTTTCGCCCGACGCGATGCCGATGACGGCGACCGCGGCCGCCAGCACCAGCGTCAGCCAGATGAGCTGCCGGGCGAGGACGGTGAGGCGCTCCTCGAGCTTGGAGCGATCGCTGCCGGCCGACAGGGCGAGCGTCGCGATGCGGCCGATCTCGGTGGTGGGCCCGGTCGACGTCACCACGGCGACGGCGCTGCCGGTGGTGACGGCCGTTCCCTTGAACAGCATGGGCGTGCGGTCGTGGACGGGCGTCTCGGGCGCGACGGCCGCGACGGTCTTGTCGGCGGCGATGGATTCGCCCGTCAGCATCGATTCGTCCGCGGCCAGGCGCGAGGCTTCCACCAGGCGCATGTCCGCCGGCACCCGGTCGCCGGCCTCCAGGAGCACGATGTCGCCCGGCACCACCTCGTGCACCGGGACGGTGCCGACGGAGCTTTCCCGCCGCACCCGCGTCGTCGCGATGTCGAGCCGGCGCAGCGCCTCCATGGAGCGGACCGCGCGCTGCTCGGCCACGAAGCCGATGGCCGTGTTGAGCACGAGGACGACGAGGATGGCGATCGCCTCGGCCATGTCGCCGAGCGCCAGCGACAGCGCTGTCGCCGCGGCGAGCAGCCAGACGACGGGGCTGACGAGCTGCGCCAGGAGGATCGCCACGTTGGAGACGGAGGGCGCCCCGGCGACGCGGTTGGGCCCGTAGCGCCCCAGCCGCTCCTTGGCCTCCTGGTGCGCCAGGCCGGCCTGGGCGTCCACGCCGTGGAAGTCGAGGATCTCTGAGGCCGGCGCGGCATGGGGGGCGGCCGCCTCGGGCGTTTGGGGCGAGGCGGCGGTGTCGGGCGGCGCGGGGGTGGACCGGCGGGTCGCGGCAAAGGGCATCCAAGTCATCTCTGTTGGCCTGCGGGCGGGAACGGGCGCAGGGGCCGAGCGGCAGCGCGCGGGCGCGAAGGGGCCGGCCGGGTTGGGACGGCCCGGCCTCGACGGCAATTCACGCGCCGCTTGACGCGCTCCATGGCGATGACAGATTCCTCTCCCATCGGCAGCCGTTGACAATTCTCAAGGGCAAGGCGCCGCGTACACGCTGCATTCGCCACTGGGATGCGGTTCAGCGATCTCGCGGCGCCACCTCCGCAAGGCGGCAGCATTATACGGGGCCCCCACATGGCAATGCGATCGATAGTCTGTCTCTTCGACGGCATGGATCAGGAATACAGCGCACTCGAAACGGCGATCGGCCTCGCCAAAAGCGAGGCCGCCCACCTGAAGGTCGTCCACACGCCCTCGCCGATACCGCCCGTGTCCGGTCCGGTCTCCGGCTTCGGCATGTTCGATCGTGAGGTGATGGAGGCGATAAAGGCAAGCCGCGAGCGGTCGAACGAGTTCGCCAGGAACGCGACGGCCGAGCTTTGCAAGCGGCACCAGGTTCCGCTCGACGGCAACGGCTGCAGCCTGCCGCGGGTCACGTTCCTGTCGATCGAGGCGAACGACGGGATGCTGCTGCGCACGATTTCGCTGTGCGACCTCGTGGTGGTCGGCGCGGGCCTGGACGACCTTTGGTCAGGAGCCTCGACCAACGCGGCCCTGTTCAATTCCGGCAGGCCGGTGCTGATCGTGCGGCCCGCCGCCTCCGACGGCCCGGCGCGGCTGTCGGGCGGCCGCTGCGCGATCGCATGGAACGGCACGCCGGAAGCGACCCGCGCGCTGATCAATGCGCGCCCGCTGATCGAGGTGGCGCGCGAGGTCCACATCATCGTCACCGACGACACCTCGCCCGGCGATCCGGCCCGGCTGCCGGACGCGGCACGCGGCTATCTGGCCGCCTACGGCATCGAGGCGAGGCTCGATCTGGTGGAAGTCGGCCATCAGCCCCCCGCCGAAGCGGTGCTGCAAAGGGTTCGCGAACTGGAATGCGACACCCTCGTCATGGGCGCCTACGGCCACAGCGTGTTCCGCGAGATGGTGCTCGGCGGCTTCTCCGAATACATGCTGCGCAACTGCGAGATCCCGCTCATCGTCTGCCACTAACCCCGCGGGCACCGGGGGAGCGCGGCGGCCGGTCCGGGGACGGGCCGTCGCCGTCCGGGCGCGTCACCCCGTGGCCTCGAACCGGCGGCCGGGCGGACGGACCGCCCGCGTCGGGCGCAAGGTGTCGGGGATCGCGACCGCGATCGCGATGAACACCACGCCGACCGCAATGCCGAGCCACTCGCCCGACACCGCCTCGATCAGCGCCGGATAGGACGTGCCGGCGATGGGGCCGAGCGTGACCTTGCCGCCGGCGATGGGGGCGAGGACGCCCGCGCCCGCCCACAGCGTGTGCGTGAGCATGTAGCCGGCCGCGCCGACGAGCCCGCCGACGACGAAGAAGCAGGCGTCGATCCGCCCGGTCGCCGCGGCGGCGAGGCCGGTTCCGGGGCAGTAGCCCGCCATGCCGAAGCCGGCGCCCAGCAGGAGCCCGCCCAGGACGACGCCCAGGTGCGCCGTCTTGACCGACAGGTGGACGGGGTCGACGAACCCCGCCAGCAGCCCGGCGAACGTGAGCACGGCGCCGACCCCGATCGCCAGCAGGATCGTCTTCATCAGCCGCAGGTGCGTGAGGCGCAGCATGCCGATGATCTCGCCGGGATCGCTGGCGCCGACGCGGTCGAGCATGAAGCCGAAGGCGCCGCCGACGAGGAGCGCGAGCACGAGGGTCATGGTCAGCGCTCCCGGCGATAGATCGCGACGGCGGTGGGCACCGCGGCCGCGAAGGTGGCGAAGGAGAACAGGAAGCCCGAAAGCGCGGTCTGCATCGTCCCGCTCATCATGTGGCCGGAGGTGCAGCCGCCGGCCAGGCGGGCGCCGTAGAGGACGATGGCCCCCCCGCCGAAGCAGGCGATCCAGCGCCGCGCCGGGTTGTCGCCGAAGCGGGCGCGCCAGATCGAGGGCATCGCGCGCTCGCGCCGGCCGACGCCGCCGCGAAGCAGCGCGGACAGGAAGGCCCCCAGCATCAGCGCCGCGACGAAGACGAGGCCGTAGCCGGGAAACTCGGCCGCCTGGGCCGCGTACCGGCCCCCGCCTTCGGCGAGGTAGGCGTTGGTACTAGTGTAGCCGGTGGCGGAGGCAGGGTCCAAGGTGATCGCCGCGTGGTCGGCCGCGTCCCACAGGATCGCGTCCACGACGACGAACTGGGTCGAGACGCCGACGGGCTGGACCAGAAGGACCGCGACGAAGAAGACGAAGCCGAGAAGGACCCCGCCGATCGTCCATGGAGCGTACATGAGTGCCTCCCAGGGTTGGTGGAGGGCGCTACAATCCGCCCGAGTCCGGACGCCGGATTTGATGGTCGTCAAGACGAAGCCGCCAACGCCTCCGCTAAGGCTCGAATGCAACGATGGAGTCGACATGACCGTACGCAATCTCGACAAGATGCTGGCGCCGCGGTCATTGGCGCTGATCGGGGCCAGCGCGCGGCCGGGCTCGCTGGGCGCGGTGGTGCTCGCGCGGCTGACCGGGTCGGGCTTTCGCGGCGATGTCGGGCTGGTCAATCCGAAATATCGCACGATCGGCGATCGCGCGTGCGTCGCGCACGTCGCCGACCTGCCGTTCGTGCCGGACCTCGGCGTGGTGGTGACGCCGGCGCAGGCGGTGCCGGGCCTCATCGCCGAGCTCGGCGCGGCGGGCGCGCGGGCGGCGGTGGTGATCACCGCCGGCCTCACCCCGGCGCTGCGCCAGAAAATGCTGGACGCCGCGCGGGTCCACTGCCTGCGGGTCCTGGGGCCCAACTGCCTCGGCCTCCAGGTGCCCGGCATCGGGCTCGACGCGAGCTTCTCGCACCTGACGGCCAGGCCCGGAAACCTCGCCCTCCTGTCGCAATCGGGCGCCATCGTCACGGCGATGCTCGATTGGGCGGACGCGCGCGGCATCGGCTTTTCCGTCGTCGCCTCGGTGGGGGAAATGGCGGACGTCG
>JAUIJH010000245.1 GCA_030431335.1 Alphaproteobacteria bacterium
CGGCGCTGCTCGGCGCTGTCGTTGGCTACATCCTCTGCTGGGCGGTGTGACATGCCCACTAAACCCCTCCCTGAAGCCGACCTGCGCGAAGCCTGGCAGGCGATGCAACTGCATGGCAACAAGAGCCACGCGGCCGCCGCGCTGGGCCTTGACCGCTCGACATTCCAGAACCGGTTGAAGCGCGCCATCGAGCAATTCGGCCCGGTCGCGCCAGCGGTCGAACTCCCCGAGCTTCCACCCGACGACATTCCGACCGACAAGATCATCGAGCGGATGTGCGAGCGGTTCGCCGTGCGCCACAAGCGGCACCGGGCGGAGAAGTGGTTTCCGGTCAAGGTCAACATCGACGGACCGATCGGCCTCACCTTCTTCGGTGATCCGCACGTCGATGACGACGGGTGCAATTGGCCGCTGCTCCGGCATCACTGCGAGCTTCACGGGCGCACACCGGCGCTGTTCGGCGTGAACATCGGCGACACCACGAACAACTGGACGGGCCGGCTGCAGCGCCTGTTCGCGCATCAAGAGACAAGTCAGGCAACGGCGTACAAGCTGGCGAAGTGGCTCCTATTCGAGAGCGGCATCGACTGGCTGATCTGGCTGCTGGGCAACCACGATATGTGGAACGACGGCGCGGAAGTGTTCCGGCAGATGAGCGCGCAGATCGTGGAAATGAAGCGCGAGCCGTGGCCCGACGCACCCAAGCAATCCGAATGGCAGGCGCGGTTCAAGCTGGTCTTCCCGAACGACCGGGAGTGCAGGATTTGGGCTGCCCACAACTTCCCCGGTTACTCGCAGTGGAACGCCATGCACGGCCTCTTGAAGGCGGCCAAGATGAAGGCGCCGGCGCACATCTTCGCGGCGGGGCACCATCACAACTGGGGGCTGGTGCAGGAAGAGAGCGCGGCGCGGGAGTTCGTGTTCAACCTCGTCCGGTCGCGCGGCTACAAGTTCATCGACCATCACGCGGAGATGCTGGGCCACGATCCGCAGCAGGAGGGCGCGAGCGTTACCGCGATCATCGACCCGGACTCGCGGACCGAAAGCGGCTTCGTGACGTGCTTCGCGGACATGGACGAGGCGGTGGATTATCTGGAGTTCAAGAGGCGGAAGCATGCAGCCTAGCGAGATACTGGAGACCGCGCGCGATCTGGTCGCCGGAGAGCGGGCGGAGCAGCACGGTGATTTCCAAGCCAACATGGACGTGATCGCGGCCATGTGGACGGCCTACACCGGGCACCGCTTCGAGGCGCGCGACGTGGCCTGGATGATGGCGCTCGTGAAGATCGCGCGGGAGCGGACCGGCGGGGACAATCCCGACAACGCCATCGACGTGGCGGGCTACGCAGGGATCGCCGGCGCGCTCTGACCGTGAACGCCCCGCGAACGCGCCTGCACGGATTTTGCACGCTTTCCCGTGCATCCGAGCGACATGTTCCTGCATAGTTCACGGTTTGCCATCCGACAAACCGTTCGGCTAAGTCGTTGATTTTATTGGGAGAAAATGGTGCCGCCGGAGTGAATTGAACACTCGACCCCACCCTTACCAAGGAATTGGGCTACACGGCGTTTCACGTGAAAAATCAATCGTTTACGGCGCGCGGGCCGATCTGCTGCACGGATTTTGCACCGATCCTCGCCACGCCCGCCCGCAGATGGTCCGGCGCCAGATGCGAATAGCGCATCACCATGGCGAGCGACTTGTGGCCGAGCAGTTCGGCCAGCGAACGGAGGTCGCCGCCGGCCATCACGTACCACGACGCGAAGGTGTGCCGGGTGTCGTGCACCCGGAAGCCCTCGATCCCGGCCCGGCGGCACGCAGCCTTGAAGGCGGTGCGGATCGGGCTGTGCGCGTACTCGCTGTAGGGCTTGCCGTCCGGCTTGCGGAACACCGGCCCCTCGCGGTGCGGCAGGTTGGCGAGCGCGACCACGACCCGCTCGTGCAGCGGTACGCCGCGCGCCTCGCCGTTCTTGGTGTCGAGGAACGCGGCCGTCCCGCGCGTCAAGTCCACGTCGCGCCAGTCCAGCCCGATCGCCTCTCCGATCCGCGCCCCGGTGTGGAACAGAAAGACCAGCAGCGGTTTCAGGTGGTCGGCGGCATGGTCGATCAGCCGGTCGGCCTCGTCGTAGGTCAGCCAGCGCGTCTTGCCGCGCGGCGGCTTCGGGCGGCGGAAGGCCGGCTTCTCGCACCAGCCGCGCGCCGCGGCGTCGTTGAGGACGGCGGACAGCGGCGTGTAGACGCTGCGGATCTTGGTCGCCGGCGCGGCGTCCGGCATCTTCGCGGCGATATAGGCGTCGACCGCTTCCTGGTCTATGTCGCCCAGCGAGCGCCCGCCGAACCAATCGTTCAAATGCTGCAGCACCAGCGCGTCGGTGGCGCCGACATCGCGGTCGCGCAGGTAGGCGATCAACGCCTCTGCGAAGCTGTACGACGGCTTTCCAGCGACACGACGGTCGTAGAGCGTGGCCTCGAGCCGCGCCCGCGCTTCCTCTGCCTTGCCCGCGTCAGCAGTTCGGAGGCTTCGGTAGACGGATTGACCGGCGACGGTTCCGCGGACGTACCAGGTGCCGCCGCGTTTGAACTTCCGTAGCATGGCAGGGTCCTCTGGAGGTGGTCGAAGTCGGCCGCGGTGAAGATGATGCGCCGCCCTGCGCGCCGGCCGCAAGGGTGGGCGCGCAGATGGTCGAGCAGCCACCGCCGCGAGCAGTGCAGGCGGCGGGCGGCTTCGTCGACCGTGATGGGGAAGCCGTCAGCCATCGCCTTTCCCGCTTTCCAATTGGGCGCGCTTGTAGGCGAGATAGGCGTCGTATGAGCGCCGGGCGTCTTCCTTGCCGTCGAACGGCTCGACGCCCATCGCAAGCTGCTCGGCCTTCTTCGGTGTCTCCACGAACATATCCGGCTGCCGGTAGGCTTCCTCGATCCGGCGGCAGGCAATGTCGAAGTATTTCGGCTCGATCTCGATGCCGATGAACTTGCGACCCAGCTTGGCGCAGGCGACGCCCGTCGTGCCGCTGCCCATGAAGGGGTCGAGGATGGTGTGGCCTGGTGCGCGACGACAGACAAACTCCATGACTTCAAGCGGTTTCTGAGTAGGGTGAAGCTGCCCATTGAAAGCGTTGTAAGCTTCGATGTGCTGTGGCGCACGGCGGCTTAGCCCGCGAGTGACACAAGCCTCGACGCTCGTGCCGAACGGGCTAGGGTTGCTTTTGACGTAAAACAGCATCCCGTCCGACAACATAGATGCCCCTACAATGGGAGCGGTTGCGGGATGGCAAAACACAGCTAGCGGGACGCGCGGGTCGAGTGCATTCATCCATTCGTTACGAAGGGTGTCCCACGGCAAAATGGGCGTGCCGTCGAGATCCAGCGTCCCCGCCCGCTTGCCGCCTCGAGGCGCACAGCCCGTCCCATACGGCGGATCGGTAACCACCGCATCCACCTTCCCGAGCGTCGGCAGGATTTCCAGGCAGTCGCCCAGGTAGAGCGTGCAGTCGCCTATCTGTTCGATGCGATCAGCCATCGGCCAACTCCGCCTTGCGCTCGTCCTTCGCCGCGGTCAGCCGGGCGAACTGCTCGTCGGTCATGGCCTTGGCGTGCGGCTGCGCCTCCGCCCAAGCGGCCTTGAGCGCGTCGAGCGTGTCGCACGCCTCAAATTTGGCCGTGTATGAGCGCAACGCCTGTTCCGAGGGCGACAGGCCGTCATCCTCCAACGGCGCCTCAGCGGGCTCCTCCGGGGCTTGTGCGGGCTTCTGCGGCTGCGCGCCGCCCGCCGCCCACTGCGCGAGCGCCTTGCCGCTCTCCTCGCTGATCGGCTTGTCGCCGGGAAAGAAGGGCTTGTGCTGGTCCTGCAGCTTGATCGCCCGGCCGACGCCCGGCTGATCCGGCAGCAGCAAGAAGCTGGCGGTCATCTCGTACATGAACCGCTTCTCGCAGATCGGCTCCCACCGCTGGAGCAACGGCCTCTGTTCCGCCGGGATCACCTTCATCTGCCCGCCCTCGCGGGTCAGCAGCATCTTCTCCTCCGCCCGCAGGCAGAAGATCAGGTGCGCGCGAACCTGCAACAGCCGCCCCATCATCCGCTTGTGCGCCGACTTCGGCTTCTTCCAGTTGGCCGGCGACTTCACGCCGCGCTCGGCCTCGTCGTCGGCCCATTCGAGCAGCCCGCCTTGGCCTTCGTACTCGTGCGACATGCTGTCGATCACGATCACCTTGTAGCCGGCGTCGGAGGCGGCCTTGATCGCCTCCCAGTAGGCGTCCGGCGTGAACGGCGCGATCAGGTCGGCATGGTCGAAGTCGAAGCTGTCGGCGTAGTGCAGCGCGCGCCCGGCCTCGGTGTCGATCACGGCGATCTTGCCGCCATCGGCCAGCCCGGTTGCGTAGCGCAGGGCGGTGTATGTCTTGCCGCCGCCCGACGGGCCGGCGAACGCGGTGAGCGTGCTGGTCGTCTCGCGGACGGCGTGTCGAAAGGTGATCGTCATTCCGCGGCCTCCACCGGCGCCTGCCAGTCCATCCACTGCTCGATCAGGCTGCGGTTGTCCTCCGCGCGGGACAGTTCCTCGCGCAGCTTGATTTCCTCCAGCTTGGCTTCCCACCACGGCGGCGGGTCGAGGCTGTAGGTGCGCCGATCGTAACCCGGCCACACGTCGTGCTGCATGCACCAGCGCCAGCGCGTCAGGGCCTCATGCACGTAGGCCTCGCCCAGCGCCTTGCCGGCGGGCCCCATCTCGACCACGGCCAGCGGATAGGGCGGGTCGGTCTCCTGCACGACGAACAGGAAGCGGCAGTCCTCCTGCATCGCCGCCTTCATGCCGCGCCGATACCACGCCGCCTGCAGGTGCGCGCCCGTGTCGAACGCCGCGCGCCGGCCCCATTCCTCCGGGTCGGCGTTGGAGGTCGTCTTGTAGTCGACGATGACGTTGCGGTCGTGCGGCAGCCAGTCGGGCCGGGCGCGGCACCAGGTGTCACCCTCCTGCCAGATCAGCGTCGCCTCGGCCTCGCCGCCGGCCAGGAACGGGTCGCCTTCCTCGTGGTGCGCAAGCTGCGCGTGCGCGGCGCGGACCATCGCCTCGGCCGTCTCGTGGACGTGCGCCAGAGCGGGGATGCGGTTGTCGGCCAGCGCGGCGTCGCGCGCTTCCTTCGCGGCCTTGGTGCGCCAGTCGGCCGCGTCGACCACTTCGATGCGGTCGGCCTCGCCCAGCATCAGCGCGTGGGCGATGTTCCCCATGTCAAACTTGGTCGGGTCGCTGCGCTCGTAGCCGGGATTGAGGCGCGGGTGCGCCATCCAGGCGTGGCGCGGCGTGCGCGTGGTGAGGATCTTGGCGATCGAGGCGGACAGCGACGGGACCGGGCAGGGGTCGGCGTCGTACTCCTCGCGCGTGAACTCGTGCAATCCGATCTGCATGTCAGAACTCCATCTCGCGCTGGTGCGTGGCGCCCGCGTTCGGGCTGATCCTGAGTTGGCGCAGTACGGACAGCGTGTGTTTGAGCGCGTCGGTCGGGCGCTCGGCCAGCCGGGCTTCCGCGTCAGCGATCATGTCGTCGAGCGTGCAGGCCAGATGCCGGGTGCCGGCCTCGATCTCGGCCGCTCGCCGGGCGCGCACCGTGTCCTCGCTCATGCCGCCCTCGCATGGTCGCGCGGGCACGGCACGCCAACGAGTTGGTCGCCGCAGTCCGGGCAGCGGGTGGCAACAATGGCGATGGCGCCAGGGCCGGGCGGGCGCGGCCCGGCGATCTCGACGCCGCGCGCCCGGTAGCGTCGGCGGCGCAGAAACCCGCGCTCGACCAGCGCCTCGATCAGCCGCTGCGCGTTGGCCTTCGACGCCAGCCCGATGCCCTCCATGATCTCGGCATAGGTCGGCGCGTAGCCGTGGCGCTTCTGGTGGGCCGCGATGAAGTTGTAGACTTGGCGTTGG
>JAUIJH010000246.1 GCA_030431335.1 Alphaproteobacteria bacterium
CGGCCTCGCGGGCGGTGTCGTCGGCCTCGTCGACGGCGCGGGTGCGGGCGATCTCCCGCTCGCGCACGTCCTGCTCGAAGGCGATGCGGGTGGCCGCCACCGCCTTCTCGCGGGCGATGCGGGCCGCCTCGATGGCCTGGCGCGCGGCCTCCTCGGCCTCCTCCACGGCGCGCTGGCGCTCGATCTCCAGCTCGCGCACGCGGCGGTCGGTGGAGATGCGCTCCTGCGAGGTCACCGCCGCCTCCGCGATGCGCATCTTCTCGATGCTCTCGCGGGCGGAGATCTCCGCCTCCTCCACGGCGCGGTTGCGGGCGATCTCGCGCCGCCGCGTCTCCTCCTCGGCGGAAAGGCGGGCCTGCTCGGTGTCCTCGCGCGCGGCGATCTCGGCCGCCTCGATGGCGCGGGTGCGGGCGATCTCGCGGGCGCGCGTCGTCTCCTCGGAGGCGATGCGGGCCTCCGCGACGGCGCGCTCCTGCTCGACGCGGGCGCGCTCGGTCGCCTCGCGCGCGGCGATCTCGGCCTCCTCCAGCGAGCGGCGGCGGGCGATCTCGCGCGCCTGCACGTCGCCCTCCGACGCGATGCGGGCGGTGTCGGTCGCCTGGCGGCTGGCGATCTCGGCCGCGTCGATGGTCTTCTGCCGCTCGATCTCGCGCTGGCGGATCTCGCGCTCGGACTGGATGCGCACCTCGGCGATGGACTGGTCGTTGGCGATCTTGGCGAGCTCGATGGTTTCGCGCGCCGTGATCTGCGCCCGCTCCGCCTCCGTCTCGCGCTCGGCCCGCTCGCGGGCGATCGCCGCCCGCTGGTGGGCGCGGCGGAATTCCAGCTCGCGCTCCTGCTCCAGGCGCGCCTCCTCGGAGTCCCGCTCGATGTTGAGCGCTTCCTTCTCCGCCTCCAGGTTGCGCGTCCTGATGCGCAGCATCGAATCCTGCTCGATCTCGTTGCGCAGCGTGCGGCGCGACTCGATCTCGCGGATCAGCTCGGTGAGGCCCTCCGCGTCGAAGCGGTTGGAGGGGTTGAAATATTCGAGCGCCGTCTGGTCGATGTCCTTCATCGCGACGGATTCGAGCTCCAGCCCGTTCTGCTCGAGGCTCTCCTGGGCGAGCTCCTTGACGCGGGCGACGTACTGGCTGCGCTGCTCGTGGATGTCGCCCATGGACAGTTCGGCGGCGGCGGTGCGCAGCGCCGATTCGAACTTGCCGACGAGGAGCGGATAGAGCCGGTCGGTGTCGGTGGTGCGGCGGCCGAGCGTGGAAGCGGCGCGGCTGACGGCCTCGCGCGTCGGCCGGACGCGGACGTAGAACTCGGCCTCCACGTCGACGCGCATGCGGTCCTTGGTGATGATGGCGTTGTCGCGGGCGCGCGTGACGTCGAGCGGCAGGGTGGCCATCGCGACGGGGGTGATGTCGTGGATGATGGGCCAGACGAAGGCGCCGCCGTCGATGACGACCTTCTCGCCCAGGAAGCCGGTGCGCACGAACGCGGTTTCCTTGGTGGAGCGGCGGTAGAGCCAGTTCATCACCCAATAGATGACGAAGATGACGATGACCGCCGCGATGATCCACAGGATGAGCTCGCCGATGAGTTCACCCGTCATATCGTGCCTCCCCTCGCGTTCTTGTGCGCGAGGCTATCAGAGCGCGGTTGGCGCGGGGTGCTTTACGGTGGGTCTGATTTTCGTGGGGGGTGGGAGCGAGCGCTGGGGGACTGAGTCGAAGTTGTAAGGTTGGCCGGCTGCGATATGGTTGTCGACGATAGCTGCCAGGGCCGGGTACAGCATGGTGGTGGGAGGAGACGAGGCTTTTGCCTGCTTTGGACTGGTGTGCCGCCAGTGCCGCTGGGCGCAAGGCCTGCTATCGGGAGGCGGATGAAACCTCTTGAATAATTTAGCTGACTTTTCTGAGTATTTTATCTGTTCAGCGTATACTACACTATAAAAATTATGCTTTATGGTAAAAATGCGCAAACTAAGAGACCGTATTTCCGAACCTGTGAAACGGACCGTTCGCCAAAAGTGTGGCTATGCTTGTATTATCTGCAGGCAAATTCCCTATGACTACGATCACTGGCCACACCCATACAGTGGCCCCGAATCAGACCGCGCAGACAATTTAATTTTACTTTGCGATTCTTGCCACAGAAAACGGCCCAGCACGTATTCCAATATTATTATTAAACAATTTTTAAATAATATTTCCAGAACGCCACCAGGATTTTCCCTAGCAGCTACGCAATCAAACTTTTCTATAGTGTGGCCCGGTGTAACCATCCAGTCCCGCCAAAGCGATATTCGAATTGGCGGAAAAGAAATAGTAAATATACAAGTAACAGATAACCCACTTGAGCCCGTTATTATCACAGCGTCCTTTACAAACCGAGCTGGACATATAGTATCCGAAATAACACGAAATGAACAATCTCACATATTGAAAATCTTTCGAGATAATGTATGGGATGTCCAGTGGCTATCAAATCGAGGTATATTTCGACAAAAACTTGGCGATGTTTACCTAGATATATCACTCAGCAGCAGCGAAATAAAAATTCGTAGACTGTGTTTTTGCTATAAAGGCATTGCTGCTATCGGAGATGAGAGAAGGGGACTAAGAATAATCAAGGGCTATCAAGCCCTGGAAATAAATGATGTTGAATTTAATAATGTTAATACAGCGATTGATTTAGAAGGTTCTGGAGAATATCGTGATTTTATAAATGTAAACTTATGGAGATTGCCCGCCAATCAAACACACCGTGGCATGAGATATTTAGATGTCAGGAATAGTTCGGTCATAGGCGACGTTGGAGACCCTGTATTTGTCTTCTAACATCTAACTAGCCTATCCTACAGACGTGACTTTGCAGTATATAAATTTAAGAGATCCCCTTAAACGCCTCCACCTGCCCCTTAATCGCAACCTCAGTCGGCAACCGCTCCATCGACGACGCCCCATAAAACCCGTGGCAAAGCCGCGTCTCGTGCAGCACGAACGCCGCGTCCGCCGGCATCGCCACGGGCCCGCCGTGCACCAGCACGATGGCGTCGGGGTTGACCGCAAGCGCGGCCGCCGCCCAGGCGTCGACCTTGGCGGGGCAGTCCTCCAGGCGGAGCGCGGTGCCGGCGCCGATGGAGCCGCCCGTCGTGAGGCCGAGGTGGACGACGATGATGTCGGCGCCGGCCTTGGCCATCGCCTCGGCGTCGGCCTCTGAAAAGACGTAGGGCGTCGTGAGGAGGTCCTTGCCCGCCGCCTTGGCGATCATGTCCACCTCCAGCGAATAGCTCATGCCGGTCTCTTCGAGGTTGGCGCGGAACACGCCGTCGATCAGCCCCACGGTGGGGAAATTCTGCACACCCGCGAAACCGGCCGCCTTCACCTCGTCCAAAAACCGGTCCATCACGCGGAACGGGTCGGTGCCGTTGACACCCGCCAGCACCGGGGTGTGCTTGACCACGGGCAACACCTCGCGCGCCATGTCCATGACGATGGCGTTGGCGTCGCCATAGGCCAGCAGCCCCGCCAGCGAGCCGCGCCCGGCCATGCGGAACCGGCCGGAATTGTAGATCACGATGAGGTCGATGCCGCCCGCCTCCTCGCACTTCGCCGAAAGCCCCGTGCCAGCTCCCCCTCCGATAATGGGCTCGCCGCGCGCCTTCATGGCCTGGAACTTGGCGATCAGTTGGGCGCGGGTCATTTGGGCCTCCGTTAGCCGGTCTTGCGTTGGCGCTCGCCGCCGTGGAGGGCGCGGTACGCCTCCACCAGGGCGGCGGCGAAGGCCGGGTCGTTGATGTTTTCCGGCCGGCGGATCAGCTGCCGCAGGGCGGTGATGCGCACGGTGCGCGTGAGGGCGTCGAACAGCGCCTTGTCGGCGGCCGGGTCGTGGAAGGGCTGGCCGGGCGCGTCGAGGGCGGAGACGCCGCCCTCGGGCAGGAAGAAGCGCACCGGCCCGTCCATGCGGTTGAGCCGCTCGCCGATCCATGTGCCCATCGCGGCGTTCTCCTCCGCGGTGGTGCGCATCAGGGTGATCTGCGGGTTGTGGTGGTAGAAGGTGCGGGCGCGGAACTTGTCCGGCACGGTGTCGGGGGCGGCGAAGTTCACCATGTCGAGCGCGCCGCAGGAGCCGATATAGGGCACCTTGGTGCGGATGATGGCGCCGAAGCGGTCGGCGGTGGCGGGGAAGATGCCGCCCACCAGCATGTCGGCCACCTCGGTGGTGGTGACGTCGATGACGCCTTGCACCAGGGCGGACTGGACGAGCTCCTCCATCGCCTGGCCGCCGATGCCGGTGGCGTGGAAGACGAGCGTGTCGTGCGTCTTGGCGAGCGCGGCGGCGACGGCCTGCACGCACGGCGTGGTGACGCCGAACATGGTGAGCGCGACCGCCGGCAGCCGCGAGGGCGCGGCGGGCTCGGCGAGCGCCATGCCGGCGAGCCCGTGCGCGGCGTTGGCGAGCACGCGCCGGGTGATGGTGTTGAGGCCCTGAACGTCGGCCACCGCGTGCATGATGGTGATGTCCGACGCGCCGACATATTGGCCCACGTTGCCGGACGCGACGGTGGAGACGATGAATTTGGGCACGCCGACGGGGAGCCGCCGCATGGCCGGGGCGAGCATCGCGGTGCCGCCCGACCCGCCCGCGCCGATAATGCCGGCGATCCCGCCCGCCGCCGCCTGCCGCGCGATGAAGCGCTCGAACGCCTCCGTCATGCCGGCGACGGCGGTGCCGCGGTCGGCCGTGAAGACGGCCGAGGCGCCGCGCGGATGGAAGGCGGCGATCTGGTGGGAGGGGATCTCCGCGCCGGAGTGGCCGCCGGAGGTGGACAGGTCCGCCATGCGCACCGCGAGGCCGTGGCTGCGGATGATGTCGCGGATGTAGCGCAGCTCGGCGCCCTTGGTGTCGAGCGTGCCGGCGACGATGACGACGCGCTCCCCGCTCGCCGCGAGGGGGCGCAGCTCCGTCTCCACGGTGCTGCGGGCCGCCGCCGACACGGTGCGCGCCGTCTGCTCGATGAGGCGCACCGGGGTGGGGCGCGACCAGCGCGTCGGCACCTTGGGGTTGGAGACGTAGACTTTCTGCGGTCCGGCGGGGCGGGCTTGGGCCGGGGCGCCGCCCTCGGCCGGTTCGGCGGGGGTGGGCGTCTCGTCGTGGGCGTGGCGGCCGACGCCGAGGAGGCGCTGCTGCAGGTCGCGGTCGGCGGCGAGCCGGCCGGCATCGAGCACGCGGTCGATGCGGCCGTTGACCATGATGGCGACCTCGGGCGCCGTCTCGGTGGCGACGCCGATATTCTGCTCGATGACGAGGACGTGCTGGCCCTCCTCGCCGAGGCGGATCAGCATCTCCTCCACCTGCGCCACGATGACGGGGGCGAGGCCCTCGGTGGGCTCGTCCATCACCAGGAGGCGGGGGTTGAGGAGGAGCGCGCGCGAGATGGCGAGCATCTGCTGCTCGCCGCCCGAGAGCTGGCCGCCGCCGTTGTCCTTGCGCTCGGCGAGGCGGGGGAAAGTGGCGTAGATGCGCTCCGGGCTCCAGGCCCCGCCCCTGACGGCGACGATCTTGAGGTGCTCGTCGACGGTGAGGGAGCGCCACAGCCGCCGCCCCTGCGGCACGTAGCCGATGCCCATGCGGGCGATCTCGGTGGAGGAGCGGCCGAGGATCTCCTCGCCCGCGAACCGCACCGAGCCCGTGGCCGGCACCATGCCCATGATCGCCTTGCACAGCGTGGTCTTGCCCATGCCGTTGCGGCCGACCACCGACAGCACACCGGCCCGCAGCGTGAGGTCGACGCCCTGGAGCGCGTGCGAGCGGCCGTAATAGACGTTGAGGCCGCGCACCTCGAGGATGGGGCCGGCCGCGGCGG
>JAUIJH010000043.1 GCA_030431335.1 Alphaproteobacteria bacterium
CGGCCGATTTCCCTATATCTGGCTGCGCGATACCGACCCGGCCGGATTTCACCCCCAGACCGGCGAACGCGCGTTCGACCTTGCCTCGGTGGCGCTGGACACCGACGCCGAAAGCGCCGCGATCGAAGGCGGGAACCTCGTGATCCGGTGGCCCGGAGCGGACCGGCCCAGCAATTTCGACCTCGACTGGATCAAGACGCACCGACCCGGCCGCAGCCGCGCCGACCCCGCCGCGATCACGCCCGTCCTGTGGCGCGGCGACAGCGGATCCGCCGGCATCCCGCGGGCCGATGCGGCCGCGCTCGCCGCCTCGCGGACGGCGATGCTGGATTGGCTCGCGGGCACCAAGCGCTACGGCCTCTCCCTCGTCACCGGGCTGGCGAACGATCCCGAGGCGGGCCTCGACATCGCCCGGCGCGTGGGGCATCTGCGCGAGACCAACTTCGGCGTTGCCTTCGAGGTGGTCTCCAAGCCCGACCCCAACAACCTCGCCTATACGTCGGACGCGCTGCCCCTGCACACGGACCTGACCAATCAGGAGCTGCCGCCGGGGTTCCAGTTCCTCCATGCCCTGGCGAACGGGGCCGCGGGCGGCGGGTCGATCTTCTGCGACGGAGCCGCCGTCGCGCAGGATCTGCGCCAGCGCGCCCCCGAAGCCTTCGACACCCTCGCATCGGTGCGGATCCCGTTCCGCTTCTTCGACGCGCACACCGACATTCGCGCCCGCAAGCCGATCATCGCCTTGGGGGACGACGGCAGCGTGTCGGAAATCTGCTTCAACGCGCACATCGCCGATGTTCTCGACATCGAGCCGGCGCGGATGCCGGACTTCTACCGGGCCTACCAGTTGCTCATGAAGATGACGCGTGATCCGGCCTACGCCGTCTCGTTGAAACTATCGGCGGGCGACATGGTGGTCTTCGACAATCGCCGCGTGCTGCATGGGCGCGAGGCTTTCGACCCGTCCACCGGGTTCCGACACTTGCGCGGCTGCTACGTCGACCGCGGCGAATGGGATTCCCGGATCCGCATCCTGACGGGCTGAGGGCCGCCAATACCGACCGGACCGGCGGACTGCGCCCGACATCGGCGCCGGTCCGCCGGCGGGCGACAACTTGAGCCGGCTCCGCGCGGACGTCTTCTCCTGACGCGGCTACCCCTTCAGCATCCGGCGGCGCGCGTTGTCGATGTGGGTGGCCATGGCCCGGCTCGCGGCGTCGGCGTCGCGGGCGCGGATGGCCTCGACCACCGCGATGTGCTCGTCCTGGACCAGGCGCAGGCGCTCGGTAGACTGGAGGAGGCTGAGGTTGCGCATCACCGTCATGCCGACGCGCACCTGCTCGGCCAGCATCGACAGCGCCTCCTGGAAGTAGGCGTTGCGCGCGGCGGCCGCGACCGCCTGGTGGAACACGTAGTCGGCATCGACGCCGAGCGCGCCGGCGCGGATCGCCTCCTCCAGGTGCTCCACCGCCGACACGATGTCGGCGAGGCTCCTGGCGTCGTGGCGCTCGGCCGCGTGCGCCGCGGCGCGGCTCTCCACGGCGATGCGAAACTCCAGGCACCGCTGGAGGTCGGCGATGTTGCCCACCGGCGCAAAGCGCAGCAGCTCGCGCTGCGGGCCGTGGTGGACGTAGGTGCCCGAGCCGCGCTTGGAGTAGACGAGGCCGTGGTCGCGCAGCCGCGCCAGCGCCTCGCGCACGATGGGGCGCGACACCTTGAATTCCTTGGCGAGGGCGGCCTCGCTGGGCAGCCGGTCGCCCGGCTTGAACGCGCCGTCGATGATCCGCTCCACGATCGCCGCGTACAGCCGGTCGCCGCGCGTGACGGTCCGGTCGCCGTCGCCGACGACCCCCTCCAGAATCGCGGGGCGCTCGCCCACCATCAGGCGCCGCGCTCCGCCCGATGCGATGGCGCCCGGTCCGATCTCGTCGAGGGCGACTGGAACTCCCGCGCGGCCAATATCTCGCCAACCTCTTGTCTCGCGGCAATCCGATCCGCGCCTCGAAATCCCGCCCGCAACCGGGCAACGCGAGGGCCGGACGGTGGGCTGCTCATAAAGGTGTCTGACTGTTCGCGCAATAAATGGTGCCCACTCCGCGATCTGCTTGACAAGGTTACAGCTTGCATGAGAGGCCAAAGAAAACAGTTCGGTCGTGATCGCGGTTCCTCGGGGCCGCCTGGCGATCGTCAAACAAAATCGTCGAGAGCATCGGCGAATTCGGGAGGAGAATATGGCACGTTTCGCTCGCAGGGGCCTCGTCGGCCTGGTGGCCGCGCTGGCGCTGACACCGCCGGCCCTGGCCCAGACGCCGCCCAATATGCTGGTCATCGGCACGGACGTGGGCTCGATCCCGACACTCGATCCGGCGGCGCTCAATGCGCGCACCGTGTCCGAACTGGTTTCCAACCTGTATGACCGGTTGGTCCAGATCGACCCCATCGAGCTTCAGACCGTGCAGCCCATGCTGGCCGAGAGCTGGGAGGTCGCGCCGGACGGCTCCAAGATCACCATGAAGATGCGCGAAGGCGTCACCTTCGCCAGCGGCAATCCCTTCACCGCCGAGGATGCCGCCTGGTCGATCCGCCGCGTCATCAAGATGGGCCAGGTCGGCTCGACCGACATCGCCCAGTGGGGCTTCACCCCCGAGAACGTCGACGACCTGGTGCGTGCCGAGGACGACACCACCCTCGTCATCGAGCTGCCCGAGAAGGTCAGCACCGACCTGGTGCTGTATTCGCTGGCCGGCTCCTCGCTCGGCATCATCGACAGCAAGGAAGCCATGGAGCACGAGGCCAACGGCGACCTCGCCGCCGACTGGCTGCGCGGCAACGCGGCCGAGAGCGGCCCCTTCAGCCTGGTGGAGTGGCGGCCCAACGACCTCGTCATCACCCAGCGCAACGACAACTACTGGGGCGGTCAGCCGGCGATGGAGCGCGTCCTCATGCGCCACATCCCCGAATCGGGGAACCTGCGGCTGCAGCTCGAAGGCGCCAGCGTCGACGTCGGCCACTACGTGGGCGCCAGCGACCTCGAGGCGCTTGCCGAAAACCCGGACATCGAGATCCAGAACACGCCCGGCTTCGGCTTCTACTACATCGCGCTGAACCAGAAGGATCCGGACCTTTCCAAGCCCAAGGTGCGCGAAGCCTTCCAGCACGTCCTCGACTGGCAGGGCCTCGCCAAGGCCAACATGCGCTTCAACGGCGTGCCGTGGCAGTCGATCATCCCGCAGGGCATGGCCGGCGCCCCGCAGGCACTCGAGGACCACTATGACTTCGACCCCGAGAAAGCCCGCGCGCTCCTCGCCGAGGCCGGCTATCCCGATGGCCTCAAGAAGCGCCTCTATCCGGCCAGCGACGCCCACCTCCTCAACGTGGAATCGCTGCAGGCGACGGCCCGCCTCGCCGGCATCGACCTCGAGGTGATCCCCGGCCAGCACGTGCCCGACTTCCGCGCCCGCGACTTCGACGTCTACATGGGCAACTCCGGCGGCCGCCTGCCCGACCCCTTCGCCACCGCGACCCACTACGCCTACAACCCCGACAACAGCGACGAGGCGCGCCTGTCCGGCTACTACATGTGGCGCACCGCCTGGGACGTGCCGGAGCTCACCGCGCTGACGGAGCGCTCCAAGCGCGAGACCAACCCCGAAGCGCGCGCGGAGATCTTCGCCGAGATGGACAAGCTCTACCGCGAGAGCGACCCCTCGCTGATCGTCTTCTTCCAGCGGATCGACCCCTACGTGCTTCGCGCCAATGTCGAGGGCTACACCGGCCACCCGACGTGGACCACGCGCTGGGACGAGGTCACGAAGAACTAGCGCGTTCGCCAGCCGGGCTGATCGGCTCGGCGTCGCGGACAACGCGACAAAACAAAAGGATAGGGCATTTTCCGCGACCCTGTTGTCATGGAAAATGCCCTCGCGCATCCCCGGCCGTTCGAGGCCCGGCCAATGCGCGAACCGTTTGAGATCGGGCCGCTCTTGGCCGGGTGGTTCCACCCGGTCCGGGGCGGCTCTGGACCCGGAAAGCCGATCCGGATCGTTGGGGAGCGACCGCCGATGGCGCCTATCACTCGCATGGCCGCGTTCGGCCGCGGCGCCATCCCGACCTCGGCCGGGCTGCGCGTGGGTCTCGGCCGCGTCGTCTCGGTGCTCTTCACGCTGCTGGGGCTGCTGGCGCTCACCTTCTTCATCGGCCGCCTCCTGCCGGCCGACCCGGTCCTTGCCGTCACCGGACCGGAAGTCACCAAGGCGACCTACGACCGCGTCTACCTGGAGCTGGGGCTCGACCGGTCGGTCTGGCAGCAGTTCCTGGGCTATATCGGCGGCGTGCTGCAGGGCGATCTCGGCCGCTCCACCACCACCGGCCAACCTGTCATGCAGGATCTGATGCGGGCCTTCCCCGCCACGCTCGAACTGTCCCTGGCCGCCGCCATCGTGGGCTCGGCCGTGGGCATTCCGCTCGGCATCGCGGCAGCCGTCAACCGCGGCAGCTGGATCGACCACATCGCCCGGATCATCGGCCTCGCCGGCTATTCCATCCCGATCTTCTGGATGGGGCTGATGGGGCTTTTCCTGTTCTACGCCAAGCTGCACTGGGTCGGCCCGTCCGGCCGCGTCGACATCTTCTACGAGGGCATGGTGCCCCCCGTCACCGGCATGATGATGGTGGACGCCGCCATCGCCGGCGACTGGACGGTGTTCCGCAGCGCCTTCGCCCACCTCATCCTGCCGGCTTCGGTGCTGGGCTACTACTCCACCGCCTACATCAGCCGCATGACGCGCTCCTTCATGCTGGAGCAGATGACGCAGGAATACGTGATCGCCGCGCGCGCCAAGGGCCTGTCGCGCAGCGCCGTGATCTGGCGCCACGCCTTCAAGAACATCCGCGTCCAGCTCCTCACCGTCGTGGCGCTGGTGTTCGGCGGCCTGCTCGACGGCACGGTGCTGATCGAGACGGTGTTCGGCTGGCCCGGCGTCGGCCAATACCTGACGCGCGGACTGCAGTTCAACGACATCAACGTCGTGATGAGCACCGTCCTGATGATCGGCGTGCTCTTCCTCACCATCAACGTGGTATCGGACTGGCTCTACCGCCGGCTCGATCCGCGCACGCGATAAGGCCCGGCATGAGCGTTTGCGACACCACGACGCCCAAGCGCCCCCGCTGGCGCGCCTGGCTGGAGACCGATACGCCCCAAAGCGTGCGCCAGGCGAGCCTGCAGGAAACCTGGCGCAAGGTCCTCTACTTCCGCTCCCAGCCGCTCGGGATGATCGGCCTCGCGCTGCTGCTGCTCCTGCTGTTCGTCGTCGTCTTCGCGCCGCTGCTGGCCACCCACAACCCCATCGCGCAGGACCTCGACGCGCGCCTGCTGCCGCCCTCGGCCCAATACTGGCTGGGGACGGATCATCTGGGGCGCGACGTCTATTCGCGCATCGTCTACGGCGCGCGCACCACGCTGCGCATCGCCGTGCTCGTGGCGATCATCGTGGCGCCGCTCGGCCTCGTCATCGGTGCCACGGCCGGCTACCTCGGCGGCATCGTCGACGAGATCCTGATGCGCATCACCGATGTGTTCCTCGCCTTCCCGGGCCTCATCCTCGCCCTCGGCTTTGCCGCCGCGCTCGGCCCCGGCGTCGACAACGCCATCATCGCGATCGCGCTCACCGCGTGGCCGCCGATCGCGCGGCTGGCGCGGGCCGAGGCGCTGACGATCCGCCAGGCGGACTACATCGCCGCCGTGCGCCTGCAGGGCGCCTCCGCCGCGCGCATCATCGTGCGCCACGTGATGCCGGTCTGCCTGCCCTCGGTCACGGTGCGCGTCACCCTCAACATGGCCGGCGTCATCCTGACGGCGGCCGGGCTCGGCTTCCTCGGCCTCGGCGCCCAGCCGCCCTGGCCCGAATGGGGCGCGATGGTGGCCGTCGGACGGCAGTTCATGTTCGACTATCCCTGGGTGGTCGCCGCGCCGGGCCTGGCGATCGCCGCCATCAGCCTGGCCTTCAACCTGCTCGGCGACGCCCTGCGCGACACGCTCGACCCGAGGATCGGATGAGCGAGCCCCGCCTCCTGCAGCTTCAGGACCTGCGCGTCAGCTTCCACAGCCGCGATGGCGTGG
Organism: Alphaproteobacteria bacterium; assembly: GCA_030431335.1. Lineage (GTDB taxonomy): Bacteria > Pseudomonadota > Alphaproteobacteria > Rhizobiales > Amorphaceae > Acuticoccus. Next base: position 6,122 of record JAUIJH010000043.1, read on the forward strand.
TGGACGCCGTGCGCGGCGTCTCGTTCAGCCTCGGGCGCGAGAAGCTCGGCATCGTCGGCGAATCGGGGTCCGGCAAGAGCATGACCGGCCGGGCGCTGATGCGGCTCCTGCCCTCCACCGCCACCATGCATGCGAAAACGATGCGCTTCGGCGAGATCGACCTCCTCGCCGCCAGCGAGCGCCAGATGTGCCAGGTCCGCGGGCGGCACATCGCCATGATCATGCAGGACCCGAAATACTCGCTGAACCCGGTGGTCACCGTCGGCAAGCAGATCACCGAGACCTACCGCCGCCATCGGCGCACCGGCGGCCGCGCCGCTCGCGACTACGCGATCGAGATGCTGGACGCGGTGAAGATCCGCGACCCCGCCCGCGTCTTCCACCAGTACCCGCACGAGATCTCCGGCGGGATGGGCCAGCGCGTGATGATCGCGATGATGCTGGCCGCCGAGCCCTCGCTCCTCATCGCCGACGAGCCCACCTCCGCGCTCGACGTCACCGTGCGCTTCGAGATCCTGCAGCTCCTCGACGAGCTGATCCAGAGCCGCCACCTCGGCGTCCTCTTCATCAGCCACGACCTCAACCTCGTGCGCCGCTACTGCGACCGCGTGCTCATCATGTACGCGGGCCAGGTGGTGGAGGAGATCGAGGCCGACCGCCTCAACGAGGCGACGCACCCCTATACGCGCGGCCTGCTCGATTCGATGCCGCGCATCCACCGGCCCCGCCACCGCCTTCCCGTGTTGCAGCGCGACCCGGCCTGGCGCGAGCCGCTCACGGCGGACGAGCGATGATCGAACTCGAGGTAAGGGACCTCACGGTCGCGTTCGGGCCGGAACGCCAGCGCGTGCGGGCGGTGGAGGACGTGTCGTTCGCCATCGCGCGCGGCGCGTGCTTCGGCCTCGTCGGCGAATCGGGCTGCGGCAAGTCCACGGTCCTGCGCGTCATCGCCGGCCTCAACCGCGACTATGGCGGCACCGTCAGCCTGCGCGGCACGCCCGTCCCCCCGCGCCGCGACAAGGCGTATTACAAGCGCGTCCAGATGGTGTTCCAGGATCCCTACGGCTCGCTCCACCCCGGCAAGACCGTCTACAGCCAGATCATGGGGCCGATGCTGGTCCACAAGCTGGCCGGGGCCGAGCAGCGGGTCGACCGGGCGCTCGAGGCGGTCGGGCTCGGCACCGCCTTCCGCTTCCGCTATCCGCACCAGCTCTCTGGCGGGCAGCGCCAGCGCGTCGCCATCGCCCGCGCCCTGGCGCTGGAGCCGGAGGTCCTCCTCCTCGACGAGCCGACATCGGCGCTCGACGTCTCGGTCCAGGCGGAAATCCTCAACCTCCTGGCCGATCTTCGCGAGCGCGAGGGCCTCACCTACCTGTTGGTGAGCCACGACCTCGCCGTCATCGCGCACCTTTGCGAGGAGCTCGCGGTGATGGACCGGGGCCGCATCGTGGAAGCGCTGACGCGCGACCAGCTCGTGCGGGGCGAGACGAAAGTCGACTCCACCAGGCGCCTCCTCGAGGCGAGCGAGGAACTCGGCGAGGACCGCCTGCCCCCCGAAGCGCCCCGGTGATTGCGGCCTCCACGACGGACCGCCGCCGTTCACGCGGCCTGACGCCCTGAACGGCGCACCGAACGGGCAAATGCGCTAGCCGGCCCGCAGGACGTCGACGGGCCGGACGCCGGCCGCCGCGCGCCGAGACCGGCGAGGAAGCACATCAGCGCGAGCGAATGGGACAATTGCCCCGAAGCCGCCGCCCGCGTCCGCGTCGCGCCAGGTGGCATCGTCGGGCCGCGACATCGCGCCCTGCCATCTGTCGAGCAGATCGTGTCGAGCGGACGCCGCATGCCATGGATAGCGATATCCAAGACGTATGACGGATAGGTCAGCGCACATGCCAAAGAACAGCGGCCAGGCGAACACCCAGCTCCTTTGCACGTTGACCGGCAGCGAGACCGTCAACGCGCGCGCCAAGAGCGACGTGTAGCCGTAGGAATAGACCGCGACCGCCACCGCCAGGAACAACCAGCGCGGAGCCCGCCCCGGTCCAGACCAGCCCCGCCCGCGTCCCCTGGGCGCGGGCCGAGGGTTTCGATGGCAATGTGACGCTTGGCCTTCGCCGCAACAGCAGCACCGAGGACGGTGATCCAGATGAAACAGATCGTCGCCCCTTCCTCCACCCAGTAGAGCAACGACGACAGCACGCAGCGGAAGAACACCTCCGCGATGGCAACGATCATGAACAGGACCAGGAGGCCGACCCCCGCGATCCCGGCCCGCCCGAGCAGCGCAAGGACGGCCCGCAAGCCCGCAAGGCGCGCTGTGCCCCGACGCATCGCCACCTCCCCCTCGCCTTTCGCCGCCCGGCCAGCCGATCGGGCTTGCGATGGACAACGTTATCCATTATTCGATGAAGCACCGTTTCGGCGCTGCCAGGCACGGCGCCCGGAACGGACCCGAACTGGACGCGACACTCGCCGGCGGAGATCTGGTGGCAGACGGACTGAACACACCGAAATTGCGCGATGTGGCGCGGATCGCCGGCGTCTCCGTGATCACCGCGTCGCGCTGCATCTCCAACCCGGAGCGCGTGTCGGAGAAGACCCGCGCCAAGGTCCTCAAGGTGGCGGAGGAGCTCGGCTACATCCCCAACCGGCTGGCCTCGGCGATGGTCTCCTCGCGCAGCATGGCCGTCGGCGTCGTCCTGCCCACCATCGCCAACCCGATCCACTCGGTGCTGCTGGAGGCGCTGGCCGAGGTGCTCGAACCGTTCGGCTACCGCACCCTGCTCGGCACGACCGGCTACCGCGCCGACAAGGAATACGACGTCGTGCGCACGCTCCTCGCCCACAAGGTGGACGCCATCGCCCTCGCCGGAAAGGCGCAGAGCGCGCAGACGCGCAAGCTCCTCGCCGCGGCAAACGTGCCGGTGGCGGAAATGTTCGAGCTCTACGACGACCCGCTCGACATCAACGTCGGGCTGTCGAACCGCGAGGCCGGCGCCGCGCTCGCCCGCTTCCTCATCGCCCGCGGCCGCCACCGGTTCGCGTTCGTCCTGCATTCGGAGATCGACGACAGCCGGATGACCTCGCGCTACGACGGCTTCCTCGCCACCGCGACCGACGCGCGGATCGAGCCCTTCCACGACAGCTCCAAGCCCGGCCTGCTGCGCGAGAGCGTGGTCAGCGCGATCCTGTCGCGGATGCCCGATGTGGACGCCATCGTGTGCTCGGGCCACCAGGCGGCGGTCACGGCGATCTGCGCGCTGCGCAACCAGGGCATCGCCGTGCCCGCGCAAATCGCGGTGGCCGGCTTCGGCGACTCGCCGGCCTCCCAGTGGGTGCAGCCGGCGCTCACCACCGTCAGCTATCCGATGTCCGACATCGGCACCAAATCCGGGCAACTCCTGCTGGCGCGCCTGCGCGGCGAGGCGATCGACAACGCCCAGGCCGATCTCGGCTTTCAAATCATGGAACGAGGCAGCACATGACCGAGCCCTCCCCCAGCCCGGCCGCGCCCGCCGTCCGGAGCCAGCGCCTGAGGATCCAGTCGGTCAAGGCCTTCCCCATCCAGAGCGAGATGGTCGGCGCGCTCTATCGCGGCGGCACCGGCGGGCGGCGCGACCCCTGGACCAAGTCGCACGAGGTCGCCGGCCCCCTGTCGGGCTACGCCCGCTTCAAGGCCTCGCGCGCGACCTGGCGCTACGACGGGGCGGTCGGCTGCCTGGTCACCGCCGAGAACGGCGCCTTCGGCTTCGGCGCAACGCGCTACGACCTGCCGGTGATCCACCTGATCAACGACCATCTCGGCCCGCTCCTCGAGGGGGAGAGCGCGCTCGCAACGGAGCGGCTGTGGGACATCATGGTGCGCGCCGCCTCGCCCTATGGCACCGGCGGGCTGCCGTCCTACGCCGTCTCAGCGGTGGACCTCGCGTTGTGGGACCTGAAGGGCAAGTTGCTGGATCAGCCGGTCTACGCCCTCGCCGGCGGGCCGGTGCGCGACGATCTCACCGTCTATGCCACCGGCAACGACACCGACTGGCACATGGAGCTCGGCTTCCGCGGCACCAAGCTCGCCTGCCCCCATGGCCCGCACGACGGGCTCGACGGGCTGCAGCGCACCGAGGCGTTCGTCGCCGAGACCCGCGCGCAGATCGGCCCGAACGTCGAATTGATGCTCGATTGCTGGATGGCGCTCGACGTCGACTACGCCGTGCGCCTCGCCGAGCGGCTGCGCCCCCATGGCCTGCGCTGGATGGAGGACTGCCTGCTGCCGGAAAACAGCGAGGCCCACGACGAGTTGCGCCGCCGCCTGCCGTGGATGACCCTTGCCACCGGCGAGCACTGGTACGCGGTGCAGTCCTTCGCCTCCGCCTGCATCAACCGGCGGGCGGACGTGCTGCAGCCCGATATCTGCTGGGCCGGCGGCTTCACCGGCTGCCGCAAGATCGCCCAGCTGGCGGAGGCGCACGGGCAGGAGGTCTGCCTGCACGCCGGCGCCAACACGCCCTACGGCCAGCACCTTTCGGTCACCTCGCCCGCGATCCGCTGGGCCGAGTACTTCATGGGCAGCGCCCCCGGCCTGCCGCTGGAGGACGTGCGCGTCTTTCCCGGCATGGCGGTGCCCCGCGACGGGCGCCTCTTCCCTTCCGATGAGCCGGGTTTCGGCCTCGGCCTGAGCCTCGACGACATCGAGACCATGCGGCGCTGATCCGCCGGCAAACGTCCAATAATCCAAGGAGGAAAAAACATGGGAATCTTCGTGAAGCTCACCACCGCGGCCTGCGTGGCGGCGGTGACCGCGACGACGGCTCTCGCCGCGGACTATCCGGAACGCCCGGTGCGGGTGATCGTGCCCTATGGCGCCGGCGGTTCGTCCGACATCGTCGTGCGCACCATCGTCAACAAGATCAACGATCTGGGCGTGCTCGACCAGCCGCTCGCCGTCGTCAACATCACCGGCGCGGGCGGCCCCGTCGGCTTCTTCCGGGCCAAGGACGCCGAGCCCGACGGCTACCAGATCCTGGCGACGCACCTGGGCTTGCTCACCTCCAAGGCGGTGGGGACCACGCCCTTCGGCGCCGAGGCGTTCGAGCCCATCGCGCAGAGCGGCAGCACCCGCTTCGTCTTCGCGGTGCGCGAGGATGCGCCCTACCAGAGCTTCGACGACTTCGTCGCGGCCGCCAAGGCCAAGCCCGGCGAGCTGCCGGAGGCCAACTCCATCGGCGGCGCGCTCCATTTCGCCTCCGTCGTCCTCTCGGATTCGGCGGGCTACGAGCCGCGGATCGTGCAGGTCGGCGGCGGCGCCGAGCGGATCAAGTCGATCCTCGGCGGCACCACGGACCACACCCTGTTCACGGTCGCCGAGTACAGCAATTTCAAGGATTCGGGCATCCGCGCCCTCGCCTACCTCGCGCCGGAGCGCTCCGACACCGTCGGCGACGTGCCGGCCACCGGCGAGATGGGGCTGGGCGACGGCGTCTCGGTCGATACCTGGTGGCTCGCGCCCGAGGGCACGCCGCAGGAGGCCATCGACACGCTCGCCGAGGCGATCCGCGCCGCGATGGAAGACCCCGAGCTGCAGGAGAGCCTGCGCGCCAAGGGCGTCGACCCGACCTTCGCCTCGGGCGAGGAACTGGCCGCGCACATCGCCGAACTCGCCGATGTCGCGATGGCGGCCGGCCCGGCTTTGAAGGGCGAGTGAGGTGACGCGGGCGGCGGCTGTCGCGAACCTCCTGTTCGGCCTCCTCGTGGTGGCCGCGGGGTCGGCGCTGCTCGCCGATTCCGCGCGCCTGCCGCCGCCCCGTTTCGACATCCTGGGCTCCGCGGCCGTCCCGCGGGCCCTGTGCGTCCTCGTCATCGCGATGGCGCTGCCGCTGGTGGTGCGGGCCGCGCTCGCCCTGCGGCGGGGCCCGTCGGCGCCTCCCCCCGACGCGGCCCTGCCCCCGCGCCGGCCGGCCCTCGCGGTCGCCGCCTTCGCGCTCGCCTGCCTCTACGTCGCCGTCCTGCAGAACGGCTGGCTCGGCTACGGCCTCGCCACCGCGGCCTTCCTCATCGTCCTCACCGGGTTTCTGGCGGGGGGGCGCCCCAAGCCGCTCGCGATCGGCGCCCTCGTGGCGGTCGTGCTGGGCTTCGGCGGCGACTACCTCTTCACCTCGGTCTTCCTCATCGATCTGCCATGAACATCCAGACCCCCGGCGTCTTCGAGCTTCTCGGCGGCATCGCCTACATCATCTCGCCGTGGCCGTTGTTCTATGCGACGCTCGGAACCTTCCTCGGCATCACCGTCGGCGCGATCCCCGGCCTCACGGGGTCGATGCTCATCGCGCTGACGCTGCCGCTCACCTTCCACATGGACAGCGGCCACGCCATCGTGCTGCTCGTTTCCATGTACATGGGCGCGGTCAGCGGCGGGCTGATCTCGGCCACGCTGCTCCGCATGCCCGGCACCCCCGCCTCGGTGATGACCACCTTCGACGGCCACCCGATGGCGCGCGCCGGCAAGCCCGGCCGGGCGCTGGGGCTGGGGATCTCGGCATCCTTCGTCGGCGGCCTCCTGGGCTGGGTGGCGCTGGTCGTCCTGGCCCCGCCGCTCACGCGGATCGCGGTCCGGTTCGGGCCCTTCGAATACTTCACGATGACGGTCATGGCCCTGGTGCTCATCGCCAGCGTGTCGGGCAAGTCGCTGTGGAAGGGCATCCTGGCGGGCCTCCTGGGCGCGCTGGTCGCCATGCCCGGCATCGACCCCTCCATCGGCCAGCTGCGGCTCACCTTCGACCGCCCGGAGCTGGTGGCGGGGTTCGGGGTGCTGCCCGTGCTCGTCGGCCTCTTCGCGGTCTCTCAGGTCATCAAGGACATCCTCGACATCGAGGACCGGGGCCTTGCGACCGAGCTCAGCCTCACCGGCCTCTTCCCCAGGCTGAGCGACGCCGCCCGCCACGGCTGGAACGCCATCCGCTCGTCGCTGATCGGGATCTGGATCGGCATCCTGCCGGGCATCGGGCCCAACATCGCCTCCGTCGTCGCCTACACCACGGCGCGCAACTTCTCCAAGCACCCCGAGGCCTTCGGCAAGGGCAGCGAGGAGGGCATCGTCGCGGCCGAGGCGTCCAACAACGCGGCCGTCGGCGGTTCGCTGATCCCGCTGGTGACGCTCGGGATCCCCGGCAGCGTGATCGACGCTCTGCTGATCGGCGCGCTGGTGATCCACAACATCCAGCCGGGGCCGATGATGTTCGTCAGCAACCCCGAGATGGTGCACGCGTTCGTCGCCGCCTGCCTCGTCTCCAGCATCTTCATGTACGCGATGATGCTGGCCCTGGTGCGGCCGCTGTCGCACCTGATGCGCATCCCCAAGGCGCTCGTCCTGCCGGCGGTGATGGTGTTTTGCGTCACGGGCGTGTTCGCCTACGATAACTCCTGGGACAATGTGTGGATCATGCTGGCCTTCGGCGTCCTGGGCTTCCTGATGGAGCGCGCCGAAATTCCGCTGGGCCCCTTCGTCATCGGCCTGATCCTCGCCCCCATCGCCGAGGCACAGCTACGCTCCGGCTTGATGCTGACGGCGGGCGACTTCTCCCCCATCCTCACCCGCCCCGCGTCGCTGGGCTTCCTCCTCGTCGCCCTCGCCTTCCTGCTCTGGCCCCTCGTCCGCGCGCGGCGAGCAAAGCATCGCGCCCCCCGATAAGCCCCAGGCGCGCCTTGCGCGAGCACGGAAGCCTTTGAAGCCCTCTCGGCCGTCGCTGGTCCTCCGCCGATCTCCAGGCGAAACTCTTTCAGACGTCCGCGGTCAAGCGCGACGACCGATCGACTTGCTCGACGACAAGGACGTGTTCCCCGAGGCGGGAGGTCCTCGAGCAGCCTGACTAGCTCTGAACATCCGAGCTTCGCAGCACTCTCGTTCGACATCTCATCGGCGTTATCCGCCACCGCCCGCGGGGACGCGCACCGTGCGAAACCCGATATGATTTGATCCAAGCGCGAGTTCCTGCGGTTGACGGGCCGAGGGCCTGAAGCGCGCGCAGTAGACGGGCGCGCACAGCCATGAACCGCCCTTGACCGTCACCTGCGGGCCGAGCGCGGTGCCGTGGGGAAGAGCCTCGCGGATGGTTGGGCCAAGGGGATCGGATGCGGGACCGGCGGTGTGGCCGGGCACCCACCAATTCTGCGCATACTCCCAGACGTTGCCGGCCATGTCGTAAAGGCCGTATCCGTTCGCCTCATAGCACCCGACTGCGGCCGTGCCGTGGGCACCGTCGGTCTGTTCGTCGGCGGTCGGGAATTCGCCCTGCCAGGTGTTGGCTTTGGCACCGCCGTCCTCGTCGTAGGTGTTGCCCCAGGTGTAGCGCGCACCTTCCAGGCCGCCGCGGGCCGCGTACTCCCACTGCGCTTCGGTCGGCAGCGCGCGGCCGGCCCACTTGGCGTAGGCATAGGCATCCTCGATCGAGACCTGCACCACCGGGTGATGCTCCCGGCCCTCGATAGTGCTGCCGGGTCCCTCCGGATGGCGCCAGTCGGCTCCTTCGGCCCATCGCCACCACTTGGAAACGTCCGTGAAGTCGCCCACCGGCTCGGTGGGCGGGGCGAACACCATGCCGCCCGGCCGCAGCAGCGCTTCGGGTAGCTTCCCGCGACCGGCCTTACCGATGCCGCGCTCGGCGATCGTCACGTAACCGGTCGCCGCCACGAAGGCGGCGAATTCGGCGTTTGTCACCTCCGTCCGGTCGATGAAGAAATCCGAGATCACGACCTCGTGGGCGGTTCGCTCCTCCGGCCGCTCGGTGTCGGAGCCCATGGTGAACCGGCCGCCCTTGATGAAGACCTCTCCGGCGGCCTGAGGCCGTTCGGGGCAGGCAGCCACGGCGACGGGCGCCGTCTTGGCGGAGGGCACCGATGTCCCTTCGGTGGCGAAGACGATCCCGGCGGCGAATCCCGCAACGCCGAGTGCGCAGACGATAGCAGCGGATCGTTTCAGCATGGATGTCCCTCCTTGGTGGCGACCCTGTCGCGGGCCGGGCTCGGAGTGTGCGAGCGGATGATCATGACGGCCTGCTCACCGGGTTGAGCGGCGGCAGGATCGCGGATAGGGGCAGTCGGAGCGCATCATCGCGACCGGCGGCGACGGCACGTGACAGGGCCTGCCAGGCCTCGCCCCCGGGCGCCGCGCAATCCCGGTAGCGCGCCGCGCCGAGCTCGGCGAGTGCAGCCCCCACATCCGCCCGCCGCCGCGGGTCGGGATGCCCGATGCGCGTCGCCCAGGTGTCGAGGGCGGCGTAAAGCCCGGCGGCGTCCCTGCGCGCGATCGCGGCTTTGAGACGCCGATACGCATATGGCTCTGACACCACACGGGCCGCGCGGCGCCGCGCCCACCGGCGCCTCAGCCCGGGCACGAGGTGGCGCAGGGCAAACGCGGCGAGACCGGCGGCAACCAGTGCCGCCACAACCGCGAGGATGAGGAGACGCGGATCGCGCGGCTCGGCGGTGCGAGCGGGTGGACCGTCCACGGTGAGCGGGAAGCCGTCGACGGACGCCGTCTCGACGGCTTTGGAGGACAGATTGTACCAGTCGAGGCGAACCGCCGGCGCATTGCCGCTGCCGCCACCTTCGGCGACGTAGGTGACGCTCTCGGTGCGCGTGCCGGTCACGGCGCCGCGCGCTTCGGTGTCCGTGGTGACGGGCTCGGCGGGATAGGCGGCGACGCCCACGATGGTGGCCGGCGGCAACAGCTGAGGGATGAACATCGACGGCGTCCCTTCGATTGTCGCCGTCAGCGTGCGGGTGACGCTGTCGCCGGGCGTCATGGCACCGGACGCGCCGTCGATCGTCTCTTCGAGCGTCAGGCCGGTCGCTGCGATGAACGGATCGAGGCCTTCCGCGCCCTCCGGGACGATGCCGCGGAAGGCGATCGGCTCGGTCGTGAGCGTGGCTTCGACCGGCGCGTTGCTCGCGGGATCGGTGTAGGTGACGAGGATCTGTTGCGCGGGGATGCGGAAGTTCCCCGGTACCATCGGCGAGATCTCGTAGCGGCGCGACACGCCGGACCATGTCCCGCCGCCGATCGACTTGCTCACCGGCCCGGTGGAGCGCGCCGGCAGCCGCACGGCAAGGTTCGGCGCCTCAAGGCTCGGCCAGACCGGCGGCGTCGGCATGAAGGTCGGGACATAGACGGTGAGGCGCAGCGTCAGCGACTGGCCGGGGACGGCGTCGGTCTCCTCGAACGTCACCTCCAGCACCGGGCTGTCGCCGTCCTGCGCGCGCGCCGCAATGGCGAGGACCATGGCGAGGATCATGGTGAGGATCGCCTTCATCCGCTCTCTCCCGCCGCGGGGCGCCGCGCTGCCTCTATGGCGAACCGCTGGCGCAGGAAATCGCCGGTTCTCGTATCGACGGTCCGCATCCATTCGTCCGTGGTGAGAAGCCCGCCGCCGCCCTCTTCGGGCGCCTCCATGTCGGTCTCGGCGCCGCGGTTCCCCTCGTTGTCGAACACGACGTCGTCGGCGCCGATGCCGGTCTCCTCGCCGGTGTCGGACTGTTCGCGCGCGGTCTCGATGTACGCGACGATCTCGCGGGCGACCGCGAGATTTGCGGCCACGTTCGGGTAGTGGGGGTCGCGCGCCAGCGCTGTCTGGAAGGCGCGCTCCCCGTCGCGGTAGGCGCGGCTCTTGATGAAGGCCATGCCCTGGATGAAGGCGGCCTCGGCGGTCTCGACGCGGGTGAGGACCTCCACGGCAGCGGGATATTGCCCGTCGCGGTAGAGCGCGTAGCCGCGCCAGAGCGGGTCGACGAAGAGTTCGGCGGCGCGGCCGAATTCCTTGCGCTCGAAGGCGCGTCGGCCTTGCTGGTCGGGCGTGAAGAAGAGGTCGGCGAGGCCGTCGGCATGCGCCGGCCCGGGTGCCGCCATCAGGCCGACGGCGACGAGGGCGGCCCAGCGCATCGTCCAGCCCCGGCGGAACCACAGGAGCGCGAGGAGCGCCGCCGGCCACGCGAGGAGGTGGCCGCGATCGTCCCACGGCTGGTCGCCATCCTCCAGCATCGCCCGCCGGTAGGCGGCGTTGAGCGCCTGGTCGATGGTGCGCACGTCGCCATCGTCCGGCGTGACGGCGACGACGCGGGCGCGCGACAGGCTGTCGAAGCCGCGGTCGCGGGTGCCGGCGGGCAGCATCGACAGGACGGCAAGGTCGGGGGCGCCGTCCGCCTCCAGTGCGCGGGCGTCGGCCGGGTCGAGCCCGTCGGCGACGAGGAGGATGCCGCCGGGCGCGTCCTCGCTGGCGAGGAGATCGCTGGCGAGGGCGAAGGCTGCGGCGGCGTTGGCCCCGTCCTCGGGCATGATGCCCGGGGCGAGGCCTTCGAGGTATGGGGTCATGACCGCGGGGTCCTCGGTCATCGGAACGACGCCGTGGGGGGTGCCGGCGTAGGCGACGAGCGCGGTGCGCGCCCCGGCCCGCAGATCGAGGAGGTCGCGGATCTTCTGCTTGCCGCGCTCCAGCCGCGAGGGGGCGATGTCGGTCTCCTCCATCGACGGCGTCACTTCGAGGACGACGACGACGGGGGCCGACTGGGCGACGAACGGGTCCGGCAGCCGCGACCAGGTCGGCCCGGCCGCGCCGATGGCGAGGAGAATGAGCCCCGCCGCGACGCCGTCGATGGGCTGAACGCGCGTCCCGCCGGCGCTGCCGACGGTGAGGGCTGCGCGCAGATGCGGCGCGAGACCGTCCGCCGTGTTGTCCCGCCGCACACGTGCCCGGCGCACCAGCCACCACAGGATCAAAATGGCCGGCACGAGGACGAGCGCTAATGGCCTGATGAAGTGGAACGCGCCGAGGGCGACGCTGATCTCGCTCATGCGGGCCTCCGCACCGGTACGGCGCGCGCGTCCCGCCGGCGGGCGCCGAGATGGAGGCCGAGCACGGTGAGCGTCCCGACGAGTGCCGCCGCCAGCAGGGCAAGGTAGGCAAGCGACTGGCGCGGGCGATAGGAGAGCGTCTCCATCTCGCGCGGCGCGAGTTCGTCGATGCGGGCGTAGACGTCCTCCAGCCCCGCCTCGTCGCCGGCGAAGAAGGCGGCGCCGCCGGTGCGCTCGGCGATCGCCTTCAGCGCCGCGGTGTCGACGCGGCCCTCCCCGGTCGCGTCCGGGTCGCCGACGGCGATGGTGTGGATCTCGACACCGCGCGAAGCGGCGATCGCCGCGGCATTCACCGGGCTCATGCGGCTGCCCGTATCGGTTCCGTCGGACAGGAGTATGAGAAGCCGCTCCTTCACGTCGCTCGCCTCGAAGGTGCGGATCGCGAGGCCGATGGCATCGCCGAGCGCGGTGTGCGGCCCCGCCATGCCGACCTCGGTATGGTCGAGGAGGTCGGTGATGGTGCGCAGGTCCTCCGTCAGCGGGGCCTGGACGTAGGCCTTGGTGCCGAACACGATCAGCGCCATGCGGTCGCCCTCGCGCTGCTCGACGAAGCCACGGACGACGTCTCGCACGGCCGCAAGGCGCTGCTTCGGCCCGCCGTCCGGTGTCGCGAAATCCCGCGTGTCCATCGAACCGGAGATATCGATGGCGAGGACGACGTCGCGGGCGGCACGCGTGATCTCCACCGGCGCGCCGACGCGCTCCGGCCGGGCGAGGGCGAGCACGATGAGGAGCCAGACGAGGCTGGACGCCGCCATCTGTAGCCGCGAGCGGGTCATCACCACGGCGCCGGCGCGTGGCGCGGCGCCGGCGGCCTCCACGATCCGCCGGAAGAAGGGGAACCGCAGCGCCGGCACGCGCTGGCGGTGCGGCGGCACGAGCCACCAGACAACGAGCGGCAACGGCAGGAGGATGAGCGCCCACGGCGCGGCGAGGCTGATCACGGCACCTCTTTCCCGGGTCCGGCATGGTGGCGCCGGACCCAGCGTGCCGCGAGAGCGCCGAGGCCTTGCGCGCGCTCTCCTTCGCCCCGGTAGGGCGCGCGGGTGAGCGCCTGGCCGGGACCGCCCGCGAAGCCTCCATCGCCGCCCGTCTTGTCGAGAAATGCCAGCCAGTCGCTGCCCGAAAGGCTTGCGACGCGCGTGCGGGGGTATGCGGCGAGCGCAGTCCGGCGCAGGATCTCGGCGACGGCAGCGGCATCGTCGCCGGCCGCTTCGAGCGCCGAGAGGGCGGCCCTGCGGTAGGCATTGGCGCGCCAGTGCCGCACCGCCCGCGCCATCAGCCAGCCAATGAGCATCAAGGCGAGAATGGCGAGCACCGCCCACCCCGCGGTTTCGGGCCTCATCGAGACCGGTACCGGCTGAGGCGGCTCGGCGAGCCGGTCGATGAGGTCGATCAGGTTGATCGGCGGGGCACCCTCGTCGCCGTTCATGCCGCGCTGCCGGGACGTGTTCGCGGCGCGAGGCCCATCAGGCGGCGGACCTGCGGCAGGGTCTCCTCCGCCGCCGTCAGCGGCAGGACGGGAACGCCGAGGCTGCGCTGCCAGTCGAGCACCGCCGCAAGCCGGCCCTTGGCCATCTCCCCGAGGCGCCGGTGCGCGCTGCGGTCGCCGGTGTCGATCTCGGCCTGCAACTCGCCGTCGGAGACGACGAGGCGCAGCCCCGCCGGCATGTCGTCCGCGAAGGGGTCGGAGACGAGGCACAGGACGAGGTCGTTGCGCCTTGCAAGGGCGTCGACCAGCCGGTGCGTCGCCTCGTCGATCTCGTCGAAGTCGCTGATGACGATGACGAGGTGATCGCGCGGCGCGATCCGGCTCACCGCGCGCAGGATCGTGGTCATCGACACCGGCCGCGGCGCGGCGGCCTGCGGCCCGAGCAGACCGTTGGCGTGGGCGAGCGCGCCGAGGAAGCGGTCGAGCGCGGCGTGGGTGCGTTGTGGGCGCACCTCGGCGATGGTCTCGTCGCCGAAGACGATGCCGCCGACACGGTCGCCCTGGGCGAGGATCGCGAACGCCGCGAGGGCGGCCGCCTCCGCCGCCGTCACCGATTTCATCGCGTGGACCGATCCGAAGAACATCGACATGCGCTGGTCGACCACGATGAGCGACGGCCGGTCGCGCTCCTCGGTCATGACGCGGACGTGGGGCTCGCCGGTGCGCGCGGTCACCTTCCAGTCGATCGCGCGCACGTCGTCGCCCGGCAGATAGGTGCGCAGCTCCTCGAAGTTGAGACCGCGCCCCCTGAGGCGCGAGGCATGGCGGCCGTTGAGCACCGAGCGGGCCGGCTGGCGCGGCAGGAAGCTGAGCCGGCGGGCGTCGCCTTCGAGTGCGCGCAGGCCCGCCAGCGAGACGTGCACGCGCGGGTCCTCGGCGGGCCGCATCTGCCTCATCGCCCCGGCGGAGCGGGCGATGGCGGTTTCCCGGTCATGGCAGCGCCACCTGGCGGATCACCTCGGCGACGACCGCATCGGGCGTCACGCCCTCGCCCTGCGCCTCGTAGGTGAGCTTTATCCGATGCCGCATCACGTCCGGCGCAATCGCGCGCACGTCCAGCGGATCGACGTAGTCGCGGCCTTTCAGCCAAGCGTGGGTGCGCCCGCAACGGTCGAGCGCGAGGCTCGCACGGGGGCTTGCGCCGACCTCGATCCAGCGCTTCAGGTCGTCTCCGAACTCGGCCGGCACCCGCGTCGCGTTGACGAGGTCGGCCATGTAGCGCTCCATCGCAGGGGCCACCTCAATGGCGCCGATCTCCCGCCGGGCGGCGAACACCGCCTCCTGCGGCACGGGCTCGCGCTGCGGCCGCGCCGCCGTCCCGGCCGCGTCGGCATCCGCACCGGCGGCGATCTCCTCGGCCCGGACGAGGCGGATCACCTCGACCTCGTCCGTCACCGGCGGATAGGTGATCATGACGTGCATCAGAAAGCGGTCCATCTGCGCCTCGGGGAGCGGATAGGTCCCCTCCTGCTCGATCGGGTTCTGCGTCGCCATCACCATGAAGAGCGGCGCCAGCAGGTGTGTGTTGCCGGCGACCGTCACCTGGCGCTCCTCCATCGCCTCCAGCAGTGCGGCCTGAACCTTTGCCGGTGCGCGGTTGATCTCGTCGGCGAGGACGATGTTGGCGAAGATCGGCCCCGGCTCGAAGCGGAACTCGGCACGACCCTCGCCCTGGTGGTAGACCTCGGTCCCCGTCACGTCAGAGGGCAGAAGATCGGGTGTGAACTGGATGCGGCTGAAGTCGCAGGCGAGGTTCTTCGCGAGTGCCTTGATGGCACGCGTCTTGGCAAGCCCCGGCAGGCCCTCGACGAGAAGGTTGCCGTTGGCGAGGAGGCCGATGATCAGCCGCTCGATCACATCGTGCTGACCGATGATCGCCTCGCCCATCCGCTTGCGGAGAGTCTCGATCCCGGCACGGGGCCCTGGCATATCCGGCAAGGTCAGCGGCCGCCCGGCCAGATCGTCGCCCAGTCGTTCTTCATGTCGACGAGGAGCCAGCCGCGTGCCTCGGCCTCGTCGAGACCGCGCGAGAGCTTGCCGACCGCACTGTCGCGGTCGTAGGCGAATTCGCGCTGCGCGTCGGTGTGGTGGACGACGAGTCCGAAGCGCGGTCCCTCGCCGGCGGTCGTCCACTCCAGCATCTCGAAGTCCCCGTCGGAATTGCCTGCTGCCAGGATCGGCCGTTTGCCGAACCGGGTTTCGATTGCGACGGGCTTGCCGGCCTTGTCGTCGAGAAAGAAGATCCCCTCCTCCTTCAGCACGGTCGGCGTGCCGTCGACCACCTCGTAGCGCGCGTTGCCGGATGAGCCGACCACCTGCTCGGGCGGGATGTTGTAAGCCTCCTGCGAGAAGACGCGGATGAAGTCGATACCGCCGCCCGACACGATGAAGGTGCGGAAGCCTTCATCCCGGAGATAGCTCAAGAGTTCCAGCATCGGCTGGTAGATCATTCTGTCGTAGGCCATGCCCGTCGCGGGATGGCGCGCGGTGTCCAGCCAGGCGCGAACCTCGGCCTTGAAGTCGTCCGTCGAAATGCCGGCGTGGGTGACGCCGACGATCTCCAGAATGCCTTCCGTGCCGGCCGCGGCGACGGCTTCCATGTCCCCTGCCGCCGCGGCCTTGAGAAGATCCGTCGTGAGGATCGCGGGGTCGGCCGCCGCCATCTCCTTCAGCCGGTCGAGGGCGAAGATGAACTGGAAGTAGACCGGCTGCTCGGCCCACAAGGTGCCATCGTTGTCGAAGACGGCGATCCTGTCGCCGGGGTCGACGTAGGTGTCGGCCGCGGGGTCGACGACGCTTTCGACGAATGTGACGATCCGCGTCTTCGCATCGCCGACGTTCCAGGACGGCAGCGGGTCGGCGACAGCTGCGAGCGGGACGAGCGCGATGGCGCCGGCAAGAAGATATTTCTGCATTGCAAGATCCTGCGTTGGGCCGCGCTCCGACTGTGCGATTTCGCGGCTTGCGGCGAGGTGGGACAATCGCTTGTCCGCCGCCAGAGTGGGCGCCGAAGACCGGCGTCCACTCTGCTTCCGGCTTTATTGAACGGACCCGTCGAAGGACTGTTCGACCTGTTGTTGGATCTGATCGATAGAGAAGCTAGCCGCGCGCTGCGACGGCGGATATTCCTCGAACGTGCTCAGATAATCAGCCACATACTTCTGCGCCGGAACGATCAGGAACGCGTGGTCCAGCACCCAATCCCAGTAGGTATTGGAGGTGATATCGGCCCGTTCGTAGGGGTCCGCACGCAGGTCGAACATCTTCGGAAGGCGCAGGTTGGTGAATGGTTCGGCCCAGATCTGGAGCGTGCCAGTCTCGCGCTGCTCCGCGAAGACGAGCTTCCAGTTCTCGAAGCGCAGTCCGACGATCTGGCCATCGTCGTTGAGGTAGATAAATTCCTTGCGCGCGCTCTCGTCCGCCTCGTCGGTGAGGTACGGGAGCTGGTTGTAGCCGTCGAGGTGCACCTTGTACTCGGTGCCGTCGATCGTGGCCCCTTCGAGAAGACGCTCCTTGATGTCCTCGTCGCCAGCAGCCGCGAGCAGCGTCGGGAACCAGTCGAGCCCTGAGAAGATGCCGTTCTTGACCGTCCCCGGCTCGATGCGGCCGGGCCAGCGGATCATGGCCGGCACGCGGAAGGCGCCTTCCCAGTTGGTGTTCTTCTCGCTGCGGAACGGGGTCGTCGCCGCATCCGGCCACGAGTTCTGGTGCGGGCCGTTGTCGGAGGTGTAGATCACGATCGTGTTGTCGGCGATGCCGAGCTCGTCGACCTTGGCGAGCAACTGGCCGACCATCCGGTCATGCTCGAGCATGCCGTCGGCGTACTCGGTCAGCGCGGTGAGACCGGGAGGGCTGCGGTTTTCGTCGCGCACGTGGGTCCGGAAGTGCATGCGGGTCGCGTTCATCCAGGTGAAGAAGGGTTTGCCCTGCTCGACCTGGCGCTCCATGAAGTCCATGGCCGCCGCGGACGTCTCGTCGTCGACTGTTTCCATCCGCTTGCGCGTCAGCGGGCCGGTGTCCTCGATCTCGCCGTCGGCCGAGGCGCGGATGACGCCGCGCGGTCCATACTGCTCGCGGAATGCCGGGTCGGTCGGGTAGTTGCGGTTCTCGGGCTCTTCCTCGGCATTCAAATGGTAGAGATTGCCGAAGAACTCGTCGAAGCCGTGATTGGTCGGCAGGAATTCGTCGCGATCCCCGAGATGGTTTTTGCCGAACTGGCCCGTCGCGTAACCGCGATCCTTGAGGGCCGAGGCGAGGGTAACGTCATCGGCGCGCAAGCCGAGGTCCGCGCCGGGAAGGCCAACCTTCGATAAGCCGGTGCGCAACGTCGACTGCCCGGTGATGAAGGTAGAGCGCCCTGCCGTGCAGCTTTGCTCGGCATAGTAGTCCGTAAATTTCAGCCCGTCCTGTGCGATTCTGTCGATATTGGGGGTCTCGTAGCCCATCAACCCGAAGCTGTAGGTGGAGAGATTGGTTTGTCCGATATCATCACCAAAGATCACAAGAATGTTTGGACGTTGATTTTGCTGGGATGTGTCCTGCGCCGATGCATAATGCAAGGAACCGGCAGTGCAGATGAGCGCAACCATGCTACCCGTCAAAAACTTCATAACCTCTCCCACTATTTTTACTTGGAAGGCCTCAAGAACCGCTGTGGTTGAGTTTTAGAGAAAAATAATGACAATCAAAAGGCGCTTTCATCGGTCATTTCGCGCCAAGCGGGAATTGTCATGACGCAGGGCCTGCCTCCGATGACCTCTGCGACAGGGATCGGTCCACTGCCGGATCTCCTGGCGGAATGCAGCGGTCGGGCCGCTGTTTCTCGTGTCTTCCGAAAGTCCAACCTGCCCCTCGATCTCATCGAGGTGAGGACGACGCGCTTGCCGATGGCCTCAATGATCCGGCTCTTCAGCGAAGCGACGGAGGCCGCTGCGGACCCGCTCTTCGGACTTCGGGTCGGCCTCGCGATGGAACCCGAGGACTATGGGCTCTGGATGCGGTATGGCCTCGGGGCCCGCACCCTTCGTACCGCGATTGCCCGGCTATCCTGGGCCATTTCGTTGCACCAGACGGGTCCCGTTGTCTCACTGTGCGAGCGTGGCCCGATTGCGATGTGGCGCTATATCGCGCCACGGTTCGAGGGTCTGGATCCTGCACCCCATGTCGACCACGTCGTCCCGACGATGATCAAGATCGCACAGCGTTACCTGGGGCCGGGCTGGATGCCGGCATGGGTGGAGGTTCCGTATGGTCCGGATCATTTCGCGGTCCATCGCTCCGAATATCTCGGGGCCGACTGGCGTGTCTCGTCCCGCGGGATCGGGCTGCCGCTGACACGGTCCGCGCTTGACCTGCCGCGGCCATTCACGCGGGAGAAAAGAGCCGAATCTATAACGCTTTGCGACGTCCAGGCCACGATGCGCAAACGGCCGTCCTGCTTTGCGACTGCGGTCGCAGACCTGATCAGCCTTGGTCTGCTCGACGACCGCCACGACATCGACATGGTGGCGAACCGTCTTGAGCTTCCGGTGCGAACCCTCCAGCGACGTCTGTCTGAGGAGGGGACGACATTCAGCCGTGTTCTGGAGAGCGTCAGGCGTGCGAAGGCAAAGGAACTCGTGCATCGGGGCGACATGCAGGTCGCAGACATTGCCGCGGCACTCGGCTACTCGGATCCCTCCAACTATCGGCGAGCGTCCAATCGATGGTCGCGTGAAGCCACCCTGGATTGATCATGCCCCGCGAGCCTGGACCAACTGGCCGATACGTCTGTGCCCCTCCTCGACGGACGGGGACCGCGTCGGCGATGTGTCGGCATCATCTCCAGATTTCGCAATCCTGATCGCAGTCACCGCGTGGTCCTCGGCGTCTAGGCCCGGCGGGGTCGCGGGGTGGGCCGAGGTGGCTTTACAGGATTGTGAGGGGGGTTGGCTGGGGGACGTGGACTCGAACCACGACTAGCGGAGTCAGAGTCCGCTGTTCTACCATTAAACTATCCCCCAACAGAGCGGCGGTGCCCGCGAGGTAGGGCCGGATGCGTCGCATCCGGGCCGGCCGAGGCCGCCCTCGGGCGCCGTTCCGTCAAGGCGGGCTATGTGGCAGCCCCTCGCCGCGCCGTCAAGGGGCCGATCTCACGTCCGTCGCAATGGCGGCGCCGGTGCAACGCCCGGACGCTGCCGGTCGAGCCGCGTCGCCGCCAGCTCGGCCAGATACCCGGCCCACTCAGCCTCGTAGCGCTCCGACAGCCCGCGCAGCGACGTCAGCGGATAAATCCCCGTGTCGTGCCCGTCGTCGAAGCGGATGCGCACCGCGTAGCGCCCCACCGGCGTCAGCGCGTCGATGCGCACCCCCGCCTTGCCGCCGATCACCTGGCGCGCCCCGCCGTGCCCCACCCGCTCCGCGGAGGGGGTGAACACGCGCAGATACTCGGCCCCGAGCGTGATCGTCGCGCCGTCGTCGTAGGTCACGATCAGCGCATCGCGCGCCGGTGGAACGCGCAGCTCGTTCGGCCACGGTGTCGCGCTCATGGTTGCAGTCCCTCCCAGCCCATCTTATTTGAGTGCCTGCGCACATATGTGCCATAGTGGACCCATGCCCATCGACACCCTCACGCCCGCGCCACTCGTCGATACCTTCGGCCGCACGGTCAGCTATTTGCGCATCTCCGTGACCGACCGTTGCGATTTCCGTTGTGTCTACTGCATGTCCGAGCACATGTCCTTCCTGCCCAAGAAGGATCTGTTGACGCTGGAGGAGATCGACCGCGTCGCCTCCGCCTTCGTCGCGCGCGGCGTGCGCAAGTTGCGCATCACCGGCGGCGAGCCGCTGGTGCGGCGCAACGTGATGAGCCTCTTCCGCGCCCTGTCGCGCCACCTCGCCGGCGGCGCGCTCCAGGAGCTCACCCTCACCACCAACGGCTCGCAGCTCGCCCGCTTCGCCGGCGAGCTCGCCGATTGCGGCGTCCGGCGCGTCAACGTCTCGCTCGACACCCTCGACGCGGCGACCTTCAAGCAGATCACCCGCTGGGGCGACCTCGCCCGCGTGATGGAAGGCATCGCCGCGGCCAAGAAGGCCGGCCTCAAGGTCAAGATCAACATGGTGGCGCTCAAGAACGCCAACCAGCACGAGATCGACGACATGCTCCGCTTCTGCCACGGCGAGGGGCACGATCTCACGCTGATCGAGACCATGCCGCTGGGCGAGATCGAGGAAGACCGGACCGACCAGTACCTGCCCCTGTCGCAGGTGCGCCGTGCGCTGGAAGAACGCTACACGCTGACCGACCTGCCCGATTCCACCGGCGGCCCGGCGCGCTACGTGCGCGTGGCGGAGACCGGCGGGCGGGTCGGCTTCATCACCCCGCTCACGCACAATTTCTGCGAAAGCTGCAACCGCGTGCGGCTCAACTGCACCGGCACGCTCTATCTGTGCCTGGGGCAGGACCATGCGGTGGACCTGCGTGCGCCCGTCCGCCAGTCCGAGGCCGACGACGCGCTCAACGCGGCCATCGACGAGGGCATGGCCATCAAGCCCCGCGGCCACGACTTCGTGATCGAGAGGCGCGGCGCGGCCCCTGCCGTGACGCGCCACATGTCATCCACCGGCGGCTGATCCGCGGCGACCGCGCTCGGCTGCAAACGTTCAACTTCACGCTTCTGGCGAGCGTGATGCGTGCGGGTTCGCCCGTTGCGCCCCCTCTGTCGCTGTGCCAAGTCTGCCGGCGGAATGGGGCGCGCCGGCTTGCGGGCGCACGCATCGCTTCGCCTCGATTTCAGCACCCGTGAGACCGGCGAACCGGCCTCGCCCTCAAGGCGGTGACGCGATGCAAATGGATTCCACCGAGCCTGCCGACGCGGGGCCGGCCCCACCCTCTGGAACCATTCCCGGCTCGATGCTCGCGGTGCTGATCCTGATCTCCACCACCACGCCGATCGCCATGAACATGTACCTGCCGGCGCTGCCCGCGCTGCAGGCCCATTTCGGCACCTCCGCGGCGGTGATGCAGCTGTCGCTGTCGCTCTTCCTCGCCGCCACCGCGGTGGGCCAGCTCATCGCCGGGCCGCTGTCGGACATCTTCGGCCGCCGTCCGGTGCTCACGGTGGGCATGGCCATCTTCGTCGCCGCCAGCATCTTGTGCGCCATCGCCCCCAACGCCACGGTGCTGATCCTCGCGCGCATCCTGCAGGGGCTCGGCGGCTGCACCGGCATCGTGCTGTCGCGCGCCATCGTGCGCGACATCTGCGGCACCGCCACCGCCGCCTCCATGATCGGCTACGTCACCATGGGCATCGCCATCGCGCCGCTCATCACCCCGTCGCTGGGCGGGCTGATGTACGAGTTGGCGTCCTGGCAGTTCATCTTCGTGTTCATGGCCGTCACGGGGCTGATCGGGCTCGTCGCCTCGGTGCTGCGCCTGCCCGAATCGCACACGCCCGACCGGCGGCCCGGCGTCTTCAAGCGCTGGCGCGGCGAGGTGGCGGAGCTGTTGGCGCTGCGCCCCTTCTGGTCCTTCGCCCTCACGCTCGGCGCGCTGTGCATCGCCTTCTTCACCTTCATCGCCGGCGGCACGGTGGTCGCGGTCGAGGTGTTCCACCTCGGCCCGTCGCAATACGGGCTGTTCTTCATCTTCATGGTGTCGGGCTACATCGTCGGCAACTTCGTCACCGCCCGCTTCTCGCGCCGCGTCGGCATCGTGCGGATGATCGTGACGGGCAACGCCATCTCGCTGATCGGCGTCACCTTGTCGGTCACGCTCGCCCTCTTCGCGCCGGTCCACCCGATGACCCTGTTCGGGCCGATGTTCATCGTGGGCGTCGGCAACGGCTTTTCGCTGCCCAACTGCGTGGCCGGCTGCGTCAGCGTGCGGCCCGACCTCGCCGGCACCGCGTCCGGCCTCGCCGGCGCGTTCCAGATCGGCAGCGGCGCGCTCGCCTCCATCGCGGTGGGGCTGCTCATCGACAGCGGCATCTGGGTCGATCTGCGCTGGCCGATCCTGGTGCTGATGCTGGGCGGTGCCATCGCCGCGCTGTCGGCCGCCCTCACCCTCGACGGCCGCCGCCTCGCCGCCTGAGGCGCGTCAGTGACCGCCTGGGCATCCTATGTGATCTGCACCGCCCCTCGCAGCGGCAGCACGCTGTTGTGCAAGCTCCTGGCGGCGACGGGCGTGGCGGGGAACCCAGGATCATATTTCCACCGCCCCTCGCTGGAAGACTGGGCGGGCCGGCTCGCCATCGCGCCCAACGCGGCGGCGAGCGAACCCGAACGCCTCGCGGCGATCTTTGCGGCGGCCATCGCCAAGGGACGCGGGCAGACCGCGATGTTCGGGCTCCGCCTGCAACGGCACAGCTTCGATTATCTGCGCGCTAAGATGGCCCTCCTCCATGGTGACGAACCGACCGACCTCGCCCTCTTCCAGCGGATCTTCGGCCCCACCCTGTTCATCCACCTGACGCGGGCGGACAAGATCGAGCAGGCGGTCTCCTATCTCAAGGCCGAGCAGACCGGCCTCTGGCATGTGGATGCCGACGGCGCCGAACTGGAGCGCGTCGCGCCGCATCGGGAACCCCACTACGACGGCGAGACGATCAAGGCGCGCGTCGCGACCATGCAGGCCTACGACGACCGCTGGAACGCATGGTTCGAGCATCAGGGGATCGAGCCGGTGCGCCTCACCTACGACGCGCTGTCCGGCGACCCCATCGGCACCCTCCGCCAAATTCTGGATTGTCTGGGGCTGGACCGCACGGCGGCCGACGGCGTCGCGCCGGGCGTCGGCAGGATGGCCGACGCCACCAGCCAAGCCTGGATCGCCCGGTTTCGCCGTGAGGCGGGGCAGGCCTGAACCCGCCCCATCGCCCCGGCCTATGCGTAAGGGTTGTCGCCCTTGCGCAGGAGCAGGCGGATCGGCACGCCCGGCAGGTCGAACTGCTCGCGCAACGTGTTGATGAGATAGCGCTGGTAGGCCGCCGGCAGGGCGTCCGGGCGCGAACAGAAGGCGACGAAGGTGGGCGGGCGCGACTTCGCCTGCGTCACGTAGCGGATCTTGATGCGCCGGCCGCTCACGGCGGGCGGCGGATGGCGCGTCAGCGCCGCTTCCAGCCACCGGTTCAGCTTGCCGGTCGAAATGCGCGCCGACCACATGGTCACCGCCTCCGACACGGTGTCGATCAGCCGGTCGATGCCCCGCCCCGACAGCGCCGAGACCGGCATCACCCGTATCCCCGCGGCCTGCGGCACCAGCCGCGTCGCGGCCTCGCGCGCGGCGCGGATGGTGGCGTCGGGCTCCGTCACCAGGTCCCACTTGTTGAGCGCGACCACCACGGCACGCCCCTCGCGCACCACGAGGTCGAGGATCTGCAGGTCCTGCTTCTCGAAGGGCTGGGTGGCGTCCATCACCACCACCACCGCCTCGGCGTATTTCAGGGCGCGGATGGTGTCGGCGGTGGAGGCCCGCTCCAGCGCTTCCACCACGCGCGATCGGCGCCGCAGCCCGGCCGTGTCCACCAGCTTGAAGCGCTTGCCGCGCGCGGAAAACTCCACCGTGATCGAATCGCGCGTGAGCCCCGCCTCGGGCCCCGTCAGCATGCGCTCCTCGCCGATCACCTGGTTGAGCAGGGTCGACTTGCCCACGTTCGGCCGTCCCACGATGGCGATGGAGATCGGCCGGCCGTCGGCGCCCGCCTCCTCGTCCTCGTCGTCCTCGTCGTCGTCGCGCGGCGGCGTCGCGGCCTTGAACGCCTCCTTCAGCGCCTCGTGCAGGTCGCCCAGCCCCTCGCCGTGCTCGGCGG
Source organism: Alphaproteobacteria bacterium (assembly GCA_030431335.1). Taxonomy (GTDB): domain Bacteria; phylum Pseudomonadota; class Alphaproteobacteria; order Rhizobiales; family Amorphaceae; genus Acuticoccus. The sequence continues at coordinate 30,300 of JAUIJH010000043.1, forward strand.
AGAACGCGATGGGATCGCCCAGCCCCAGCGAATAGGCCTCCAGGCTGAGAAGGTCGGCGCCGCGCCCCTCCGCCTTGTTGGCGATCAGCACCACGGGCTTGCCGCGCCGGCGCACGTCGGCGGCCAGCTCCTGGTCGAGCGGCGTCACCCCGGCGCGCGCGTCGACCACGAACAGGTAGACGTCCGCCTCGTCCAGCGCCCGGCCCATCTGGGCCCACATGCGCCCCTCCAGGGTGGAGGTGTCGGCGCCCTCGAAGCCGGCCGTGTCCGTCAATGTGAAGGTGAGGTCGTCGAGCCGCGCCTCCGTCTCGCGCCGGTCGCGCGTGACGCCCGGCGTGTCGTTGACGATGGCGAGCCGCTTGCCCGCAAGGCGGTTGAACAGCGTGGACTTGCCGACGTTCGCCCGCCCCGCGATGGCAACTTTCATGGGGCTAACGCAATGCCGTGATCTCGCCGGTGTCCGACACGATGATCATCTGCCCCCCCGCCACGATGGGCGCGGTGTAGGCCGAGGATCCGATCGAGCGGTCCGAGAGAAGTTTGCCCGTGGTCGCTTCCACCTGCGCCAGGCGGCCGTCGTTGGACACGGCATAGAGCGCGCCGCCGGCCAGCACCGGGCCGGCATAGGTGTCGTCGCGCTTCTTCTTGGGTTGCGGCAGCTGCGTCATCCACAAGGTGTCGCCCGTGCCGCGGTCGAGGGCGACCATGCGGTTGGCGAGGTCCACCAGGAACACCGCCGAGCCCGACACCACCGGCGTGTGGGCCGAGCCGATGTTGCGCTCCCACAGCTTGGTGCCGTTGGCGAGGCTGACGGCGATGGTGCGGCCCGCGACGCCGGTGGCGTAGACGATGCCGTCGTCGATCACCGGGCTGCCCGACACGTCGGTGAGGCCGGAGACGGCCAGGGTGCGCATCGGCCGCGTCACGAACTCCTGCCAGTCCGGCTCGCCGCTCTCCACCGAGAAGGCCATCACCTCGCCGGAGGAATAGGGGATCACCACCTTGCCGCCCGACACGGCGGGCGAGGAGACGGCGACGAGGCCGGCCTGCTCGGGGATGCCGTCATAGGTGAACGATTCGGAGCCGTCCTCCTGGTCGATGGCGAACACCTGGTTCTTCTGGCTGACCACGAACACCTTGCCCGCGCCCGCGGTGGGGGCGCTGCGGGCCGGCGTCACCAGGTCGCGCCGCCACAGGATCTCGCCGTTCTGCGCCGACAGCGCCGCCACCTGGCCGTAGCCGGTGGCCACGAACACGCGGCCGTTTTCCACCGTCACGCCGCCGCCGGGGGCCGAGTCGCGCTCCTTCTCCGGCTGCAGCGACACGCGCCAGATGCGCGAGCCGGAGTTCAGCGCCAGCGCCGTCACCGAGCCGTCGGGCGCGTAGACGAAGACGCGGTCGCCGGCGACCACCGGGCGGGCCGCGATGCGCATGGTGCCGCGCCGCGCCATCGAGCCGGTCACGTTGGAGCCCGTCACGCTGGCGCGCCAGGCGCGCGTGCCGCCGCCGTTGAAGGCGAGGTGGCCGGGATCGTTCTGCGCGTTGCCGCCGGGCTGCGGCCAATCGGCGTTGGCGCGCGCGGGCCCCACCGAGGCGCTGCGCATCTTTTCCGGGTTGATCATCTCGGTGTTGGTGGAAAACACCGTCTCCCGATCGCCCACCAGGTGGGTGTCCTTCTCGCCGAACGGGTTGAGATCGGCGATCGAACTGCAACCCGCCAGCGCGACCGTGAGGACGACGAGGCTCGCAATCCGCATCAGTTGGTCTCCCCGGTGGCGGCGTCGCTCGCCGCGGCGGTGTCGGTCGACTGGGTGATCAGCGACACCATGAAGCGCGCCCGCGCCCGGAGGCCCGGCGGCACGTTGGCGCCGTCGCGCACGGTCTTGAACCAGCGCTGGGCGCCGGCCATGTCGTTGGCGGCGTAGGCGATCAGCCCCATCAATTCCTGCGCCGAGGCGCTGTAGGGGTTGTTGGGGTCCTCGGCCATCACGGCGATAGTCTGGCGCGCGGCGTCGGTCTCGCCGAGGTCCAGCTCGATCTGCGCCAGGCGCATCCGGGCGATGTCGCGATAGATCGGCTTCAGCTTCGAATCGGCCACCAGCGCGGCGAACATCTCGCGCGCCTGCTCGGGCTGGTCGGCCTGGGCGTAGACGGTGGCGGCGCGGAAGCGGGCCAGCATCGCGTAGCCGGCCGGCGCATCCTCGGCGAATGCGGCCAGCGTCTGCGCGGCCGAGGTGGTGCGCGTCGCCTCCGCCTCCTCCAGCGCGGCCACGAACAGGTCCCCCGCCGCCCGCTCGCGGCTGGTCTGCCACGCGTCGTAGCCGCGATAGCCGGCGGTGATGACGATGATCAGCAGCGCCGCGGCGATCACGACGATGCCGTAGCGGTCCCAGACCCGTTTCAGGCGTTCCCGCCGCAGGTCTTCGTCGACTTCCTGGAAGATATCGCTCATTTACAAACCCGGCCGAACTTTCGCGTGAGCCGCCGCCCGCGCGGGTTCAGCAACCTCACATGGCCAGCGGCGAAACGCCTATTAGCCATAAATGCACCTTCCACACAAACAAGACGTAAACGATAAGCCCGCCGCCCACAGCGATCAGGTCGCCCTTCAACGTCGGCGTGAAGTCGGGGCGCACCAGGAGCCCGGCCCGCTCGCGCCGCTTCACCGAGATGCGGTCCGCCACCGCCCAGGCCAGCAGAGCGCCGAACAGCACCACGTCGGCGAGCGCGCCGTTGGCCAGGAGATGCGCCAGGGCCCAGATCTTCACGCCCACCAGCATCGGGTGCTTCAGCGCCTTGCGGATGTGGCTGGTGCCGTGCATCGCCGCCAGGCTGATGAACGAGAACACCATCAGAAGCAGCGCCACATGGCGCAGCCCGGTCGGCGGAACGTAGAGGATCGGCGAGCCTTCGGCGTATTTCCAGATCACGAAACCGCGCGCGATCAGGACGATGCCCAAGATCGACACCACCGTGAAGGCGATCCGGTAGGCGTTCGCCCCCAGCCGGGCTTGCAGGTTCCCCCGCAGGGCCGGCGCCATCGGCACCGTGTGCGCGCCCAAGAACACGACGAGGCCGATTAGCATCACAAGCATGGCATCCCCCCTGGCCGGCCGCTGGCCCTTCGCGGGCGCCGCAGGGGGCCCGCCATCGAACTGACGGGCGCCGCGAGGCGCCACCTTCGAATTGGACGCGTTAGCATGAACGGGGGCGGCCGCGCCATCGCCGGCGGCGCGCGCGGCCGCGCCAGGCAGCGTCAGTAGGTCGCGCGCCCGCCCGACAGGTCGAACACGCTCGCCGTGGAGAAGGAGTTCGCCTCGCTCGCCAGCCACGCGATCATCTGGGCCGCCTCGTCCACCTCCAGGAAGCGCCCGCGCGGGATCTTCGCCAGCATGTAGCCGATGAACTCCTCGCTCATCTGGTCGAAGATGCGCGTGCGCGCCGCCGCCGGGGTCACGCAATTGACCGCCACGTTCACGTCGGCCAGCTCCTTGCCGAGACTCTTGGTGAAGCCGATCACCCCCGCCTTGGAGGCCGAATAGGCCGAGGCGTTGGGGTTGCCCTCCTTGCCGGCGACCGAGGCGATGTTGACGATGCGGCCCCAGCCCGAGGCGATCATCTGCGGCGCCAGCGCACGGCAGACCAGGAACTGGCCGGTGAGGTTGATCTCGATCATGCGCCGCCAG
>JAUIJH010000247.1 GCA_030431335.1 Alphaproteobacteria bacterium
CAATGGCGGTGACGAAGGTGCGCTCCCTGCCGAACGGCGTCGCCTCCCACTCCTGCGCCCCGGCGAGAAAGGGGACGACGGGCTGATCCTCGCCGGCGCGCTCCAGAACGGTCAGCGGGTCGAGGCGCACCAGCGTCCCGCCGTGATTGGCGTAGCGGTCACATGCGCCGGTGCGGCCATCGGCGATATAGCAGAGCACCGGGCAGGCATCGCAGCGGATCTTCTCGGTCGCGGGAGTGGCGGCGGCAGCGGCGGTCATGAGGCGGCCCTCAGTGCGGCGCGAACCCTGTCGGGCGTTGCCGGGACATCGGTGATCCGCGCGCCACAGGCGTGGCGGATCGCGTTGAGGATGGCCGGCGCGGTGGGGATGAGCACGTGCTCGCCCAGCCCCTTGGCGCCGTAGGGGCCGTGCGCGTCCGGCTCTTCCACGATCAGCGTTTCCACGGGCGGCATGTCGCCGATGGTGGGGATCAGATAGTCGTGCAGGTTCTCGGTGCGGCCGGGAATGTAGGCCTCCATCAGCGCCATGCCGAGCCCTTGCGCGATGCCGCCGTGCACCTGCCCCTCGATCAGGGTGGGGTTGATGGCGCGCCCCACGTCGTGCGCGGCGGTGAACTTGACCAGCCGCACCGTGCCGAGCGCGATGTCCACCTCCAGCTCGGCGAGGTGGGCGGCGTAGCCGTAGACGGCGTAGGGCGCGCCCTGGCCGTCCGCGTCGAGCGGGGTGGTGGGCGGATCGTAGCGCTCCTGCGCCACCAGGGCATAGCCGTCGGCGCCGGGCGGGTGGGTGAGGTCGACGCGGTGCCGGCGCGCGCCCTCCACCACCTCGAGCGGGTTGCCGGGGCGGATCTCGGCGTCCGGGCCGGCGTTGGCGTGGCGCAGGATCTCGGCCCGCAGCGCCTCGCCGGCGCGCTTGGCGGCGTTGCCGGAGATGAACGTCTGGCGCGAGGCGGAGGTCTTGCCCGCATCGGGCGTCACGTCGGTGTCGGGGCCGACCAGGGCGACGGCGGAAAGCGGCACCCCCAGCGCGGCGGCGAAGATCTGCGCGATCACCGTGTTGGCGCCCTGGCCGATGTCGGTGGCGCCCTGGTGCAGCACGATGCGCCCGTCTGGCGCCACGCCCGCCTTGATGGTGGAGGGGTTGGGGATGCCGGTGTTGCCGCAGCCGTACCAGGCGCCGGCGAGGCCCGCCCCGCGCCGCACCGTCCCGCCCGCGTGAGCATTGGCGGCATTGGCGGCGGCCGCGTCGGCGAGGGCGCGCGCCCAGTGCGGCCGCAGCGCATCGAAGCAGGCGCGGATGCCCACGCCCTGCTCGAACACCTGGCCGCACACGGTGGCGATGCCGTTGGCGAGCGCGTTGCGGTGGCGGAATTCCAGCGCGTCGATGCCGAGCTTGTCGGCGAGGTCCTGGAACAGCACCTCCTGGGCGATGGCCGATTGCGGCACGCCGAAGCCGCGGAAGGCGCCGGCCGGCGGGTTGTGCGTGTGCACGGCAAGGCTCGTCGCCGCGTAGTCGGCGATGGCGTAGGGGCCGGAGGCGTGCACCGGCACCCGCGTCGCCACCGTGGGGCCCCAGCTCGCATAGGCGCCGGTGTCGAAGACCCCGTCGAAGCGGAAGCCGCACAGGCGTCCGTCCCGCGTGGCGCCCACCTTGGCGGTCATGGTGGCGGGGTGGCGCTTGGTGGTCGACTGCATCGATTCGGTGCGCGAATAGACGATGCGGGCCGGCCGCCCGGTGACGAGCGCCGCCAGGGCGATGAAGGGCTGCATCGACAGGTCGAGCTTGGAGCCGAAGCCGCCGCCGCACGCGGTGGGCACGACGCGCACCGCGTCCGCCGGCAGCGCCAGGATCTCGGCGAGGCTGTCCCGGTCCATGACGGGTGCCTGGGTGGAGGCGAAGACCTCGATGCGCCCGTCCACCAGGCGGGCAAAGCCGGCCTCCGGCTCGATATAGGCGTGCTCGACGAAGGGGGTGGTGAAGGTGCCTTCCGCGACCACGTCGGCGCGGGCGAGCGCCGCCTCGGCATCGCCGCGGCGCACGAGGCCGCTGCACATCGCGTTGCGGGCGCGGCCGGGGTGGAGGCGCGGCGCGTCGGCGGCCTGGGCCGCCTCGGGGTCGAGCACGGCGGGCAGCGGCTCGAAGGCGACGGGCACGTCCGCGAGCGCGACAGCCGCGATCGCCTCCGCCTCGCCCACCAGCGCCGCCACCGCCTCGCCGCGATAGCGCGCCTCGGTCTCGGCGAACACCGGCTGGTCGGCGAAGTCGGGGATCACGCCGAAATTGTTGCGGCCGGGAATGTCGCGCGCGGTGAGGATCGCCGCGAGCCCGTGCCGGCGGGCGAAGCCGTCGAGATCGCCGAACGTGAAGCGCGCGCGCGGGTGCGGGCTGCGGACGATCTTCACATGCAGCGCGCCGGCGGGGGCGACATCGTCGCCGAACGCCTCGGTGCCGTCGATCTTGGGCCGCCCGTCCAGCCGCACCACGCGCGCGCCCACCGCGCCGGGCGTCTCGGGCGTGGTGCCGGCCACGTCGAGCACCGCGTCGATGATCTTGCGGTAGCCGGTGCAGCGGCACAGCACGCCGGCCAGCGCGTCGCGCACGGCGGCCTCGTCGGGCGCGGCGGTGCGGCGCAGCAGGGCGGCACCGGCCACCAGCATCCCCGGCGTGCAGATGCCGCATTGTGCGGCGCCGTGTCGCAGGAAGGCCTCGCCCAGCGCCGCGCCGGCCGGGTCCGCGCGCACGCCGACGAGGGTTTCTACGCGCCGCCCCGCCGCCTGCCCGGCGCTGACGAGGCAGGCGCACACCGGCTCGCCGTCGAGGAGCACGGTGCAGGCGCCGCAATCGCCGGCGTTGCAGCCGATCTTCACCTCGCGCGCGCCGAATTCCTCGCGCAGCACCGCCGAAAGGCGCGCGGCCGGCGACACCGCGGCGGTGACGGCGCGGCCGTTGAGATGCAGCCCGATGGAGGGGCCCGCATCGACGGCGAGGGGGCGGGCGAGGGTGTCGCTCATGGGTGCCCCGCCGCGGCGAGGGCGAGGGCGCGGCGGGTCAATTCCAGCGCGGCCTCGGCGCGATAGCGGGCGCTGCCGCGCGCATCGTCGATGGGGGCGAGGCCCTCGAAATGTCGCGGCGCGGCGGCGGCGGGCGCATCGGCGAGCGGCCAGCCGACCAGCGCCGCCTCCAGCTCCGGCAGGCGCCGCGCCACGGCCGAGCAGGCGCCCACCGCGACGCGCGCGGCGGCGATGGTGCCGTCCGCGCCGGGCGCGATCACGGCGCCGACCATGGCGATTGAGATGACGAGGTAGCGCCGCGCGCCGAGCTTGACGAACGCACCGCGCGCGCCCGCCGGCTGCGGCGGGACGATTATGGCGCTCACCATCTCGCCCGCGCCAAGGGCGGTGCGGCGCACGCCGGTGATGAAATCGGCCAGCGCCAGCGTGCGCGGTCCGCCCGGGCCGGCGAGCTCCACCGCCGCATCGAGCGCCAGCAGGGCCGGCACGCTGTCGGCCGCCGGCGAGGCGTTGCACAGGTTGCCGGCGAGGGTCGCGGTGTTCTGGATCTGGATCGCGCCGACCTCGCGCGCGGCACTCTTGAGCCCGTCGAACGCCGGGGGCAGCGCGGCGCGGCACACATCGGCCCAGGTGGTGGTGGCGCCGATGCGCCAGCCGCCCTCGGCCGTGCGGGCGATGCGCCGCAACGCGCCGATGCGGGTGAGGTCCACGATGTCGAAATCGACGGGGGCGTCGCCGAGCGCGGGATAAAAATCCGTGCCGCCCGCGAGCACGCGCGCTGTCGGCGATGCGAGGGCAGCCAAAGCCTCGGTGACCGTCTCCGGTGCGAAATACGCCACGAGCTCACCCGTTCGTTTGTACACGAACGCTATGATCGCGCCGACGCCTTGTCAAACCTGCTATTGCCGGGACGTTCGCCGGCCTCGGCGGCCGCGCTGCGATGGATTGATCATGTTTCGAAATTTACGGGCCCCTGCTGCCGCGACGGTCGCGCCGGGGGTGATGGGGCTGCCGGCCCGCCCGCTCGCGGCGGCCGGCCTCCTGGTGGTGGGCTCGGCGCTGGTGGCGGCGACCACGGTGCTGGCCAAGGGGCTCGGCACCGGCGCGTTCGGGCCGACGCTGCACCCGCTGCAGATCGCGCACGGCCGCTTCGTCTTCGCGCTCCTGTCGGTGCTCGCGGTCCTCGCGGTGGTGCGCCCGCGCCTGACGCGCCCGGCGCTGCGGATGCACGCGGCGCGGGCGACGTGCGGGTTCACCGGGGTGGTGCTCCTGTTTTCGGCCGCCACCATGATCCCGCTGGCGGATGCGACGGCGATCTCGTTCCTCAGCCCCGTCGTCACCATGATGCTCGCGGCGCTGACCCTGGGCGAGCGGGTCGGCCGGTCGCGCTGGAGCGCGGCGGCGCTTTCGGTGACCGGCGCGTTCGTGCTGCTGCGGCCCGGCGGCGACGCCATCGCGCTGGGGGCGCTGCTGGCGCTCGGTGCGGCGCTGGCGCTCGGCGTGGAGATGATCATCATCAAGCGGCTCACCCGGCGCGAGGGGCCGCTGCAAATCCTGTTGATGTCCAACACCATCGGCACGTTGCTGGCGAGCCTGGCGGTGCTGCCGGTATTCCTGATGCCGACGGGGCCGCAATGGCTGGCGCTCGCCGGCATCGGCACGCTGATGTTCCTCGCCCAGGTCTGCTACGTGCACGCGATGCGGCTGGCCGACGCCAGCTTCGTGGCGCCGGTGGGCTACACCACGCTGGTGTTCGCGGCGCTCTACGACGTGGTGATCTTCGCCACGTGGCCGGACGCGATCAGTTTTGTCGGCGCGGGGCTGATCCTCGCCGGCGCGCTCGTTCTGACAACGCGCGAGCCTCGCTGATCTGGGTCGGCGCGGCGGCGATGCGGTCCGCCTCGGCGAGGAGGGCGAGGCCCAGCGCCTGCGCGCCCGCCGCCTGCACCGGGTCGATCACCGGCACGCCGAAGCGGGCGGCCAGCGGCGCGCGGTGCTTCACCATGCCGGCGCAGCCGAGCACGATGGCCTCGGCGCCGCCCTCCAGCAGCTTCTCCGCCGCCGCCTCGATGGCGGGAAAGGCGCTGTCCGCCTCCGACTGGGCGCATGTCATATAAAGCGGCACGGAGCCGGACCAGCGGTCGGTCACTCCCATCTCGCGGAAAGCGCGGGACTGGCGCTTCACCGAGGCCGGCCCCAGCGCGACCACGCCGAAGCGGTCCGCCTGCATCAGCGCGGTGAAAATGGCGCATTCGCGGATGCCGAGGACGGCGGCCTTGGTCGCCTCGCGGCACACGGCGAGGCCGGGGTCGGAAAAGCAGGCGATCACGAAGGCGTCGACATCGCGCCGCTCGGCGACGATGGCGCGCAGCGGCAGCGTCACCGCCTCCACGTCCGCCTGGCTTTCCACGCCGAACGGGCCGGAGGTGAGGGTGCGAAACACGAAGGCGGGCCCGCCCTGCACGCTCAGCGGCGCGACGGCCTCGCGCATGCCGGCCGTGACGGCCTCGTTGGAGTTGGGGTTGATGAGCAGGATTTTCGCCACGAATCGGCTCCGCGCTGGCCCCGCCGGTCGCCCGGCGCGGTTGCTGTGGGTTGGTGTCTGGCGCGGCCGCGCCGAAGCTGGGCGCGGCCGGCCCAACGGCGCGGTCCGCGTGCGCGGGCAGCTTAGAGTATCCGTCTTGATCAAGCGAGTTTTTGGTTCCAGAGGCGTCCATCGCGGATGAGGGCGTTTGCGAGGACGAGGAGCTTCCTCATCAGCGCGGTG
>JAUIJH010000248.1 GCA_030431335.1 Alphaproteobacteria bacterium
CCGCAACGACGATTGATGCGGGCGGCGATCGTGAAACGGGCCTTCCTGACCGTCGCGGATGCTCTGTCGGGCTTCCTCGGCATCGTCTCCCAGGTGATGCTCCTGATCCTGATCGCCTCCATGCTCTACGAAGTGGCGGCGCGCTACGTGTTCGGCGCGCCGACCCTTTGGGCCTTCGACGTGGCCTATATGAGCACCGGCATCCTGTTCGTGCTCGGCGCCGCCAAGTGCCTGCGCGAGGATGCCCATGTGCGCATCGATTTCCTGTCGCAGCGCATGCCGGTGCGCGTGCGCGGCTTCATCGACGGCATTGCCTATCTCGTCGTGCTGTGCCCGATTTTCGGGTGGCTCGCGGTGGTCGCCGGCCAGCGCGCGCTGCGCGCCTACCTCACCGGCGAGGTGGAGACGGTGAGCCCCTGGGCGCCGCTGATGTGGCCCTTCTACTCGGCCCTCGCGGTCGGCCTCGCGGCGCTGTCCATCCAGCTCGCCGCCGAGGGCCTGCGCGCGTTCTTCACCCCCCGCAGCGACGATACCTTCAAGCTCGAGGCCTGACATGCTCACCGCGGGTTTGATGTTCCCGGCGCTGTTCGCGCTGATCCTCCTGGGCATTCCGGTCGCATTCTCGTTGACCATCGTCGCCGTCGGGGCCGGGCTGATGGCGTTCGGCGACGTGGCCTTCCAGCAGCTCTACGGCTCGTTCTACACGGCCTCGACCAACTTCATCCTGTCGGCCGTGCCGATCTTCATCCTGATGGGCGCGCTGCTGGAGCGCTCCGGCATCGCCGAGCGCCTGTTCAAGATCATGAACATGTGGCTCGGCCGCTTCCCCGGCGGCCTCGCGCTGGCGACCATTTCGATGGGCGCCATCTTCGCGGCGGCGGCCGGCGTCGTCGGCGCCGTCGAGGTCATGATCGGGATGATGGCGATCCCGGCCATGCAGAAGGCGCGCTACGGCAACTCGCTGATCGCGGGCACCATCTGCGCCGGCGGCTCGCTCGGCACCATGATCCCGCCCTCTGTGATCGCGGTGATGTACGCCTCGCTGGCGCAGTTATCGGTGGGCAAGATCCTCGCCGCGATGCTGCTGCCGGGCCTTCTTATGGTGGGCCTCTTCCTCGCCTATATCGTCATCCAGGGCATCATTTGGCCGGTGGCGCGCGAGCCGGGCGACATCGAGGGTGCGGACCTGCCGCTCGCCGCCAAGCTGCGCATGACGGCGTCGACCCTGGTGCCGGTGTTCCTGCTTATCTTCGCCGTGCTCGGCTCCATCATGGGGGGCGTCGCCTCGCCGACCGAGGCCGCCGCCGTCGGCGCCGCCGGCGCGCTGGTGCTGTGCATCCTCAACCGCCGCCTGTCGCTGCCGGTGCTGACCGAATCGCTGTCGATCACGGTGCGCATCTCGGCGATGATCCTGCTCATCGTCGCCGCCGGCACCATGTTCATGGGCACCTTCATGGCCAACGGCGGCAGCAAGCTGATCCGCGAGTTCATCGCGACCGCCGGGCTCGGCCCCAGCGGGATGATCGTGTTCTTCCTACTGATCGTGTTCCTGCTCGGCTTCGTGCTCGACTGGACGGCCAACGTCCTCATCGTGGTGCCGCTGTTCACGCCGCTGATCCGCGCCGCCGGCATCGACCCGGTGTGGTTCGCGACCATGGTGCTGGTGGTCATCCAGACCGGCTACCTGACGCCGCCGATGGCCTCGTCCATCTTCTACCTGAAATCCATCGCGCCGCCCGACATGACCTACGGCCAGATGTGCCGCGGCGTGGTGCCGTTCATCGCCCTGCAGGTGATCACGCTGGCCCTCATCGCCTTCTTCCCGGCGCTCGCCACGTGGCTGCCCGACCGCCTCGTCGGATACTGATCGCTGGCCTTGCCGCCGCCGCGATGAGACAACGCCTCGGCGCCCCCACGCCGGCTCGAAGGAACAAGGAATGTCGCTGATCGTCGTCGCCGCGCAGGCAGAGGGGCCGGTGCTCTTCTCTCCCGAGGGGCTGAGCTTCTGGGGCGGTGTTGACCCGGCCACCGGCATGGTGATCGACGCCCACCACCCGCTGCACGGCCAGTCGCTCGCCGGCAAGGTGGTGCTGATGCCCACGAGCCGGGGCTCATGCACCGGCAGCGGCGTCCTCCTGGAGCTGATCCTCAACGGCCACGCGCCCGCCGCCCTGGCGTTCCGCGAGGCGGAGGACATCCTCACCCTCGGCGCGATGATCGCGGGGCGCATGTTCGCCCGCCCCCTCCCCGTCCTGCACCTTGGCGCGGCCGACTACGACGCGCTCGCCGCCGCCCCCTTCGCCCGCATCACGGCGGCGCAGGTGGAGGCCGGCGGGCGCCTCATCCCGCTCGCCCGCCTCGATCCGGCCACGCTCGACCTGTCCCCCGCCGACCGCGCCATGCTGGACGGCGCCGAGGGCGAGGCGGCGGCGCTCGCGATGGACGTGATCGCGACGATGGCGCTGGCGCAGGGCGCCGAACGGCTCACCGACATCACCCGCGCCCACATCGACGGCTGTATCTATGCCAGCCCCGCCAACCTCACCTTCGCCGAGGCGATGGCCGACATGGGCGCCGCGGTGCGCGTGCCGACCACCATGAACGCCATCTCGGTCGACTATGCCGGCTGGCGGCGGCAGGGCGTGCCGGAGGCGTTCGGCGCGCCGGCCGCCCGCCTCGCGGACGCCTACGTGCGCATGGGCGCGCGGCCGACCTACACCTGCGCCCCCTATACGCTGGACGGTCCACCCACCGCGGGCGAGCCCATCGCGTGGGCCGAATCCAACGCGGTCGTCTACGCCAACGCCGTCCTCGGTGCGCGCACCGTCAAGCATCCCGACTTCCTCGACCTGTGCATCGCGCTCACCGGGCGGGCGCCGCTGTCGGGCGTCTATCTCGACGCCGAGCGGGCCGCGCGGCGGGTCATCGCCGTCACCTTGCCGGCCCGCCACGACGACGCGCTGTGGCCGATGCTCGGCTGGCTCGCCGGCCGCCTGTCGCCGGACCGCATCCCGCTCATCGAGGGGCTGGAGGCGACGGCGCCGAGCGCGGACGATCTCAAGGCCTTCTGCGCCGCCTTTGCCACCACCTCGGCCGCCCCGATGCTCCACATCGCCGGCATCACCCCCGAAGCCGCCCGCCCCGCCGCGCCGGAGGCCGACAGGGTGAGCGTGACGGGCGCCGATCTCGCCGCCGTCTGGCACGGCTTCAACGCCGGCGACGATGCCATCGATCTGGTCGCGTTCGGCAGCCCGCACTTTTCCCACGCCGAATGCCGGGCGCTGGCCGAAGCCCTCGCCGGCCGCACGCGCCATCCGGACACGGCCGCGATCGTCACCCTCGGCTGCCACGCGCTCGCGGCGGTGCGGGCGGATGGCACGCTGGCGGTCCTGGAGGGCGCCGGCGTCACCGTGGTGCCGGACCTGTGCTGGTGCTCCATCTCCGAGCCGGTATTTCCGCCAAAGACGCGCACGGTGATGACGAACTCGGGCAAATACGCCCACTATGGGCCGGGGCTTTCGGGTCGCGCGGTGCGCTTCGGCAGCCTTGCCGATTGCGTGGCGGCCGCGCTCACCGGCCGCGCGCCCGCGACGCCGCCGGACTGGCTGACCTGACGGGGAAACGATGCGCACCACCAAGACCATCCACGTGATTTCCGCTCACGCCGAGGGCGAAGTGGGCGACGTGATCGTGGGCGGCGTCGCCCCGCCCCCGGGCGACACCTTGTGGGCGCAGAGCCGCTTCATCGCGTCCGACGAGACCTTGCGCAACTTCGTGCTGAACGAGCCGCGCGGCGGCGTCTTCCGTCACGTGAATCTCCTTGTGCCGCCCAAGGATCCGCGCGCGGACGCCGCCTTCATCATCATGGAGCCGGAGGACACGCCGCCGATGTCCGGCTCCAACTCCATCTGCGTCGCGACGGTGCTGCTCGACAGCGGCATCCTGCCGATGCGCGAGCCCGTCACCGAGCTCGTCCTGGAGGCGCCGGGCGGGCTGGTGCGCGTGCGGGCGCAGTGCGAAGGGGGCAAGGCGCGGCGCATTTTCGTGGAGAACCTGCCGAGCTTCGCGGCCCAATTGGCGGTGCCCCTGGAGGTGGAGGGGCTCGGCACGCTCACCGTCGACACCGCCTATGGCGGCGACAGCTTCGTCATCGTCGACGCCGCCGCGCTCGGCTTCGCGCTTCAGGCGGACGAGGCGCACGACCTTGCCCGGCTCGGCGTGAAGATCACCGCGGCGGCGAACGCGGCGCTCGGCTTCGCCCATCCGGACAATCCCGATTGGCGGCACATCTCGTTCTGCCTGTTCGCCGGCCCGGTGACGCGGGGGCCGGAGGGGCTGCGCGCCGGTGCGGCGGTGTCGGTGCGCCCCGGCAAAGTCGACCGTTCCCCGACCGGCACCGCGCTGTGCGCGCGCATGGCCGTCCTCGCCGCCCGCGGCGAGATGAGCGAGGCCGACACGCTGACGACGGTCTCGGTGATCGGCTCCACCTTTGCCGGCCGCATCCTGGGCCGCACCACGGTGGGCGGCCGGCCCGCCATCCGGCCGGAGCTATCCGGCCGCGGCTTCATCACCGGCATCCACCAGCACATGCTGGATCCGGACGACCCGTGGCCCGAAGGCTACCGCCTCAGCGACACCTGGGGCGCGCGTTAGCGCGTATCGCGCCCGTTCGGGAGCGAGGTTGATGCGCTATCTTTTTGATTGCGAGCACGTTTTTCCCGCTCAAGCGATGCCACTTGAGTGGGACGTGCCCTAGCGCTGGCCTTGCACCAGGCGGGCTTGCATCGCCTGGCGCCATCGGGCCAGCTCCGCGCAGATGGCCGGCTTGGCCGCACCGTCGCCACGGCATCGATTGGCGGCAAAATTCATGACGCTCATCGAAAGTTGCAGCGAATAGTCGGCGGTGTGGAGCTGGGTGTCGCTGAAGACGACGCCGGACCTGGTATTGCGGTAGTAGGTCATCAGGTAGTCCATGGCGCCGCCCTGTTCGGCCAGCGGCAGGAGCGTCGAGGCATCCGGCAGCGCCGGGACGGGCGGGAAGCCCGCCGTCTGGTGGCAGCTCATGCAGCCGGCGCGCGCGTCGTCGACAGGGCCCGCGAGACGCCCGCCGAAGCCGAGGTGGCTGATTTCGAGCGGTGGCGCCCCGAGGCGTTTCACCACCGCCGCATCCACCCATTGCTCCTTCAGCGCCGAGGGGTCGCAGCGGCCGTCCGGCGTGCATGAGGCGCTCGGCGGCACACCCGGGTCGTTGCCCCACTGCAAGCCGAGCGGCGCCATCCGCTCCCACACGCTGGAGCCGGCCATCGTGCCGTCGTAGGCGAAGGTGCCGAACAGCCATCCGTTGGCGCTGCGATCGTCGCGCACCGCCACATCGATCTGCAGCAGCCGCACCGGCTGGATGCCGCGCCGCGACGTGTCGCGCGGCGCGGCGTTGCGCACGTTCGGATTCCCCACTTCGTAGATGTCGGCGTTCCATTCGAGGCCGCCCCGCAGGATCGACAGCTCCGCCTCCGTGGCCGTCGTGAAGAGCAGCTTGATGATGAACGCCCCGTCGGCAAAATTGTTGAGGCCGGCGGGGTCGGGATTGATGCGCCCGAGGTCCGGCGCCTCGGGGTCGCACCAGACCTGGCCGATGCTGAACCCCGCCCGGTCGTTGAAATAGGCGCCGGCCCAGGTGTCCACGAATTGTCCCTGGATCTGCGACAGCGTCTTCGGCGAGGTGTCGAACTCGTGCGTCAGCCCATGGACGAACTCGCGCCCGTCGGTCCCGGC
>JAUIJH010000249.1 GCA_030431335.1 Alphaproteobacteria bacterium
CGCGAAGCTTCTTTTGCTCCTCGTCCGGCAAGGTCGTGACCTCCATGCCTTCGGCAACGAGGAGATTGTGGGCGATGTTGTCCGCCGCATCACGCGACAGGCCGCGCTGATAGGCCTCGGTCTCCTGCGCCGCTTCCATCACGATCGCCTTGTCCTCCTCGGACAGGCCGTCGAACCACTGCTTGCTGGCGAGCAGCACGTACGGGCTATATACGTGGCCGGTGAGCGTCAGATAGTGCGTCACCTCGTAGAACTTGTCCGAATAGGTGAGGCCGACGGGGGTCTCCTGCGCGTTCACCGCGCCGCTCTCCAGCGCGTTGTAAAGCTCCGGATAGGGCAGCGGAACGGGGTTCGCGCCGAGCGCCTGGAACGTCTCGATGAAGAGCGGGTTCGGGATCACGCGGATCTTCAGCCCCTCCATGTCCTCGACGGAATTGATCGGCCGGTCGGCGTTGGTCATGTGGCGGAAGCCATTGTCCCAATAGGCGAGCCCGACGATGCCGATGCCTTCCAGCTTCTTGAACAGCTCATCGCCCACCGGCCCGTCCATCACAGCGTCGACCGCGTCGAAATCGGCAAAGAAGAAAGGCAGGTCGAACAGGCCGAACTCGGGGACGGCGCCGACGAGGTTGGAGGTGGGGCCGACCATCAGCTCCAGGAAGCCGCCGGTGAGGGAGGACTGCATCTGCGGCTCGTTGCCGAGCGCGCCGCTGGAATAGGTGTCGACGGTGAGTTCGCCGCCGCTCTTTTCCTTCACCAGATCGGCGAAGCGCTGCACGGCCTGGCCGACGGGGTGGCTCTCGATCGGCACGTAGCCGAGCCGCGCCTGCGCCTGCGCGGCGCTTGTCCCCGCGACACCAGCCGTCAGCGCGAGCGCCGCCGCGAGCGCCGTCCATTTCGATTGCATGTTCATGGCTTTTTCCTCCGTTTTTGAGCGGATCGCACTGAGGGCGAACCGCGGCGTCCTGGTTCTTTGCGTTCGCACGCCGGCCGGCGAGGCAGGCGCTGCGGGTGGATGGCGGCGGGCGAGCGACCGGCTGGCCGGTCAGAACCGCGCCGCGAGAAAGGCGCCCGGCACCGTCACCAGCGACGGCATGAAGACGAGCAACAGCAGAATGACGAGTTCGGCGATGAGAAACGGCAAGAGCCCGCGCGCGGCCTGCTCGATGGGGATCTTGGCCACGCCGCATACGGCGTTGAGCACCACGCCGACGGGCGGCGTGATCATGCCGATTGCGGTGGTCATCACGAACACCACGCCGAAATAGACCGGGTCGATGCCCGCCGACTTCACCACCGGCATCAGGACCGGCACCAGGATCAGGATGGCGGGCGTGAAGTCGAGCACAGTGCCGATGGCGAGCACCGCGACGACGATGGCGAGCATCAGCAGCGTTTGCGATCCCGCGAAGGGCTGCAGCAGCGACACCACCTGCCCCGGCACGTTGGCGACCGCGATCAGCCAGGCCGAGACCATCGAGGCTGCGACCAGGAACATGATCACCGCCGAGGTTTTCGCGGCGCTGAGGACGCATTGATAGAGCGCCTCGGGCGTGAGCTCGCGGTAGACGAAGAGGCTGATCAGCAGCGCATAGGTCGCGGCGATGATGCCGGCCTCGGTGGGCGTGAAGATGCCGAACTTGAGGCCGCCGATGATGATGACCGGCATCACGAAGGCCCAGAGGGCGCCGCGCAGCGCGATCCACACCTCGCGGGCCGAGCGGCGCTCGTGGCGCGCGCTCTCGCCGGTGCGGCTGACGAACCACCAGGCGACGACGAGGCCGACGGCCATCAGCAGGCCCGGCACGATGCCGGCCATGAACAGCTTGGTGATGGACAGGTTCGCCGTCACCCCGAGGAGGATGAAGCCGACCGACGGCGGGATGATCGGCGCGATGATGCCGGTGGCGGCCATCAGCCCGCACGAGCGGGCGACGTTGTAGCCGCCCTCGCGCATCAGGGGCAGCAGCATGACGGCGAGCGTCGCCGTGTCGGCAATGGCCGAGCCGGACATCGAGGCCAGGAGCAGGCCCGTGCCGATGACCACGTAGCCGAGCCCGCCGCGCAGGTGGCCGAACAGGCTCATCGCCGCGTTGACGATGCGGCGCGACAGGCCGCCCGCGTTCATCAACTCGCCGGCCAAGAGGAAGAAGGGCACGGCCATCAGCGGGTAGGAATCGGCGCCGTCCACCAGCTTCTGCGCCAGGATCTGCGCGTTGACGCCGCCGAGCATCACCATCAGCGCGATGGCGCACACCATCAGCGCGAAGGCGATGGGCACGCCGATGCCGATCGCCCCGATCAGCGAGCCGAGAAAAACGAGTGCGCTCACGAATGCGGGTTCCGCGCCGCGCGTTCACCGGCCTCGCCGGTGGCCCTTTTCCAGACCCCCGAGGAGGGGCTGAGGCCGCGCACGAGGTTTGCCGTCAGGATGATGGCGAAGAAGACGGAGGCGAACAGACCCGCCGCGTACATGATGCCGACCGGAATGCCGGAGATCGGCGCGAAGTTGCGCATGTTGACGGCGACCTGGATGCGGCTGCCGGCGAACATCAGCCAGCAGCACCACAGCATCAGGCCGTGCGCGAGGAGGAAGCACGCGACCCGCACCGGCATCGGCAGGCGGTCGACCAGCGCATCGACCTTGAGGTGGTCGCCGTCCTTCAGCGCCACGACGGCGCCGATGAAGGTGATCCACACGAAGATGAAGCGCGAGATCTCCACCACGGACGGAATGTTGGTGTTGAAGCCGTACCGCAGGATCACGTTGAGGAGCACGAGGGCGCTCATCGCCGTCAGTCCGGTGACCAGCAGAACTTCCAGCAGCCGGAACACCGATCTCCACACACCAACCAACGCGCCTGCACTCCCTCCAGGCCGCGTCTTCAACGCGCAGCCCACGCGCCGGCAGCCGCACCAGGCGGGACCGGCATCCGGTTTTGGCCAATTTTAGGCTTGCAAGCGCACCGCTGCATAATAAGGGTTCACGATACCGGTATGAGGAAAATTGATACCTGTGCTTCCCTCGCTGAGTTCCATGGTCGCGCGGCTGCGGCTGAAGCATTTCCGCCTGCTGGTCGCCATCGACGAGCATCGCTCGCTGGTGAAGGCGGCCGAGGACGTCGCGCTGACGCAGCCCGGCGCGACGAAAGCGCTGCAGGAAATCGAGGTCGCGCTGGGTGACACGCTGTTCGTGCGCACCAATCGGGGCCTCGAGCCGAACGATCTCGGCCACTGCGTCATCCGCTATGCCCGGTTGATTTCCAGTGACATGGCCCAGTTGCGCGAGGAAATGCGCGGACTGCGGGCCGGCCACGGCGGGCGGCTCGCCGTGGGCGCGATCATGGGCGCGATCCCGGTCCTCACGCTCGCGTTGGGGCGGCTGTTCGCCGAACGGCCGACGCTGTCGGTGCAGATCCTGGAAGGCACCAGCGAGGAGCTGTTGCGCCTCATCGACGACGGCCGGCTCGATGCCGCGATCTGCCGCACCAGCGTCAGCCATCGGCGCGACGCCTATGCGGCGGTGGATATCCACGACGAAGAGCTGGTCGTGGTCTGCGGCCCGCGGCATCCGATTGCCGCGGAACGGCACATCACCATGGTCGACGTCGCCGATTGTCCCTGGATCGTCTGCGCCGCCAACATGCCGATGCGCCGCTATGCGGAGCGGGAATTCTACGACGCCGGGCTCTATTTTCCGCAGAACGTGATCGAGACGACCTCGGCGTTCGTGCTGGTCAATCTGCTGGCGCAGGTCGAGGGGGCCGTGGGGCTGCTGTCGCGCGACGCGGCCGACTTCTTCGAGAAGGCCGGGCTGGTGCGGCCGCTGCCGATCCGGCTGAAGACCCGGAGCGAGCCCTATTATTTCGTCACCTCGCAAAGCCGCGCCATCCAGCCCACCGCCGAGCTGCTGCGCAACGAATTCCTGACCATGAAGGAAGAGGCGGCGCTGTCGCTCTAGGTGTTTTGCCGCGTCGTTCGCGACGCCGAGCCGGTCGGCTTGGCTGGAACGCGCCGGCGCCTGGCGCAGGGCGGACCGGCTAGGGCGATATGGGCGCGGCCTCCGGCGCGCGGTGCGGCGACGGACCCGCGGGAGCCGGCTCGGCGACGATGCAATTGCGGCCGGCCTGCTTGGCCTCGTACAGCAGCGCGTCGGCGCGGCGCACGAATTCGCCCGCGTCGGCGCCCATCGCCGGCACCGCGGTGTAGCAGCCCGCACTGATGGTGAGCTGGCGCTCCTGCCCGCCGGCGCGGAAGGGCGTTTCGGCCAGTTGGCGCCGCAGCAGCTCGACGCGGCTGACGAAATCCTCGTTCGAGCCGCCAAAGGAGAACACGACGAACTCCTCGCCGCCGTAGCGCGCGAGAACGTCGCCCTCGCGGCGAAAGGCCGTTCGCGCCAGCTCGGCGATGTGCTGCAGGCAAAGATCGCCGAAAATGTGCCCCATCTCGTCGTTGACGCGCTTGAAGTTGTCGACGTCGATCATCGCCAGTGACAGCTCGAGCCGGTTGCGTTGGGACAGGCTCAGCGCCTCGCCGATGCGCCGGTCGAAATGGCGGCGGTTGGCCAGACCCGTCAGCACATCGGTGACGCTGAGCTCCTGCAGCTTCCTGTTGGCCGCCTCCAGCGCCACATTGAGCCGCTTGAGCTTCCGGTTCCAGTAGATGACGAGGGCGATGATGAACAGCGCCGCCGCGCCGAGTTCGGCGAGCAGCGCGTAGTCCACGCGCCGCTCGATGCGCACCAGCATCTGGTTGCTGAGGATCGACTGCACCTCGGTCGGATCGAGCTCCGCGATGAGCTTGTCGAAAATCGCGGCGAGAAGGGGCTGGTCCGCCCGCGTCGCGATGGCCGCGCGCCAGTCCTCGGCGATCCGGCCCGATATCTTGACGTCGTCGGCTGCCGTCGTGGCGAGCAGGTATCCGAGGCTCGGCAGCGTGCCGATGGCGGCTTCCAGGGTGCCGTCGCGCACGCCCTCCAACGCCTCCGCCTCGCTCGCCACCTCCACCAGCTCCACGTCCGGATAGCGCCGCGCCAGCATGCTCATGGGGCTTTCGGTGGGCGACACGCCGACGCGCTTGCCGGCGAGGCGTGCCATGCTCTCGGCGAAGGGGTCATCGATCTCGTTGACCATCGCCATCGGCAGCGTGAGGTAGGGGCGCGACAAGGACCACGCGCCGTCGGCGGCATGATCGGTCGCGAAGGGGCGGACGTCGCACGCCTGCCGATCCGGCTCGGCTCCGCCGGGGCGCAGCGGGCCGGCGGGGACGAGCTGCCAGGAGAACCCGCCGCGATCGGCGAGCAGGTTCAGCACCTGCGCCGCGACGCCGCTCAGGTTGCCCGCCGCGTCGATGGCCGTATAGGGCGGCGTCATCGCCTCGATACAGACCGACACCACGCCCTTCTTGTCGAGATAGGCCTGCTCTTCCTCGGTCAGCACCTGGCGCCGGCGCTTGGCGATGTTGGCCACCGGCGGCCCCAGCCACCGCGTCTCCAGTTCGCTCCAGCGCGCGGCCGTCATCGCGCTCATCGCACGGTCGATGATGCTTCGCGCATAGGGATAGCGCGGCGAGACGCCGAACCGGAGATCCTCCCGCTGGACGCCGTCCATCAGGAATTCGCCGCCGATCTCGATGTTGATCAGCCCCAGCCGCCGGATGATGGCATTGCCGTTGGACAGCGCCATGATCGCCGCATCCACCTCGCCGTCGGCGAGGGCCATCATGATCGCCTCCTGGGTGGGATAGGTGCGCACGTTGT
>JAUIJH010000044.1 GCA_030431335.1 Alphaproteobacteria bacterium
CAACGATCCGGAGTCGGGTGAGAGCGTCGACCTCGCCACCCTCAAGCGCGACGGCTCGCCCATGCGGCGCATCCGCGGCAACCGGATCGCGATGATCTTCCAGGAGCCGATGACGAGCCTGTCGCCCGTCCACACCATCGGCGACCAGATCGGCGAGGCGGGACGGCTGCATCGCGGCATGGACCGGGGCGCCGCGCGGGAGGCGACGCGCGACATGCTGCGCCTCGTCCATTTTCCCAACCCCGACAGCGCGGTCGACCAGTATCCGTTCGAATTGTCGGGCGGCCTGCGCCAGCGCGCGATGATCGCGATGGCGATGATGTGCCGGCCGGCGCTGTTGATCGCCGACGAGCCGACCACGGCCCTCGACGTGACCATCCAGGCGGAAATCCTCAAGCTGTTGCGCGACGTGCAGCAAGAGCTTGGCATGAGCATCCTGCTGATCACCCACGATTTCGGCGTGGTCGCCAACATGGCGGACGAGGTGGTGGTGGTCTACCAGGGCCGGGTGATGGAGCGCGGCAAGTCGCAGCGCATCTTCACCAAGCCGGAGCACCCTTATCTCAAGGCGCTGCTGCACGCGGTGCCCACCTTCGACATGCACGAGCGGCTCGAGCCGATCCGCCCGATCGAGCCGAAGCTGACCGCCTTCGGCGAGCCATGCAAGGTGGAGCGCGGCGCGCCGCTGCTCGACGTCCGCAACGTGTCCAAGCGCTTCCGCCTGAAGAAGGGCGGCTTTTTCGGCGCCGCGCGCGAGATCATCGCGGTGGATCAGGTGAGCTTCACGCTGCAGGCGGGCGAATGCCTCGGCCTCGTGGGCGAATCGGGCTCGGGCAAGACGACCGTGTCGCTCGCGGCGATGCGCGCCTACAAGCCCACCGAAGGGTCGGTGTGGATCCGCGAGGGCGAGGGCTGGCGCGACATCGCCACGCTGACGGGCAGCGACCTGCTGGCCTACCGCCGCCGCGTCCAGCTGGTGTTCCAGGACCCGTTCTCCTCGCTCAACCCGCGCATGTCGATCAACGAGATCGTCCGCGAGCCGCTGACCATCCACGACGTCGGCAACGCCGAAAGCCGCGCCAGCCATGTGCGCGACCTGATGGAGCTGGTCGGGCTCGACCCGAAATTCCTGCGCCGCTACCCGCACTCCCTGTCCGGCGGGCAGCGCCAGCGGGTGGGCATCGCCCGCGCGCTCGCCCTCAAGCCGGATATCCTGGTGTGCGACGAGCCGGTGTCGGCGCTCGACGTGTCGGTGCAGGCGCAGGTGCTCAACCTGCTGAGCGACCTGCGCGAGAAGCTGGGCCTCACGTACCTTTTCGTCAGCCACAACCTCGCCGTGGTCGACTATCTGGCCGACCGCGTGGCGGTGATGTGCAAGGGGCGCCTGGTGGAAATCGGGCCGACGCGCGCGGTGATCGACAACGCGCAGCACCCCTACACCAAGGCGCTGCTCGCGGCGGTGCCCGATGCCAACCTCGACCGGCCGCTCGATTTCGGCAAGCTCGCCGCCGGCCGCGCGTCGACGCCGCAGGAATGGCCCGAACCCTATAAGCTATTGCCGGGCATGGCACCCACTCTGGTCGAGATCGGCGATGGCCATCTCGTGTGCATGCCAGGCCAACATAACAGCCTGGAGGAGGCAGCGTGATGTTACGTAACCTTGTGGCGGGGCTTGCGCTCATCATCGCCACTTCCGCCTTTGCCGCGGCGCCCGAGATGATCGAGACGCCCACGCTGGCCAACACCCACAAGGGCTTGCCGCCGGTGGCCGAACGCATCCCCGAGGAGCCGCTGGTGCTCGACATGGAGGCCATCGGCCGCACCACCGGCACCCACGGCGGCGACATCAACACGATGATCGGCCGGGCCAAGGATGTGCGCCTGATCAACGTGTGGGGATACGCGCGCCTCGTCGGTTACGACAACGACCTGGAGCTGCAGCCCGACATCCTGAAGGCGGTCGACGTCGAGGAAGGGCGCATCTTCACCTTCCATCTGCGCAAGGGGCACAAGTGGTCGGACGGCGCGCCGTTCACCTCGGAGGATCTGCGCTACTACTACGAGGAGGTGGCCACCAACACCGAATTGAGCCCGACGCCGCCGCCCTTCCTGCTGGCCGGCGGCGAGCTGCCCAAGTTCGAGGTGATCGACGAGACGACGGTGCGCTACACGTGGGCGAAGCCGAACCCCGGCTTCCTGCCGGCGCTGGCGGCCGCGCGCCCGCCTTTCATCTACCGCCCGTCCCACTATCTGAAGCAGTTCAACCCGAAATACGGCGACCAGCAGGCCATCGACAAGCTGGTCGAGGAGGCGCGGGTGCGCTCCTGGGCGCCGCTGCACAACCTGCGCGACGAGATGTACGACGCGACCAACCCGGACCTGCCCTCGCTGCAGCCGTGGATCGCGACGCGCAACGCCACCGACCGCCGCTTCGTGATGGTGCGCAACCCCTACTTCTTCCGCGTGGACAGCAAGGGCCAGCAGCTGCCCTACATCGACCGCGTGGTGATGAGCGTGGTGGACGGCAGCCTGATCGCCACCAAGGTGCAGGCGGGCGAGGCGGACCTGCAGGCGCGCGGCCTGGTGTTCGGCGACCTGCCGGTGCTGAAGCGCGGCGCCGAGAAGCGCAACTACCACGTCTACCTGTGGCCGGAGGCGAACGCGTCCGCCATCGCGATCTATCCCAACCTCACGGTGAAGGATCCGGAGCTGCGCAAGCTGTTCCGCGACCAGCGCTTCCGCAAGGCGCTGTCGCTGGGCGTCGACCGGCAGCTGCTCAACAAGGTGCTGTTCTTCGGTCTCGGCCAGCCATCGGCCAACATCGTGCTGCCGCAAAGCCCGCTCGCGGGGGCGGTGGGGACCAGCGTCGGCCTCGAATACAATCCCGACGAGGCCAACCGCCTGCTGGACGAGATGGGCCTCATCGAGCGCAACAATTCAGGCATCCGCCTGATGCCGGACGGGCGGCCGCTTGAGCTGATCGTGGAGACGGCGGGCGAGGAATCGATCCAGATCGACGCGCTGGAGCTGATCAAGGACACCTGGCGCGAGATCGGCGTCGACCTCTACCCGCGTCCCTCCCAGCGCGACGTGCTGCGCAACCGCGCCTTCTCCGGCGAGCTCGCGATGAGCGTGTGGCTCGGCTACGACAACGGGCTGCCCTCGGCCAAGATGCCGCCCGAGGAGCGCGTGCCGGTGTCGACCATGTTCCTCACCGGCCCCGCCTGGGGCGCCTACGCCATGAGCGGCGGCGAAAGCGGTGAGAAGCCTGACTACGCCCCGGCCGAAGAGCTGATGTCGCTGTACGACACCTGGATGACCACGACCTCGGACACGGAGCGGGCGGCCGCCTGGGACGCCATTCTCAACCTGCACGCCAAGGAGGTTCTGACCATCGGCACCGTGCAGGGGGTTGTGCAGCCGGTCGTGGTGCGGGATACGCTGAAGAACGTCCCCGAAAATGCGGTTTACGGCTGGGATCCTGGCGCGCAGTTCGGCCTCCACCACATGGACGCGTTCTACTACGAGAGCGCGAAATAAGTTTCGGGCGGAAGGAGCACCTGCCGACATGATCGCGTACGTCCTGCGTCGGTGTCTGGGAATGATACCGACGCTCCTCGTGATCTCGTTCCTGATCTTCCTGATCATCGAGCTGCCTCCGGGCGACTATCTGTCCAATCAGATGGAGCAGCTGCGCGCTCAGGGAGAGACGGCCTCGATCGCGAAGCTCGAGTTCATGCGCAGGGAGTTCGCGCTCGACCGGCCGCTGCTGGAACGCTACGCCGTGTGGCTCGGCGCGATGCCGGGCCCCCAGGGCTTCAGCGGGCTGCTGCAGGGCAACTGGGGTTGGTCGTTCGAGTTCCAGAAGCCGGTGGACCAGGTGGTCTCCGGCACGCTGCTCCTCACCGTCATCCTTAATTTCACGACGATCCTGTTCGTCTATATCGTCTCGTTTCCCATCGGCATCTATTCAGCGACGCGTCAATATTCGTGGGGCGATTACGGCTTCACGTTGCTGGGCTATTTCGGCTTGGCGGTGCCGAACTTCCTGCTCGGGCTGATTTTACTCTATCTGATGAACGAATATTTCGGCGTGTCGATCGGCGGGCTGATGGCGCCGCAATTCATCGACGCGCCGATGAGTTGGGACAAGTTCATGTCGATCCTGTCCCACCTGGTGGTGCCGACGGTGGTGATCGGCACGGCCGGCACCGCGTCGATGATCCGCCGCCTCAGGGCCAACCTCCTCGACGAATTGCACCGCCAGTACGTGACGACGGCCCGCGCCAAGGGGCTGCGGGAGCGGAACGTGGTGCTGAAATATCCGCTGCGCATGGCGCTCAACCCCTTCATCGCCGACATCGGCAACCTCATTCCCTCGCTGGTGTCCGGTTCGGTGATCGTGTCGGTGGTGCTCAACCTGCCGACGGTGGGGCCGATCCTGTTGTCGGCGCTGCAGTCGCAGGACCAGTATCTCGCCGGCTTCATCCTGCTGTTCGTCGCGGTGCTGACGCTGTTCGGCATGCTGATCTCGGATCTGCTTCTTGCGGTGCTGGATCCGCGGATCCGGCTCGGGAAAGAGGCGGCTTCGTGAAGGGCGTTCCGGCATGAGCAACATCACTCCGGGCGATCCTGGCTTCGATACCGGCGAAAAATCGGCGCTCGACCTGCCCGACCACTATGTCGACGAGGTGCGGTTCGATCCGGGCGAGGCCGAGCGGCTGACGCCCGAGCAGGAGCGCTATTTCCAGGCCTCGCAGTGGCGCATCATCTGGCTGCGCTTCAAGCGCCACAAGCTGGCCTTGTGGTCCGGCGTGATCCTGATCCTGTTCTATCTGTGCGTCCCGTTCGCCGAGGTGATCGCGCCGTACGATCCCAACATGCGCGACTCGGACAACATCCACGCGCCGCCGCAGGGCATCCACCTGTTCGACGACGGGCGGTTCGTCGGCCCGTTCGTCTACGGAACCCGCGCCGAGCTCGACCTCGACACGCTGCAATGGGTCTACGTGCGCGACGAGGACGCGGTGCAGAGGCTGCGCTTCTTCTGCCTCGGCGACAGCTACGAGTTCTGGGGCCTGGTCGAAGGGCGCTTCCACCTGGTGTGCCCGGCCGAGGGCGGCAGCATGTTCCTGCTAGGCACCGACCGGCTCGGCCGCGACGTGTTCTCCGGCCTCGTCTACGGCGCGCGCATCTCGCTGACGGTGGGCCTCGTCGGCGTCTCGATCTCCATTTTGCTGGGCATGTTCTTCGGCGGCATCGCGGGCTATCTCGGCGGCATCGTCGATTCGATGATCATGCGGCTGATCGAGATCCTGCGCTCGTTGCCGGAGCTGCCCCTGTGGATGGCGCTGTCGGCTGCGCTGCCTGTGACGTGGTCGCCGCTTTGGATCTATTTCGGGATCACCATCATCCTGGGTCTGCTCGACTGGCCGGGCCTCGCCCGTGCCGTGCGCTCCAAGCTCCTGTCGCTGCGCGAGGAAGACTATGCGCGCGCGGCGGTGCTGATGGGCGCGCCGCCGGGGCGCATCATCCGCCGCCACCTGCTGCCGGGTTTTTCCAGCCACATCATCGCCTCGGCCACCTTGTCGGTCCCCTCGATGATCCTGGGCGAGACGGCGCTCTCGTTCCTGAACCTCGGTCTGCAACGGCCGGCGATCTCGTGGGGCGTGCTCCTCAACGAAGCGCAGAACATCACCGTGGTGACGATCTATCCGTGGCTGATGGCGCCGGTCATCCCGATCATCATCGTGGTGCTGGCCTTCAACTTCCTGGGCGACGGCCTGCGCGACGCGGCGGATCCGTACAAGCACTAGCCCGAGCGCAAGCGCCGCCAATGCGGCGGCAGACGTTGCGCAATCGGGCTGGAGGATGGTACGCGGGCTCCGCTTCTTGCGAAGGATCCCCAGATGTCCGTGGATATCGATACGGTGCGCCGGGTGGCGCATCTCGCCCGCATCAAGGTGGGCGATGACGAGGCGGAGCGCCTGACCGGCGAGCTCAATGCGATTCTCGGATTCGTGGAGCAGCTCGACGCGGTCGACGTCACGGGCGTCGAGCCGATGACGGCCGCCGTCGAGACCGCGCTGCGCCGCCGCGTCGACGTGGTGAGCGACGGCGAGGTGCCGCAGAAGGTGCTGGCCAACGCGCCCGAGAGCGACGACAGCTTCTTCGTCGTGCCGAAGGTGGTCGAATGAGCGCGCTGACCGATCTCACCCTCGCCGAGGCGCGCGATGCGTTGGCGAGCCGCAAGGTGAGCGCCGCCGAGATCACCGAGGCCTATCTCGGCGCCATCGAGGCGAGCGACCTCAACGCCTTCATCGAGGTGACGGCGGACCGCGCGCGCGAGATGGCGAAGGCCTCCGACGCGCGCCTCGCGGCCGGCGAGGGCGGGGCGCTGGAAGGCGTGCCGCTGGGCATCAAGGACCTGTTCTGCACCGAGGGCGTGCGCACCACGGCCGGCTCCAGGATCATCGGCAACTTCGTGCCGCAGTACGAATCCACCGTGACCGCCAATTTGTGGCGCGCCGGCGCGGTGCTCCTGGGCAAGCTCAATCTCGACGAGTTCGCCATGGGCTCCTCCAACGAGACGAGCGCCTACGGCCCGGTGAAGAACCCGTGGAACAAGGAGCTGGTGCCGGGCGGGTCGTCGGGCGGCTCGGCCGCGGCCGTGGCCGGGCGCCTGTGCGTCGCCGCGACGGGGACCGACACCGGCGGCTCGATCCGCCAGCCCGCGGCGCTGACCGGGACCGTGGGCATGAAGCCCACCTACGGGCGTTGCTCGCGCTGGGGCATCGTGGCGTTCGCATCCTCGCTGGACCAGGCCGGCCCCATCACCCGCACGGTGCGCGACGCGGCGATCATGCTGCGCGAGATGGCCTCCATCGACGACAAGGACTCCACCTCCGTCGACCTGCCGGTGCCGAACTACGAGGCGGCGCTGGAGGCGGGGGTCAAGGGCAAGCGCATCGGCGTGCCGAAGGAATATCGCGTCGACCCGATGCCCGAGGCGCTGGAAACGCTGTGGCAGAAGGGCGTCGAATGGCTGCGCGCGGCCGGCGCCGAGGTGGTCCCGGTGTCGCTGCCGCACACGCAATACGCGCTGCCGGCCTACTATATCGTGGCGCCGGCGGAAGCATCCTCCAACCTCGCCCGCTATGACGGCGTGCGCTACGGCGCTCGCGTCGACGCCGACGACATCGTGGGCATGTACGAGGCGACGCGGGCGGCCGGGTTCGGCGCGGAGGTGAAGCGGCGCATCCTGATCGGCACCTACGTGCTGTCGGCCGGCTACTACGACGCCTACTATCTGCGCGCCCAGAAGGTGCGCACGCTGATCAAGCGCGACTTCGAGGCCGTGTTCGACGAGGGCATCGACGCGCTGTTGACGCCGACGGCGCCCGGTCCCGCCTTCGCCATCGGCGGCAAGCCTGACCCGGTTGAGATGTACCTCAACGACATCTTCACCGTGCCGGTGAACATGGCCGGTCTGCCGGGCATCTCGGTGCCGGCGGGCCTGTCCGACGACGGCCTGCCGCTCGGCCTGCAGCTGATCGGCCGCCCGTTCGACGAGGCGGGGCTGCTGTCGCTCGCCCGTGCGCTGGAAGAGGCGAGCGGAGCGCTGACGCCGCCGGGCTTCTGACCCGGCGCGCTGGCAGCGCAGCCGCGACCGCCGCCGCTCAGACCGGGCGGCGGGCGGCGGCGGAGGTGCGGATCTCGTCGATCATGCGCTGCACCGTGGAGCCGCGCACCTTGGCGATATCGTCCTGATATTTGAGGAGCACGCCGAGGGTGTCGTCGGTGATGCCGGGCTCCAGCACCATCTGATCGAGCTCGGCGAGCGCCTGCGCCCAGTCCAGCGTCTCCGCGACGCCCGGCGGCTTGAACAGATCCCCCGCCCGCAGCGACTGCACGAAGGCGACCACATCGTCCGCGAGTCGCTCGCCGGCGCCCGGCGCCTTGCGCCGCACGATCTCCCGCTCGCGCGCCATCGTGGGATAATCGACCCAGTGATAGAGGCAGCGGCGCTTGAGCGCGTCGTGGATCTCGCGGGTGCGGTTGGTGGTGATGATGACGATGGGGGCTTCCGTGGCCTTGATCGGTCCGAGCTCCGGGATCGTCACCTGGTACTCGGACAGGACTTCCAGGAGGAACGCCTCGAACGCCTCGTCGGCCCGGTCGAGCTCGTCGATCAGGAGCACCGGCGCGCCCTCCGCGGGCGTCTCCAGCGCGTCGAGGATCGGGCGCTTGATCAGGAAGTCGGGGTTGTAGATGTCGGCCTTGCCGCTGCCGGCCTCGGCCTGGCGGATCGCCAGCATCTGCGCCGGATAGTTCCACTCGTAGAGCGCGGCGGACACGTCGAGCCCCTCGTAGCACTGCAGGCGGATCAGCTTGCGGCCCAGCGCCTCGGCCAGCACCTTGGCGATCTCGGTCTTGCCGACGCCGGCCTCGCCCTCCAGGAACAGGGGGCGCTTGAGGCGCAGAGCCAGGAACAGCACCGTGGCAAGGCTCCGGTCGGCGACATAGTTCGCCTTTTGCAGCAGGGCCTCGGTCTCGTCGATGGATTGGGGAAGGGCGGTCACGCGTGGCCTTCTTTTGCGTTGAGCGGCAAATGCATCTGCGACAGGTAGCGCAGCCGAGGCCCGGTGGCCAATCGGGCCGGGCAATTGGAGCGGGGGAGGGCGACGATGACGCAGGCGTTCGAGCTGCGGCCGGCGCGCGAGGCGGACGGGCCTGCCGTGCGCCGCGTGATCGAGGCGGCGTTCGGCGGCACGGCGGAGGCTGATCTGGTGGCCGCGCTCGCGGCGGACGGGGATCTCGCCGCGCTGCTGGTGGCGAGCGAAGCGGGGCACATCGTGGGCGCGGTGGCGCTGTCGCCCATGAGCGGCATGGCGGCGCTGGCGCTGGCCCCGCTCGCGGTGGCGCCGTCGGCGCAGCGGCGCGGCATCGGCAAGGCGCTGGTCGCCGCAGCGCTACGTTTTGCAAAACAAAGTGACGCGGCCGCCGTTTTCGTGCTGGGCGATCCGGCGTACTACGAGCCGCTGGGCTTTTCGCGCGACTGTGCGCAGATGGTGCGTTCGCCCTATGGCGGGCCGCACTTCATGGCCGCGAACCTCGCCGGGACGGGAACGCTCGCGCCCGCCACGGTGGGGTATGCGGCTGCGTTCGACGCGCTCGGCTGAGTTCGCCGGCGTGCTGCGCCGTGGGATGGAGGCCGGCGTGCTGCGCCATGGGTTGGAGGCCGGCGTGCTGCGCCTTGGGTTGGAGGCCGGCGTGCTGCGCCGGGGGGGTGGAGAAAGTGATGAATGCGCCGATGCGTTTGCGTTCCGCCTGTCCGCACGACTGTCCGTCCACCTGCGCGCTGGAGGTGGAGGTGGCCGACGGCGCGGTGGGGCGCGTGCGCGGCGCGGCCGATAACGCCTACACGGCCGGGGTGATCTGCGCCAAGGTCGCCCGCTACAAGGAGCGCGTCGAAAATCCGGACCGGCTGACGGTGCCCCTGCGCCGCAACGGCCCCAAGGGCAGCCGCGATTTCGTGCCGATCTCCTGGGAGGAGGCGCTCGACCGCATCGCCGAGGCGTTCCTCGACGCGGAGCGCCGCCACGGCGCGGAGGCGGTGTGGCCCTACTACTATGCCGGCACCATGGGGCTGGTGCAGCGCGACGGGCTGCTGCGGCTCACCCACGCGAAGAAATATTCGCGCATGTACGCGACCATCTGCACCAACATGGCGTGGTCGGGCTTCATCGCCGGAACGGGCAAGCTCGCCGGGCCCGACCCGCGTGAGATGCGCGTCGCCGACTGCCTGGTGGTCTGGGGCACCAACCCGGTGTCGACCCAGGTCAACGTGATGACCCACGCCATCGCCGCCCGGCGCGAGCGGGGCGCCAAGATCGTCGTCGTCGACGTTTACATGAACGACACCGCCAAGCAGGCGGACATGGCGCTGATCCTGCGGCCGGGCACCGATGCGGCGCTCGCCTGCGCGGTCATGCACGTCGCCTTCCGCGACGGCTATGCCGACCGCGCCTTCATGGCCGAGTTCGCGGACGATCCGGCCGGGCTCGAGGCGCATCTGCAAACGCGCACGCCCGAGTGGGCGGCCGCGATCACCGGGCTTTCGGTCGCCCAGATCGAGGCGTTCGCCAAGCTGGTGGGCACCACGGCGCGCACCTTCTTCCGCCTCGGCTACGGCTTTACCCGCCAGCGCAACGGCACGGTGGCGATGCACGCGGCCGCCTCCATCGCGACGGTGCTGGGCAGCTGGCAGCGCGAGGGCGGCGGCGCCTTCCACAACAACGGCGCGATCTACACGCTGAACAAGTCGATGATCGAGGGCAGCGACCTGATCGACCCGGCCGTGCGCGAACTCGACCAGTCGCAGATCGGCCGCGTCCTGTGCGGCGATGCCGAGGCGCTGCGCGGCGGCCCCCCCGTGACCGCGATGCTGGTGCAGAACACCAATCCGGCCGCAGTCGCGCCGGAGCAGACGCGGGTGCACCAGGGTCTGGCGCGTGAGGATCTGTTCCTCGCCGTGCACGAGCAGATCATGACCGAGACCGCCGCGATGGCCGACATCGTGCTGCCCGCGACCATGTTCGTGGAGCACGACGACATCTATAAGGGCGGCGGCCACCAGTACATGCTGTTCGGCCCCAAGCTCGTCGATGCGCCCGGCGAGGCGCGCGAGAACGACTTCGTACAGAAGGAGATCGCGCGGCGCGTGGGGGCGGACCATCCCGGCTTCGCGATGACCCCGCGCGAGCACATCGCCTGGATGCTGGATGCGTCCGGCTTCGACAAGGAGACGTTCTTCCGCGAGGGCCAGCTCGATTGCCAGCCGCCGTTCGAGGAGGCGCACTATCGCGGCGGCTTCGGCTACAAGGACGGCCGCTTCCGCTTCGCGCCGGACTGGGCGAGCGTGCCGCTGGTCAACGCGGGGCCGATGGGGCCGGTCGCGGCGATGCCGAAATTTCCCGACCAGTGGGACGTGATCGAGCGGGCGAGCGAGGCCGAGCCGTTCCGCCTCGTCACGGCGCCGGCACGCTCGTTCCTCAACTCGACCTTCAACGAAACGCCCGGCTCGCGCGGCCGGGAGGGGCGTCCCACGGTGATGGTGCACCCGGAGGACGCGGCCGCGCTCGGCATCGGCGAGGGCGACGTGGTGCGCCTGCGCAACGCGCGCGGGGCGGTGCGGCTCCATGCGAGCCTGTTCGCAGGGGTCCAGCGCGGCACGCTGATCGCGGAGGGGCTCCATGCCAACGCCGCCTTCGCGGACGGCAAGGGGATCAACGTTTTGACCGGG
Source organism: Alphaproteobacteria bacterium (assembly GCA_030431335.1). Taxonomy (GTDB): domain Bacteria; phylum Pseudomonadota; class Alphaproteobacteria; order Rhizobiales; family Amorphaceae; genus Acuticoccus. Next base: position 11,306 of record JAUIJH010000044.1, read on the forward strand.
GCCGATTCGGTCGCGCCCTATGGCGGCGCGGCCTTCCACGACAACAGCGTCAGTCTGGAGCGGGCAGCGGCGGGCTGAATAGCGGGTCGGCCGGGGCGGGATCGGCCGCGGCCACGCCGCCGAGGTGGCGGGCGAGGGCGGCCGGGTAGAGCCGGTGTTCCACCGCGAGGACGCGGGCGGCGAGGGTGTCCGCCGTGTCGTCCGCCAGCACGGGGACTGCGGCCTGGCCGAGGATCGGCCCGTCGTCCAGCGAGGCGGTGACGATGTGCACGCTGGCGCCGTGGATCTTCACCCCCGCCGCGAGGGCGCGCTCGTGCGTGTCGAGGCCGCGGAAGGACGGTAGCAGCGAGGGGTGGATGTTGAGGATCCGCCCCGACCAGCGCTCCACGAAACCGGCGCTGAGGATGCGCATGAAGCCGGCGAGGCAGATGATCTGCGCGCCGCTCTCGCGGATTGCGGCGTCGAGCGCCTCCTCGAACGCGGCGCGGTCCGGATGGCGCTTGCGCGCGACGACGCGGGTGGCGATGCCCGCCGCGGTGGCGCGCGCCAGGCCGCCGGCCTCCGCGCTGTCGGCGATGACGGCTGCGATCTCGGCCGGATAGCCGGGCTCGGCGGCGGCCGCGACCAGCGCCTCCATGTTGCTGCCCCGGCCGGAGATCAGCACCGCGACGCGGCAGCGCGTCATCGAATCTGGCACGGCGCGGCGTCGGCCTCGCGGGCGATCAGGCGGCCGATGGCGACGGGCGTCTCGCCGGCCTCGGCGAGGGCTGCCATCACGGCGGCCTCGCGGCCGGCCGCGACCACCAGCACCAGACCGGTGCCGCAGTTGAAGGTGGCCTCCATGGTGGCGTCGGAGAGGGCGCCGGCCTGCTGGAGGAGGCGCATCAGCGGGTGGGCCGGCAGCGCGGCGCGCTCGTGATCGGCGGCGAGGCCCTCCGGCAGCATCCTGGGCACGTTGCCGGTGAGGCCGCCGCCGGTGATGTGGGCGATCGCCTTGATGGCGCCGTCCTCGGCCTCCATCGCCGCCAGCACCGGCTTCACGTAGATGCGCGTGGGGGCGAGCAGGGCCGCGCCCACGGTGGCGCCCTCGAAGGGGGCGGCATAGTCGAGCTTGCCGTCGGCGGCGAGCTTGCGCACCAGCGAGAAGCCGTTGGAGTGGACCCCGGCGCTGGGGAGCGCGACCAGCACGTCGCCGGCCGCGAGGTCGGTGCGCGGCAGCAGCCGCTGGCGCGGGGCGGCGCCCACGGCAAAGCCGGCGAGGTCATAGTCGCCGGGGGCGTAGTGGCCGGGCATTTCGGCCGTCTCGCCGCCGATGAGGGCGCAGCCGGCGAGGCGGCACCCCGCCGCGATGCCCTCGATCACCGTGGCCGCGGCGCTCACGTCCAGCGCGCCGGTGGCGTAGTAGTCGAGGAAGAACAGCGGCTCGGCACCCTGGGCGAGGATGTCGTTGACGCACATCGCCACCAGATCGATGCCGACGCCGGTGTGGTCGCCGAGGTCGGTGGCGAGGCGCAGCTTGGTGCCGACGCCGTCGGTGGAGGCGATCAGCACCGAATCGCCGTGCCCCGCCGCCTTGAGGTCGAACGCCGCGCCGAACCCGCCCAGCGAGGAAAGTGCGCCGGGCCGCCGGGTTGCGGCCGCGAACGGCTTGATCTTGTCCACCAGCGCGTCGCCGGCCGCGACGTTGACGCCGGCGGCGGCATATGCGCTCAAGGGATCGTCGGCCTCGGCCATGGCAAGGGGTTCCTCGTTGCTGCGGCTGAGGGGTGCCATTTTGTGGGCGGGAAGAAAAGTCCACAGGCTGTTCACCCCCCGCCTTGTGCATAGCGGGGTCGCCGGAACGGGCGGCGTGCACGGGCGGACGCGACGTCTATGGTGGCCTTGCGGTGGTCTCGCGCCGCTGGCTCGCCGGAGGGTTCCCTTGGCTGAACAGCTCGCACTCGAACTCGGCACGCTCGTCGCGCCGCCCGAAACGGTGATCTCGCGCTGCAACGAGGACGCGTATGCGCTGGTCGCCCAATGGCCGCGCTGGCCGCACCCGGTGGTGCTGGTGACGGGCGAATCGGGCTCCGGCAAGTCGCATCTGGCGGCCTGTTTCGCCGAGCGGGCGGGGGTCGCGGTCGTCGGCGGGGCGGCGCTGTCGGGGGAGATGGCGGTGGCCATCGCGGCGGACACGGTGGTGGTGGACGACGCCGACACGGCCGACGACACCGCGCTCTTCCACCTGATCAACGCGGTGCGCACCGCCGGGTCGACCATGCTCCTCACCGCGACCACGCGCCGGCGCGGCGGCCTGGCGGACCTCGATTCGCGACTGCGGGCGGTACCTGAAATCGCGCTCGGCGCGCCGGACGACGCGCTGCTGCGCCGCGTGATGTTCGACGCCTTCGCGCGGCGCCAGCTGGCGGTGGACGCGGCGGTGGTGGATTTTCTCACCGCGCGGATGGAGCGCACGCTGCACGAGGCGGTGGAGTGGGCGGCGCGGCTCGACCGCGAGGGGCTCGCCCGCCGGCGCGGACCCACGCGCCCGCTCGCCTCGCGCCTGCTGGAGGCCAAGACCGGTTCACGCTGAAGGCGCCTTGTGTCATAGCTCGAATGGGGGATCAGACCTGGACGGGCGATGATTGTGGACGCGTTGGCGACGGAAAATTCGGACATCTCGCCGGAAACGGAGCTGCGGCACAGCCCGCGCCGTTTCATCAATCGCGAGCTGTCCTGGCTGTCGTTCAACGAGCGCGTCCTGGAGGAATCGGCCAATCGCAACCATCCGCTGCTGGAGCGGCTGCGGTTCCTGTCCATCTCGGCCAACAACCTCGACGAATTCCTGATGGTGCGCGTCGCCGGCCTGATCGCGCAGCAGCGCGCCGGCGTCGACACGTTGAGCGACGACGGGCTGACGCCGAGCGAGCAGCTCGCCAAGGTGAACGCGGCCGTGGAGCGGCTGCAGCACGAGCAGCAGCAGCAGCTCGCCGAGATGACCGCGGAGCTCGCCGCCGCCGGGATCGAGATCGTCGGCCAGAACGCCCTCAAGGCCGACGAGGCGCACCGGCTGGAGGACATTTTCCTCACCCACATCTTCCCGGTGCTGACGCCGCTCGCCATCGATCCGGCGCACCCGTTCCCGTTCATTCCCAACCTGGGCTTTTCGCTGGTGCTGCGGCTGAAGGCGCCGGGCGGGCGCGTGCGGGTGGCGCTCGTGCGCATTCCCGCGCAAGTGCAGCGCTTCATCCGCCTCGACCAGGGCGGCCCGGTGGCGCGCTTCATCACGCTGGGCAACGCCATCCGGCTCAACCTCGACAAGCTGTTTCCCGCCCACGAGGTGCTGTCCATCGGCGCCTTCCGCGTTATCCGCGACAGCGACCTCGAAATCGAGGAAGAGGCGGAAGACCTGGTGCGCACCTTCGAGAGCGCGCTGAAGCGGCGGCGGCGCGGGTCGGTGGTGCGGCTGGAGCTGGAGGCCAACACGCCGGACGAGCTGCGCGAGTTCGTTGCCGAGGCGCTGGGCGTGGAGGGGCCGGACGTCACCGTCATCAACGGGATGCTGGCGCTGAAGGACCTGTCGCAGCTTGTCTCGCTGGAGCGGCCGGACCTCAAGTTCGAGCCGTTCACGCCGCGCTTTCCCGAGCGCGTGCTGCAGGAGGGGGGTGACTGCTTCGCCGCCATCCGCGCCAAGGACATGGTGATCCACCACCCGTACGAATCGTTCGACGTGGTGGCTCAGTTCGTGAAGCAGGCGGCCGCCGACCCCGACGTGGTCGCCATCAAGCAGACGCTCTACCGCACCTCCTCCAACAGCCCCATCGTGGCGGCGCTGATCGACGCGGCGGACGCGGGCAAGTCCGTCACCGCGCTGATCGAGATCAAGGCCCGCTTCGACGAGGAGGCCAACATCCGCTGGGCGCGCGACCTGGAGCGCGCCGGCGTGCAGGTGGTCTACGGCTTTCTGGAACTGAAGACGCACGCCAAGCTGCAGATGGTGGTGCGGCGCGAGGGCGGCCAGCTCGCCACCTACGTCCATATCGGGACGGGCAACTACCACCCCATCACCGCCAAGATTTACACCGACCTGTCCTACTTCACCGCCGACCCGGTGATCGCGCAGGACGTGGCGCGGGTGTTCAACTTCGTCACCGGCTACGCGGAGCCGGCGGAACTGTCCCGGCTCGCGGTGTCGCCGCTCACCATGCGCCGCCGCATCCTGGACCATATCGAGGCGGAGATCGCCCACACCAAGGCCGGCCGCTCCGGCGCGGTGTGGATGAAGATGAACTCGCTGGTGGACCCGGCCATCATCGATGCGCTGTACGACGCGTCCGCCGCCGGCGTCGAGATCGAGCTCAACGTGCGCGGCATCTGTTGCCTGCGCCCGGGGGTGCCGGGGCTGTCGGAGAACATCCGCGTCAAGTCGATCATCGGCCGCTTTCTGGAGCACAGCCGCATCTACTGTTTCGGCAACGGAGCGCCGCTTCCCTCCCGCCAGGCCATCGTCTACATCGGCTCGGCCGACATGATGCCGCGCAACCTGGACCGGCGGGTCGAGACGCTGGTGCCGCTCGACAACGAAACTGTGCACGAGCAGGTTTTGGACCAGATCATGGGCGTATCTTTGCGCGACAATGAGCAGAGTTGGATCGTGCTGCCCGATGGCGGCCATCAACGCGTAACAGTCGGTGAAGGTGAGAAGGCGGTGAACGCTCACAAGTACTTCATGACCAACCCCTCTCTATCGGGACGTGGACGGGCGCTGCGCGGCGGCGAGTCCAAAGCGTTTTCGTTCGATTGAGGGGCGTGGCAACCCTCGTCCCGGAGGCGGCGCGCACGCGTGAGGGGCGGCGCATGGGCGACGGGGCGGTGGGCGTCATCGACGTCGGCTCCAACTCGGTGCGCCTCGTCCTCTACGAACGGGCCTCCCGCGCGCCGGCGACGCTGTTCAACGAAAAGGTGCTCGCCGCGCTCGGCGAGGACCTGACCGAGGCGGGACGCCTGTCGGCGCACGCGATGGAGCGGGCGCTGACGGCGATCCGCCGCTTCCTGCTGATCGCCCAATCGGCCGACGCGAAGGCGCTCACCATCGTGGCGACGGCGGCCGCGCGCGTGGCGGCCAACGGGCCGGAATTCATTGCCGAGATCGAGGCGCTGACGGGCGTGCCGGTGCAGGTGCTGGACGGGCGCGAGGAGGCGGAGATGGCCGCCTGCGGCGTCCTGTGCGGGTTCTGGCGGCCGGATGGGGTGGTGGGCGACCTCGGCGGCGGCTCGCTGGAGCTGATCGACGTGGGCGACGACCGGCTCGGGGCGGGCGAGAGCTACGCGCTCGGCACCTTGCGGCTGAAGAACGATTCGGGCGGCGCGCTCGGCAACGCGGCCGGCATCGTGGCCGAGCAGCTCACCACCTCGCGCCAGCTCACGCTGCTGCCGGGGCGGGCGTTCTATGCCGTCGGCGGCACCTGGCGCTCGCTGGTGCGGCTGCACATGGCGACGGCGCGCTATCCCATCTCGGTGATGCACCATTATTCGGTGCCGGCCGACGAAATGGCCGAGTTCTGCGCCCGGCTGATCACGGACGGCGTCGATTCGTTCAAGGAGGCGGCGGTCGTCTCCAAGGCCCGGCGCGGCCTGCTCGGATGGGGCGCGGTGGTGATGCGCCAGATCATCGCGCGCGGGCGGCCCGAGCAGGTGGTGGCCTCCGCGCTCGGCGTGCGCGAGGGGCTCATCTTCAACGCGCTGACGCCGGCCGAGCAGGAGCGCGACCCCCTCATCATCGCCAGTGAGGAACTGGCGCTGCTGCGGTCGCGCTCGCCGCAAAATTGCGCCGAGCTGATCTCCTGGACCAGCGGCGTGTTCGCCGCGCTCGGCATCCGCGAGACGGACGAGGAGCGGCGCCTGCGCGCGGCCGCCTGCCTGATGTCGGACGTGGGCTGGCGCGCCCACCCGGACTATCGCGGCGACCAGGCCATCGCGATCATCTCCAACATGGCGCTTTACGGCATCGACCATCCGGGTCGCGGCTATCTCGCCGCCGCGATCCACGACCGCTATGGCGGCTTCGCCGATGGGGCGGAGCGGCCGGCGGCCGAAACGCTGTGCCCGGCGCGGCTAGCGCAGCGGGCCAAGATCCTGGCCGCGGCGTTCAAGGTGGCCTACGTGCTGGCGCCGGGTGTGGCGGGCGTGCTGCCGCGCACGCGCGTCTACATGGAGGACGACGCGCTGGTCCTGTGGCTCCCGAAGGACCTCGCGGCGCTGGAGGGCGAGCGGCCGTTCCGGCGCCTGCGCCAGCTCGCCCGCTTCGTCAACGCGAGCGCCCGCATCGAGACCGAGGGCGGCGACCATGTCATGACCACGGTGGACGACGACGAGTAGGGCGCCTTCCGCTCAGGTGGATCCGAAGCGGATGGCGGTGCCGCGATGATCCGCTCGAGAACGCGATGAGGGCGACGGGCTTAGGGTCTGTCGCCGGGGAGGCAGCGCGGGAATGCCGGCCTCGACGCAGGCCGGCGGGGTGAGGCTCAGTAGTTCGCCACGTCCGCGGTGTCGACTTCGGGGGAGCCGAAGCGTGCCGCCTCGTAGTCCACCGAGGGCGATTCGCCGTTGCTGCTGGTGTTGCAGCCGGCCAGCGCGGAAATCGCGAGGCCCGCTACGCCGACGCCAAGCGCCAGGCGCGCGAACCGGCCGTGGGGACGAAGGCGATTGGCTTGGTCGGATTCACGCATGCGGGGGGCTCCATCTCGACGCGGTGACCCACTCCATAGCCCAAAATGCCGCGTGCGGCATGGCAAATCCGCATAAATAATAGGGCAGTAAACGAAGGCCGCCGGCTCCATTTCCGGCGGTCACGATCGGCTTCGAGTGGAAATTTTCGGCCGATGAAAGCGGGCTCGCTCCTCCGATCGTGCGGCCGAGGCGATCCGGCGATCCTCGTCCCTTCTCGTCGAGCGGCGCGTCAGGCCGGCCGAATTGTTTCGCGCAACAGCATCCGATACCGAGCGTGCCTGCCGGAAGGGCGCCTTCGCGTTTGAAATGGCCCAAGCGCTAGCGGTCGCCGAGTTGCGGGGTGCGGATCTCCGGCGAGCCGAAGCGCTCGTGCTCGTAGACGACGGACGGGGAGCGGGTGCGGCCGTCGGTGCTGGCCGTGCATCCGGCGAGGACGCAAGCGATGAGGCCCGCCGTGCCGATGCCGAGCGCCGGCCCTCCGAGACCGCCTCGCGGGCGCGGGGATGTGCGTCTGTCGATCTCGCTCATGAAGATCACTCCACGTCCGGCCGGAGCGGCACCCAATTGAGCACGCTTGCAAGCGGCGTGTAAATTCATACGCAAGGCGAGGGGCGTGCGCCTTCAATCTTCCGCGATCTCGGCCGATTTCGGGCGCCCCGGCCGTCAGGCGGCAAAGCTGCGGCGGGCGGCCTGTTCCACGAACTGCACGTCCACCACGCCGGGCATCGCGCGGATGGCGCTGGCGACGGAGCGGGAAACCTCCCGCTTGCGCTCCAGGCGCACCTCCACCTCGGTGCGGCCCTGGTCGATCAGGCACACGAAGCGGACCTCGCAGCTGCCGGGGCCGGCCACCAGCTTGTCGATGGCGGTGATCGGCCGGTCGACGTCGAGGAATACGGTGAGCTGGCGCTCGCTGGCGGACACCTTTTGCAGCGGCTCCACGTTCTGGATGCGCACCGACAGGCCCTCGTCGCGCTCCTGCGCGCTGACCGACAGGAGCACGCACGAGCCCGGCTCCAGCCGGTCGCGGCAGGCCTCCAGCGTGTCCTGGAACACAACGGCCTCGTACTGGCCGGACGTGTCGGACAGTTGCACGATGGCGATGCGGTTGCCGGTGCGCGTGCGCCGCTCCTGGCGCGAGACGACCACCCCCGCGAGCCGGCTGCCCGTGCCGAGGCGGAACGCCTGCGGGTAGTCGCGCCACAGGGGCACACTCATCGCCTTGAGGCTGTCGGCGAAATCGTCCAGCGGGTGGGAGGACAGGTAGAAGCCGATGGCCGCGTGCTCGCGCTGCAGGCGCTCGGCGGGGGTCCACACCGCGTCGCTCGGCAGGCGGATGTCCTGCGCCTTGGCCGCGCCGAAGAAGTCGGTCTGGCCCATCGCGGCGCCGCTCGCGACGCGGTTGGCGACGCCGAGCACATGGTCGAGCCCTTCCGACAGCGGCGCGCGCCCCGGCACCCAGCAATCGAACGCCCCTGCCGACACCAGCGCGTCGAGCGCGCGCTTGGGGGCCACCTTGGGGTCGAGCCGGTTGGCGAAATCGGTGAGGCTCGTATAGGGCGCCTCGCTGCGCGTCTTCTCGATGTGGTCGACGAGGGGGCGGCCGACGCCCTTCACCGCCGCGAGGCCGTAGACGATGGCGCCGTCCACCACCGAGAACTCCGCCTTGGAGGTGAGCACCGAGGGCGGGTTCACCGGGATCTTCATCCGCTGCGCCTCGGCGCGGAAGTCGTTGAGCTTGTCGGTGTTGCCCATGTCGAGCGTCATCGAGGCGGCGAGGAACTCCTTGGGGTGGTTTGCCTTGAGGTAGGCCGTGTGATAGGCGACCAGCGCGTAGGCGGCCGCGTGCGACTTGTTGAAGCCGTAGTTGGCGAACTTGGCCACCAGGTCGAAGATGTGGTTGGCGTCGGCGGCCGAGGTGCCGCGCTCCTTGGCGCCGTCCACGAAGCGGTCGCGCTGGACGGCCATCTCGGCGGCGATCTTCTTGCCCATGGCGCGGCGCAACAGGTCCGCTTCGCCGAGAGAGTAGCCGGACAGGACCTGCGCGATCTGCATCACCTGCTCCTGGTAGATGATGATGCCGTAGGTCTCTTTCAGGATCGGCTCGAGCTTGGGGTGGAGGTAGTCCGGCTCCTCCTGGCCGTGCTTGCGGCGGTTGTAGCTCGGGATGTTGTCCATCGGGCCGGGACGGTAGAGCGCCACGATGGCGATGATGTCCTCGAAGCGGTCCGGCTTCATGCCGATCAGCGCCTTGCGCATGCCCATGCTTTCAAGCTGGAACACGCCGACCGTTTCGCCGCGGGCGAGGAGGGCGTAGGAGGCCGGGTCGTCCAGCGGCAGGGTGTCGAGGTCGATCTCCTTGTCGATGAGGGCCAGCGCCCGCTCGATGGTGGTGAGCGTCTTGAGGCCCAGGAAGTCGAACTTGACCAGCCCGGCGCTCTCCACCCACTTCATGTTGTACTGGGTGACTGGCAGGTCGGAGCGCGGGTCGCGGTAGAGCGGCACGATCTCGTCGAGCGGGCGGTCGCCGATGACGATGCCGGCGGCGTGGGTGGAGGCGTGGCGGTAGAGCCCCTCCAGCTTGAGCGCGATCTGCAGGAGGCGCTCCACCTCCGGGTCCGCCTGGCGGGCCTGGTCGAGGCGCGGCTCGGTCTTGAGCGCTTCGCCGAGCGTCACCGGGTTGGCGGGGTTGGAGGGGACGAGCTTGGCGAGCACATCGACCTTGCCGTAGGGCATGTCGAGCACGCGCCCGACATCGCGCAGCACGGCGCGCGCCTGGAGCGTTCCGAAGGTGATGATCTGCGCCACGCGGTCCGCGCCGTAGCGGTTCTGCACGTAGCCGATCACCTCGTCGCGCCGCTCCTGGCAGAAGTCGATATCGAAGTCCGGCATCGAGACGCGTTCGGGGTTGAGGAAGCGCTCGAACAGGAGGTCGAACCGCAGGGGGTCGAGGTCGGTGATGGTGAGGGCGTAGGCGACCAGCGAGCCCGCGCCCGAGCCGCGGCCCGGTCCCACCGCGACGCCGTGTGCCTTGGCCCATTGGATGAAGTCGGCAACGATCAGGAAGTAGCCGGGGAACTTCATCGAGATGATGATGCTGAGCTCGTGCGTCAGGCGCGCCTCGTAGGCCTCGCGGTCGACGCCCGGCGCCGGGCCGCGCGTCCGGAAGCGGGCTTCGAGGCCCTCGCGCGCCATCTGGGTGAGCCGCTCGGCCTCCGCCTCGATCTGGTCGCCGGCGGCGGCGGCGTCGTCGGCGCTGATGAAGCGCGGCAGCATCGGGGCGCGCTTCTTGGGCCGGAAGGCGCAGCGGCGGGCGATCTCCACCGTGTTCTCCACCGCTTCCGGACAGTCGGCGAAGAGGTCCTCCATCGCCTGCTGCGGCTTGAACCAGTGCTCGGGCGTGAGGCGGCGGCGATCGTCGTCGGCGAGGCGGCGGCCGCTGGCGATGGCGATCAGCGCGTCGTGCGCGTCGTAGTCGTCGCGGGCGGCGAAATAGGCTTCGTTGGTGGCGACCAGCGGCAGGGCGCGGTCGTAGGCGAAGTTGACGATGGCCGCTTCGAGCTCGGCATCGGCGGCGGTGCCGTGGCGCTGCAGCTCGCAATAGAGCCGGTCGCCGAACGCGGCCGACAGGCTGGTCAGGATCTCGGCCGCTTCGTCCTCGTGTCCCTCCTTGAGGGTGAGGCCGAGCGGGCCGTCGTGCCAGCCGGTCAGCGCGATGATGCCGTCCGGTTGCGCGGTCACATCGTCCAGCGAGACGCAAGGGGAGAGGCCCGCCGAAGCGAGATAGGCCTTGCTGATCAGCTTCTGCAGGTGGTCGAATCCGGCGGGGGTGGCCGCGATCAGCGGCAGGCGGGCGATGGGTGCCACGGTGCGCCCGCCCTGGATCCGCTCGGCCAGCTTGAGCGGCACTGTGCAGCCGATGATCGGCTGCACGCCGGCGGCGAAGGCGTATTCGGAGAATTCGAGCGCCCCGAACAGGCTCGCCGAGTCGGTCACGGCGACCGCCGGCTGCTTGTCCTCCGCCGCCAACGCCACGATCCGCTTCAGGTGCAGCGCACCTTCCAGCAGCGAATAGGCGGAATGAACGCGAAGGTGGATGAACACGGGATGTGGCCTCTTGCGTTCCGATGTCGGGCGACGGTCCCTTCCAAGATTAGGACGGATCGCCGGCCCGTGCGCTTCAGGCGCCCGCCTGCATCAGCCCCATCCACAGATAGCAGGCCGACACGAACGACGCGCAGGAAATAAGGGCTCCGAGATCCAGCAAAAAACGACGCATGACTGTTCTGTTCCTTCCATCTGATGAAATGGAACATACCGGAATATTACGAGAACATCAATTAGGTCACGGTGTGTTCTGCCGGGACTCGCTGATCGTTCCGCCCGACAGGGTTACCGTTCTGTCAAGCTGGCTGGCCAAATTGGGATTATGCGTCGCGACCAATGCGGCAAGCTGGTTGTTGCGGCTCAGGGTCAGGAACGCATCGCGAACGTGCTCGGCGGTGCCCTGGTCGAGGTTGCCGGTGGGCTCGTCGGCCAGGAGGAGGGCCGGCTCGTTGGCGACGGCGCGCGCGATGGCGACGCGCTGGCGCTCCCCGCCCGACAGGGCCGCGGGCCGGTGGAGCCGCCGGTGGGCGAGGCCGAGCTGGTCGAGCAGGGCGTCCGCGCGTTCCAGCGCCTTGGCCGGCGCCTTGCCGGCGAGGCGCAGCGGCAGCGCCACGTTCTCGCGGGCGCTGAAATCGCCGAGCAGGTGGTGGAACTGGTAGACGAAGCCGATCCGGTCGCGCCGCATCGCGGTGCGGCTCTTCTCGCTCATGCGGGCGGCGTCCTCGCCGCAGATCTCCACCGCGCCGGCGGTCGGCCGGTCGAGGAGGCCGGCGATCTGGAGCAGCGTCGACTTGCCCGCGCCGGAGGGCGCCACCAACGCCACCAGCTCGCCGGGGGCGACGGTGAGGTCGACCCCGCGCAACACCTCGACCACGGCCTCGCCGTCGCCGAACACGCGCGTGACGCCGCGAAGCGAAAGGGGGTTCATCTCAATCGGCCTTCAGCGCGACGACGGGGTCCGTGCGGGCCGCCTTCCAGGCGGGATAGAGGGTGGCCAGCAGCGACAGGGCGAGCGCCATGCCCACCACGATCGCGGTCTCCATGGAATCCATGTCCGCCGGAAGCTGCGACAGGAAGTAGAGCTCCGGCGAGAACAGCTCCATGTTGAGAAGCCGCGAGATCCCTTGCCGGATCGCCTCGATGTTGAGCGCGACCACCGTGCCGAGGATGAAGCCGATCACCGTGCCCGCGACGCCGATGGACAAGCCCACGATCAGGAAGATGCGCAGCACCGAGCCGCGCGTCGCCCCGATGGTGCGCAGGATCGCGATGTCGCGCGTCTTCTCCTTCACCAGCATCGTCATCCCGGAGATGACGTTGAGCGCGGCGACGAGGATGATCAGCGTCAGGATGATGAACATGACGTTGCGCTCCACCACCAGCGCGGAGAAGAAGGTGGCGTTCCGCTGCCGCCAGTCGACGATGTAGATGGGCCGCTCGGCCGCCTCCTGCACGAGGGGGCGCAGGGTGTCGATCGCATCGGGATTCTCGGCATAGACCTCGATGGCGCTGACGATGCCTTCCTGGTCGAAATAAAGCTGTGCCTCGTCGAGGGGCATGTAGAGGAATGCGGCATCGTACTCGCTCATGCCGATCTCGAAGATGCCCTGGACGAGGAAATCGTCGATGCGCGGCGTCACGCCGAAGGGCGTGACGGCGCCGTTGGGGTTGATGAGCTGGACGGTGTCGCCCACCGTGATGCCGAGCGCACGGGCGAGGCGCGAGCCGACGATGACGCTCTTGGTGGTGCCGAAGCCGCCGGTGTCACCCAGGATGATGTTGTCGGACACGAAGCGCAGCCGCGCCAGGTCCTCCGGCGCGATGCCGCGCACCAGCGTGCCGGACGAGCCGGCATTGCCGGAGATCAGCGCCTGGCCCTCGATGAAGGGGATCGCGTTCTTGATGCCCGGCACCTCGATCACCCGGTCGGTGACGTCGCGATAGTCCGACAGCGGGCCGTCGAGCGGCTGGATCAGCATGTGGCCGGAGACGCCGAGGATCTTGTTGAACAACTCGGCGCGGAAGCCGTTCATCACCGCCATCACGATGATGAGCGTGGCGACGCCGAGCGCGATGCCGACCAGCGACAGCGTGGAAATGACCGAGATGAAGGCCTCGCGGCGGCGCGAGCGCAAATAGCGAAACGCGATCAGCCACTCGAGCGCGCCGAAGGGCTTCATGCGCCAGCCATGATACGCTGGATGGCGTCGGCCTCGGACAGCGTCGCCCGCTCGCCGGTGGCGCGCCGCTTCACCTCCACGGTGCCGTCCGCCGCGCCGCGCGGGCCGACGATCACCTGCCAGGGCAGGCCGATGAGGTCCATCGAGGCGAACTTGGCGCCGGCGCGCTGGTCGGTGTCGTCGACGAGGACGCTCTTGCCGGCGGCCTCGAGGGCGGCTTCCAGCTTGCCGACCAGGGCGTCGGTGTTGGCGTCGCCCGGTTTCAGGTTGAGGAGGCCGATGTCGAACGGGGCGACGGCATCGGGCCACACGATGCCGTTCTCGTCGTGGCAGGCCTCGATCACCGCCGCGACGAGCCGCGACACGCCGACGCCGTAGGAGCCCATGTGGACGGGCTTTTCCTCCCCGTCCGGCCCCGCCACCACCGCGCCCATCGGCTTGGAATATTTCTCGCCGAAATAGAAGATGTGGCCGACCTCGATGCCGCGCGCCTGCATGCGCCTGTCCTCGGGGATGGCCGCGTAGGCGTCCGCGTCGTGCATCTCGTCGGTGGCGGCGTAAAGGCTCGTCCAATCGTCCACGATGGGGGAGAGGTCGCCCATGAAGTCGGTGTCCGCGCCGGGGATCGGCTTGTCGAGGATGTCCTTGTCGCAGAACACCTCGCTCTCGCCGGTGGAGGCGAGGATGATGAATTCGTGGCTGAGGTCGCCGCCGATGGGGCCGGTGTCCGCCCGCATCGGGATCGCGGTGAGGCCCATGCGGTGGAAGGTGCGCAGGTAGGCGACGAACATGCGGTTGTAGGCGGCGCGCGCGCCATCCGCGTCGATGTCGAACGAGTAGGCGTCCTTCATCAGGAACTCACGGCCGCGCATGACGCCGAAGCGGGGGCGCACCTCGTCGCGGAACTTCCACTGGATATGGTAGAGGTTGAGCGGCAGCGCGCGGTAGCTCTTCACGTGGGTGCGGAAGATGTCGGTGATCATCTCCTCGTTGGTCGGGCCGAACAGCATCTGGCGCTCGTGCCGGTCGGTGATGCGCAGCATCTCCTGGCCGTAGTCGTTGTAGCGGCCCGATTCGATCCACAGGTCTGCCGACTGGATGGTCGGCATCAGGACTTCCTGGGCGCCGGCGCGGTCCTGCTCCTCGCGCACGATCTGCTCGATCTTCTTCAGCACGGCGAAGCCCATCGGCAGCCAGGAGTAGATGCCGGCCGATTGCTGGCGGATCATGCCTGCGCGCAGCATCAGCCGGTGCGAAACGATTTCCGCTTCCTTGGGGTTTTCCTTGAGGATGGGGAGAAAATAGCGGGTCAGGCGCATTGGGGGCTCGCTCGATGTGACCGGCGCTTATTCACCCGCCCGCCGGGCCGGGTCAATCGCGGCATAAGGTAAGGCGGCTGAAATGGCGGTGAACGGGGCGGCGGGCGGACGGGCGCGCGCCGCCGGCTCCCATCGGGCCACGCCCTTGCCGCGGTGGCCGCGATCGCGGAAGGTTTGGGCGGGGCGACGGTCCGCGAGATCGGGGAGGCGCAAATGAAGACGGTTGCGGTTTCGATCCTGACGGCGGCGCTGGCGACGGTGCCGGCCAGCGCGCAGGAGGAGTTTCCGCGCATCGTGGGCACCTGGACCGGCGAGGGGCTCGGTGTCGCACGCACCGGCGAGGGGCCGGTCGAATACGCCGACGACGCCGTCACCCAGGTCGTCACCGAGCAGAAAGGCCGGCGCTTCGCGGGCGAGATCCGCTCCACCTCCGGTGGCGAGGCGTTCAGCAAGCCCTTCGTCGGCGTGTTCGTGGATGCGACGAATTTCCTCTGGTCGGAGCCGAGCGGCATCGTTCAGGGGCGGCTGGTCGATGGCAACACGATCCTCTCCTGTTATGCCCACACGGGCGAAACACCCCTGATCGCGGCCTGCAACACGCTGACGCGCACGCCTCGGTAGCGCGCCGGAAGGCCGGCTAAGCCGCCTCCACCATGTCGTCGGGCAGCTTGGCGCCGGTCATGAAGGCGACCGCGTCGGACATCGAATATTGATCGGGCTTGATCACCGTGAGGCGCTTGCCGAGGCGGTGGATGTGGATGCGGTCGGCCACCTCGAACACGTGCGGCATGTTGTGCGAGATGAGGACGATGGGCAGGCCGCGCGCCTTCACGTCGCGGATCAGCTCCAGCACGCGCCGCGATTCCTTGACGCCCAGCGCCGCCGTCGGCTCGTCCATGATGACGACGCGCGAGCCGAACGCCGCCGCCCGCGCCACCGCCACCCCCTGGCGCTGGCCGCCCGACAGCGTTTCCACCGCCTGGGAGATGTTCTGGATCGTCAGCAGGCCGAGCTCGTTCAACAATTCACGCGAGCGGCGCTCCATCTCCTTGCGGTCGAGCGCGCGCATGAACTTGCCCATGAACCCCTTTTTGCGGATCTCGCGGCCGAGGAACATGTTGTCGGCGATCGACAGGGCCGGCGAGAGCGCGAGGTTCTGGTAGACCGTCTCGATGCCCGCCTCGCGCGCCTCCAGGGGGGAGGTGAAGCGCACCGGCCGCCCGTCGAGGGTGATCTCGCCGCCATCGGGCCGGATCGCCCCCGACAGCGCCTTGATCAGCGTCGACTTGCCCGCCCCGTTGTCGCCGATCACGGCGAGGATCTCGCCGGGATAGAGGTCGAAATTGCAGTGGTCGAGCGCGACGACGCGCCCGTACCGCTTGACCAGGTTGCGTGCCTTCAAGATCGGCTCGGTCATACCGCCACCTTTCGGATCCACTGGTCGATCGCCACCGCCGAGATGATGAGGATGCCGATCAGCATGTACGTCCACTGCGGATCGGTGCCGACCATTCTCAGCCCAAGCGAGAAGACGCCGACGATGAGGCCGCCGAACAGGGCGCCGACGATCGAGCCGCGCCCGCCGAACAGCGAGATGCCGCCGATCACCACGGCGGTGATCGATTCGATGTTGGCGAGCTGCCCCGAGGTGGGCGAGACGGAGCCGATGCGCCCGATCAGCACCCACCCCGCCAGCGCGCAGATGAGCCCCGACAGCGCATAGACCGACACCAGCACGCGCCGCACCTGGACGCCCGAAAGCTGTGCCGCCTCCGGATCGTCGCCGACGGCATAGACGTGGCGGCCCCACGCGGTTTGCCGGAGCACATAGGCGAGGACGATGACGAGGACGATCATCACCACCACCCCGTAGGTGAAGACGGCCCCGCCCAGCGTGAGTTTCTCGCCGAAGAATTGCAGCGCGGGCGCCTGCTCGGCGATCTCCTGGCTGCGGATCGTCTCGTTGCGCGAATAGAGGAAGTTGGCGGCGAGGAAGATCTGCCAGGTGCCGAGCGTCACGATGAAGGGCGGCAGCCGCATCACGGCGACGAGCACGCCGTTGATGACGCCCATGAAGGTGCCGGCCGCCAGGCCCAGCGCGATCGAGATTTCCGCCGGGATGCCGTAGCGGAAGGTCAGCTGGCCCATCAGCACCGAGGAGAACACCATGATGGCGCCCACCGAAAGGTCGATGCCGGCCGTGAGGATGACCAGCGATTGCGCCGCCGCCGTGATGCCGACGATGGCCACCTGCTGCAGGATCAGGGTCAGCGCGAAGGGGGAGAAGAATTTCGAGCCGAGGATCAGCCCGAACACGGCCACGGACAGGATCAGCACGATCAGCGGCACCGCCGCCGGCGTCTGGTGCAGGAAATGCTGGATGTGGGTCAGAGGGCCGCGCCGCTCGTCGTGAAATTCGGCGACCTTGGTGTCGCCCGAGGCGGACTTGTCGAAGTCCGATTGGGTGGCTTCGCTCATTCTGTCCTCTTTCCTGCCGCGAGGCTGGCTTGCAAGGCGCGGGGGCGCCGACGCCCCCGCGCAATTTGCCGATCAGCCCCAGCAGAGCTCCGTCCCCTTGGCGGTGTCGATGGACTCCACACCATCCACCGGCTTGTCGGTGACGAGCGCGACACCGGTGTCGTAGAAGTCCTTGCCTTCGGTGGGCTTGGGCTTCTCGCCGGAGTCGGAGAAGGTCTTCACCGCCTCGACGCCGAGCGCGGCCATCTTCAGCGGATATTGCTGCGAGGTGGCACCGATGATGCCGTCCTTCACGTTGGCGACGCCCGGGCAGCCGCCGTCGACCGAGATGATCAGCACGTCACCCTCGCGGCCGATCGCCTTCAGCGCCTCGTAGGCGCCCGCGGCGGCCGGCTCGTTGATCGTGTAGACGACGTTGATGAAGGGATCCTTGGCGAGGAGGTTTTCCATCGCGCGGCGGCCGCCTTCCTCGTTGCCCGCCGTCACGTCGTTGCCGACGATGCGCGGATCGTCCTCGTCGCCCCAGCGGTTGGGGTCGCCGAGCTCGATGCCGAAGCCCTTGAGGAAGCCCTGGTCGCGCAGGACGCCCACGGACGGCTGGCTGATCGCCAGGTCGAGCATCGCGATCTTGGCGTCGGCCTTGGCGTCGCCCAGCGTGGCGGCGGCCCACTGGCCGATCAATTCGCCGGCGAGGAAATTGTCGGTGGCGAAGGTGGCGTCGGCCGAATCGATCGGCTCCAGCGGCGTGTCGAGCGCGATGACCAGGAGCCCCGCATCGCGCGCCTGCTGCACCGCCGGCACGATGGCCTTGGTGTCGGAGGCGGTCAGCAGGATGCCCTTGGCACCGTCGGCGATGCAGGTCTCGATCGCGGCCACCTGGCTCTCATGGTCGCCGTCGATCTTGCCGGCATAGCTCTTCAGCTCCATGCCGAGGGACTGCGCCTTCTCCGCCGCGCCTTCCTTCATCTTGACGAAGAAGGGATTGGTGTCGGTCTTGGTGATCAGACACACGGTCTGCGCGCTGGCCGCGCCTGCAAAACCGAACGCCGCAACCGTGAATGCTGCCGCAGTGGCCGCAATGATGGTCTTCATGTCGTCCTCCCGAAAATTCGCTTCTTGTTCAATTCGAAGCTGTAGGCCGAACACTGGCAACCGATCGAACCCGCTGTCAATTTTAAATCGAGTGGACCCCGGGGCTGCCATCGTGGGGGTCCATCGCGGCGCCGAGGAACGGATGCGTTGGCTGCGATCTTGTACGCAAGCCCATGGCGTCCGTGGCCGCGCCGGGTTAACCCGGGCGCGAGATACCTGACAGGAGAGCGGCTTGCGCGATATCCGCTGGGCGAGCGACGTCAAATATGTGCTGATCGCGAGTCTCGCCGGCCTCAGTATCGGGTTCGTCGGCACCATCTTCCATCTGGCGTCCGATCGCCTGCTGAAGTGGCACGAGGGGCTGTTCGCGCAGGCGCCTCTCGCGCTGGCGTTGCTGGGCTCGGCGGCGTTGTCGGCCGTGCTGGTGCTGGTGGCGACGCAGCTGGTGCGCCGCTATGCGCCGGAGGCGGCCGGCAGCGGCGTGCATGAGATCGAGGGGGCGCTGGAATCGGCCCGTCCGACGCGGTGGAAGAGGGTGCTACCGGTCAAGTTCGTCGGCGGCATCCTGGCCATCGGCTCCGGGCTCGTGGTGGGGCGCGAGGGGCCGACCATCCACATCGGCGCGTCGATCTCGGCCGCGCTGGCGCAGCTCTTCCGCCTCGGCAACGTGGACCGCAACGGCCTGGTCGCCGCCGGCGCCGCGGCCGGCCTTGCGGCCGCCTTCAATGCGCCCGTGGCGGCGGTGCTGTTCGTGATCGAGGAGACGCGGCGGCAGTTTCCCTACACGTTCTGGACGTATTGCGGCGTCATGTTCGCGTCCATCGGCGCCACGGTGGTCACCCAGCTGATCGCCGGCAGCCGGCCCGAACTCGAGATGGCGACGCTGGAGGTGCCGCTCTACATGCTGGCCGCCTTCGCGGCGTTGGGGGCGCTGATGGGGGTGGTGGGGGTGGCCTTCAACGCGGCGCTGGTGGCGACGCTCGACAAGGTCGACATCATCCACGGACACCACCCCTGGATCGCGCCCTTGGGCGTGGGCGCCGTCATCGGCGCGCTGATCATCGTGATGCCGGAGGCGACCGAGGGCGGCGAAAGCCTGATCTCCAGCCTGATCGACCGCGTCTTCACGGTGGAGACGCTGGCGGCCATCGTGGCGGTGCGCTTCCTCACCACGCTGGTCAGCTATTCGATCGGCGCGCCGGGGGGCATCTTCGCGCCGCTCCTGGCGCTCGCCACCGTGTTCGGCCTCCTGTTCCACGCGCTGCTCTATACGGCCTGGCCGACCCATTTCGAGGGCCACCACGCGGCATTCGCGGTGGCGGCGATGGCGGGCATCTTCGCGTCGTCCGTGCGGGCGCCGATGGTGGGGGTGGTGCTGGTCGCGGAGCTGACGCAGGGCTACAACCTGCTTCTGCCGGTGCTGATCACCGCCGCCACCTCCCACCTGCTGGCGCAGCTTCTGGGTGGCGAGCCGATCTACGAGACGCTGCTGAAGCGCGTGCTGAAGCGCGACAAGGGCCGCGAGCCGCCGCCATCGCCAGCCGACGCGCGGGTGCCGCTGGAACTCGGCCCGGACCCGGGCGCGCCGCCGGTCGACGGCCCGTCCGGCGCGGATCGCCGCGACGGGTGAGGGGCGCGGGCTCGTCTTGCTGAGCCCGCCGCCGTTCGACTACGGTGCCTCACGCGCGGGGTGTCAGGTGGCGCGACAATGAAGGCGAGCGCGATGCGTTGGGTTGTAAAGATCGTGGTTGCGTCGCTCGTGGCGGGGCTCTTGTCGGCGTGCGTCTACAACAAGGCGGTGCCGATCGGCGGCAACGTGTGGGTGATGGAGACGGACGGGCGCGGCTCGCTGGGTGCGGCGCTGGTCGCCTCCAGCACGCTGCGCGACGCCGCGACGCTGACGCTGCAGGAGGGCTACACGCACTTCCTGTTGAAGGACGCGCCGGACCGGCCGCAGAACATCGGCGTGCAGGCGGTGCTCTACGGGTCGACCCGCACGGTCACCTACGCGGCCGACGTTGCGCCCACCGTGCCGGCCCCCGATGGCCGCGCGCCGCTGGTGGAAGTGCCCGGCGCGGATCCGACCCTGCGCACGCGCATCGCGGTTGAGATGTTGGCGCGCACCGATCCGCGCAGCGCCCGAGCCTACGACGCGCTCAAGGTGCTGGCGGCGAGCAGCAAGTAGCGCGGCCGACGCCTCGGGCGCAGGGGCGCGGGGCAAAAGCCGGCGTGTCAGGCCAGGCGGCGGGAAATTGGCGACCCCGGCAGGATTCGAACCTGCGACCGACGGCTTAGAAGGCCGCTGCTCTATCCGACTGAGCTACGGGGCCGATTGCGGGCGCGAGGCGCCACGTTGGGCAAGGGCGCGAGGCGCCTCATTTGCGCGAGGCGTCTCTTTGGCCAAAGGCGCGTGGCGCTTCAGTGGGTCCACGGCGCGACACGGTCGGCGCGGAAATTGTCCGAATAGGAAATCTTCGGCTCGCTCGGCACGTGGACGGGGTCGATCCGCACCTCGATGCCCTTGCGCTGGGCATAGTCGAGCGCCTCCTCCAGCGTGGCGAACTCGAGCCGCACCTGACGCGTGGTGTCGGGCGAGGACGTCCACCCCATCAGCGGGTCGACGCCGAGCGGCCCGTCGGGGATGAATTCCAGACGCCAGCGTCGCGTCTTGCGCGTGCCGGACTGCATGGCGTTTCGCGCCGGTTTATAGATACGTGCGCGCATCGATCTCCCCATCTGGCCGAATGGCAACGTGGTCGGGGCAGCAAGATTCGAACTTACGACCCCCGGTTCCCAAAACCGGTGCTCTACCAGGCTGAGCTATGCCCCGCGTGCCACCCCGTTCCCGTACCATCGGATGGTCTGTCGGGGCAATGGCCGTGCGGGTGGCGGCTTGCCCCATGTGGGCGGAGGCGCCGCCGGCCGTTGGAGGCACGGATCGGGCGCATTCGCTGCGCATCTGGGCCTGAGCGAGAGGGAAATCGGGCGTCTTGGCGGCTCAGCGCTCGACGCGTCGGTGCAGCAGCCGGTCGCCCGGTGCAAGGCCAATGTCAGCCGCCACGCCGGCGTTCACCTCCAGCACGAACCGGGCCGGACCTTCTGATGGCACCGATTCGGTCGAAAACGGGGTGGTGTCGGGGGCGATGGAGACCACCGTGCCGTCCGCGCCGATGAAGATCATGTCGAGGCTCAGCGGGGTGTTTTTCATCCAGAAGGCCTGATCGTCCTCCCGGCCGAAATCGAACAGCATGCCGTGATCGCGCGCCATTTCCTCGCGGAACATCAGCCCGCGGGCGCGCTCCACCGGATCGTCGGCGATCTCGATGGAGAAACGGTGCGCGCCGGTCGACGTCACCAGGACGGCGGTGTCGCTGCGGGTGGGCACCTCGACGGCGGCGGCGGCGTCCTGCGCGAACGCGGCTGGGGCGGGGCTGGCGAGGGCGAGGAAAAGCGCGGCGCCGGCGAGGCCCAGGCGCGCGCGGCCAATCTTGCGCCAAGCTGGGTGCAATGGGGTGGTGGGGTCCGTGGTGGGCATGGTGACTCGCAGACTTATGGAGCGTCGCTCCGGGGCGCCGCTCACATCTTCGCGCGTCGGCGGCGCCGCCTCAAGCGGGAGAGCCGCGTTGGCGAGCGACCGGGGGCCTGGGGTTGAGGGGGCGGCCGGCCGCGGCTTGCGATCCGCGTTTGCGGCGATGGCGGGGTCAAGCCTGACCCACCCGACCCGGATTATTTGAGGAGATGGCGTGCGCGAAATATTTCCGACCGGGTCGATCCACCTGCCCCAAAGCGCGCCCAGGGACCGCTCATCTGGGATCAACTGAGCAGACAATGAAATGTGCTCAAGTGATCCGGCGCGCAATGTTCCGATCGGTCGATAGACCTGATCGGAAAGCACCCTCCGAGAGCAGTAAGCGCTCGAGCGGGGCACTGAACGGACCGCAACGAGCTCGCTCATCATGTCCGGTGCGATCTTTGATCGCCCGGAGCGGTCCAAGTCGGGTGGCCGCTTCGGCGCAATCAGTTGCGCGAGGCCGTCGCGATGCCGGTTGCATAGCGTTCGCGGCCATCTAGGCAGTTCGAGAACTTGGCGGCACGGCCGAAGGCGAGCGACGCGGCGTGCCGCGGCTGCGGGGATTGTCGTGCTTTTATACGCTGGCGCGGCGCACGGATCGCGCGCGCTTAATTGGCCGCACAGCGCGCGAGGGCAGGGGCCGCCCGTCGCGATTGGGAGCCGGAAGGGGGCGCCTGGGGGACCAGACGCTCGCCTTCAGTGCGACGAGGGGATGCTCGTGCCGGACTCGGGCAGGATCTCCGCCGCCATCAGGCCCTTCGGTCCGTTGCCGAAGCGCACCCGCACCACCTGGTTCGGCCGCAGCTCGGTCACGCCGAAGCGACGCAGCGTCTCCATGTGGACGAAGATGTCGGCGGTCCCGTCGCCGCGGGTCAGGAAACCGTAGCCCTTGCTGCGG
>JAUIJH010000045.1 GCA_030431335.1 Alphaproteobacteria bacterium
AGCGTCCTCAGGTTGGCAATCGATGGGGGAATGGTGGGCGGTACTGGGATTGAACCAGTGACCTCTGCCGTGTCAAGGCAGCGCTCTCCCGCTGAGCTAACCGCCCGCCGATTGGTCAGCGAGCCGGTGGTATAATGGGCTTCCGCGCAGGCCGCAAGCGTCCATCCGCTCACGCGTACTCCAACATGCGCCCGACCTCGCGCACCAGCTCGCGCAGGTGGAAGGGCTTGGACAGCACCTTCGCCCCGCGCGGCGTTCCCTCCTCGCCGTCGAGTGCCACCGCCGCAAAGCCGGTGATGAACATGACCGCGAGGTCCGGGTCGAGCCGCGTGGCGCGGCGCGCCAGCTCCACTCCGTTCATCTCCGGCATCACGATATCGGTGAGGAGCAGCGAAAACGGCTCCTCGCGGATCCGGTCATATGCCGCCTGCCCGTCGCCCACGGCCACCACGTCGTAGCCGGCCCGCTGCAGGGCCCGCTCCAGGAAGCGGCGCATGTCGCCGTCGTCTTCTGCCAAAAGTATACGCACAAACTATCCCGCGGCGGTTCCGCGTCCCCTACGTTCGACTGAGACAATGCCCCGCAGCCCGTAAAACCGCCGTGTGGAACCTCGCTTAGGAGCCGCTTACCCTAATCGATCAAAATCGATACGCATTGCGCGCGGCTGCACTAGAATGATGCAAGGAAAGGCCGCCCCGGAGTTGAAGCTGCCCATGCGCGTTGTCGAGGACTACAATCTGGTGCCGGCGTTCGAGCTCGTCCCCGCCAAGGGCCCGCGCACTCCCTTCGTCTTCAACGCCCCCCATTCCGGCGACGTCTACACCCGCGATTTCATCGCCAGCACCAGGCTGGACCGGCAGACCATCCGCCGCTCGGAGGATACCTTCGTCGACGGGCTGTTCGCGCGCGTCGGCGAATTGGGCGCGCCGCTGCTCAAGGCCAACTTCCCGCGCGCCTATGTCGACCTCAACCGCGCCGCCAACGAGCTCGACCCCGACATGTTCAGCGGCCAGCTCGACATGCCCGTGGCGCTGGAGAGCCCGCGCGTGGCGGGCGGCCTCGGCGTCATCGCCCGCGTCGTCGGCGACCGGCAGGAGATCTACGAGAAACGCCTGCCCCCCGCCGAGGCGGCGCGCCGGCTCGAGCAGCTCTACCGCCCCTACCACCGCACGCTCACCGCGCTGATCCAGGAAACCGTCGACGCCTTCGGGACCTGTGTCCTGGTCGACTGCCACTCGATGCCCTCCGGCGCCGTCAAGGCGGCCGGCGGCGGGGCGGACGGGCGCTGCGACATCATCCTGGGCGACCGGTTCGGAACCAGCTGCGCCAGCGCGCTGGCCGAAAGCTGCGCGCGGCACATGCGCCGGCACGGCCTGATCCCGGGCCTCAACCGCCCCTATGCCGGCGGCTTCATCACCGAGCACTACGGCCGGCCGCCGATCGTCCATGCCCTGCAGATCGAGATCAACCGCGCCCTCTACATGGACGAGGCGCACTACCGCCCCAATGCCTCGTTCGGCCAGATGCAGGACACGCTCACCGCCGTCGCGGCCGCCCTCATCGACGACTTCAGCGCCCTTTGCCCGGGCGACCGCTGGCCCCTGGCCGCGGAATAAAAAAAAAGGCCGCTCCGAAGAGCGGCCTGAAGTCTAGGGAGGAAACGCCCAAGGAGGGCAGCGGCCCGACAACGTCGTGCCGCGGTGCAACATTTGAGGCTGCGGCGCACAATCGTCAAGATGCCACTTTCTTCTACAGCCCACTTTTTTGCCGCTTTCGTATGCAGTCTCGGCAAATTAATCAGACAGTGTTTCAACATTCGCCATTTTTCGGAGTAAAATCAATGCGTTAGTTGGCTACCTTCCAAAATTTCCGCCTAACCTTTCTCCAGCCGAAAATGTGCATGGCACCTATGCAAACGCAATTATCTGACCTCGATATCTCCCAGATCCTCGCCGACGAGGCAGAACGGGCCATCCTGCCGCACTTCCGCGCCCTGCCGGAGGTCGAGAACAAGGCCGCCACGGGGTTCGATCCGGTCACCGTCGCCGACCGCGCGGCCGAACGCGCCATCCGCGACCGCCTGGCCGCGCTCCTCCCGGCCGACGGGGTGCTGGGCGAGGAATATCCGCCGACCGAGGGCACCAGCGGGCGCACCTGGGTGCTCGACCCCATCGACGGCACCCGCGCCTTCATGGCGGGCCTGCCGACGTGGGGCGTCCTCATCGCCCTCGCCGAGGCGGGCGTGCCCACCGTCGGCATGATGGCGCAGCCCTTCGTCGGCGAGCGCTTCTATGCGGCCAAGGGCGCCGGCGCCTTCCATGCCTGGTCGCGCGGCACCGAGCCCATGCGCACGCGCCGCTGCGCCCGCCTCGCCGATGCCGTCGTCGCCTGCACCGCGCTCGACCATTTCGACCCGCGGATGCGCGAGACGCTGGACGCCCTGTCGCGGATCTGTCGCCTCGTGCGCTTCGGCACCGATTGCTACGGCTACGCCATGCTCGCCGCCGGCCATGTCGACATCGTGTTCGAAGCCGGCCTCAAGCCGTTCGACATCGCCCCCTTCGTCCCCATCGTGGAGGAAGCGGGCGGCGTCCTCGTCGACCGGGCCGGCGCGCCCATTGCTCCCCACGTGATGGGCGCGTATTCCGGGGACGGCATCGCCGTCGGCGACCCCGCCCTGCTCGACGCCCTCATTGCCGAAATGCGCTGACGAATGATCCCTGAGAAGCTTCCGGCGCCGGCATCCGCCAGCGTCATCGCCATCGTCTTCGGCCTCATCGGGATGATATTGTTCGCCGCCACCCTGCCCGCCACCGTCCTGGCGCTGGAGGGGATGGGGCCGGTCTTCATCACCGCCGGGCGCGCGGTGCTGGCGGGCATCCTCGCCGGCTCGCTGCTCGCCCTCTTCCGCGTGCCGCGGCCGCGCGGGCGCGCCCTCGCCCAGACGGCGGTGATCGCGCTGTGCCTCGTCGTCGGCTTTCCGCTGTTCACCGGCCTCGCCATGCAGACGGTGGGCGCCGGGCACGGCGGCGTCGTCCTCGCCATCATGCCGCTGTCGACGGCGTGCTGGGCCGCCCTCGTCGGCGGCGAGCGGCCGGGCCTCGCCTTCTGGCTGCTGTCGCTGCTCGGCGCGCTCATCGTGCTCGTGTTCACCATGTCGCGCGCCGGCTGGCAGATCGCGCCGGGCGATGTCTTCCTGCTCGCCGCCGCCGCCAGCGCCGGGCTCGGCTACACCTACTCGGGCGTCCTGTCGCGCAGCCGGCCGGGCTGGACGGTCACCGCCTGGGCGCTCACCTACTCGCTGCCGTTCACCGGCGCGGTCGCGCTCTTCAGCCGGCCGGAGGTCTGGCCCGCATCGCCCTCCGTCTGGCTGTCGTTCGTCTATCTCGGCATCGTCTCGATGTTCCTCGGCTTCCTGTTCTGGAACGCGGCGCTGGCGCGGGGCGGCATCGCCAAGGTGGGCCAGATCCAGCTCCTGCAGCCCTTCGCCACCATCGCCATCGCCGCCCTCATCACCACCGAAAAGCTCGACCCGCTGGAGATCGTCTTCGCCGCGGCGGTGGTTTTCGTGGTCGCGATCGCACAGCGCCTGCGCGTCGGCCGCAAGGACGAGCCGGCCGCCGTAATCCCCGCCCGCGAGGCGCCCACCGCCGTCCGCTGATTTCCGCTCAGCCGACCAGCACCGACATCATGCCCATCACGATCTTGTTGGGCGGCCCCACCGCCTCCACGATCGTGTCGCCCGAGCGGGCCAGCGGCAGGCCGTTGACCAGCACCGTCATGCTGCCGTCCACCACCACGCCGGGGCCGTGCGGCGGCAGCGGCAGCGGCGTCGCGCAAAGGTGAATGTCGGACATGCCCGCCGCCCCGGTGATCATCGAGCCCATGGTGGCGGCCGCGGTGGTCTTGGCCAGCTCCTCGGCGGTCTTGGCGGCCGGCAGGCCCGGCGTGCCGGCTGCCGCCACCGTCGCCTTTTCGGCAACGTCGATGGCGGCGTCGCTCACCTCCTTCGCCGCCTGGATCGCGGCGGCGACGGCGGCCGGCACGCCGCGCCAGGCGGGCATATAGCCGATCAGCACATTGAACGAGCCCGGCCCGGGGCCCAGCACCGGCGGCAGCGGATGCAGCACCATGTCGGTCACACGAGCGGCTGGCTTGCCCATTATCGCCTCCTAACTCACGTTTCCGGCAGCGCGATTTCGGCGAGCAGCGCGGCGAAATCCTTCGTCGTCAGTTCGCGCGCCTTGTCGAGCAGCAGCGGGATCGGGTTGGACGGCTCGGCCGCGCGGTACCACCGGCCCACCTCCGCCAACAGCCCCATCGCGCTCGCCCGGTCGGTCGCGGCGTAGTCCTGCGCGCTCGCGGTCTCCTCGCCCCGCTCCAGCTCGATCTCGCTGAACTCCTCCGTCAGCTTTTCCAGCGGCAGCGGCAGGTTGCGCTTGGGGCCGAGCTGGATCGCGGTGTCGTACACCCGGTCCGGGGCGATCTGCTGCAGCACCTGCGGAAAAGTCAGCCCCACCAAATTCTCGGCCTTGCGCGTGAGCAGGAAGGCCGGGCTCGACGGCTCGTAGATCTCGAAATAGCGCGAGGCCGCGTGCAGTGCGGCGCGCGCGTCGGCGAGGCTCGCGATCGCCCCGGCCGGCTTTGCGGCAGCGGCGGCGGCGGCGGGCTCGGCGCCGGCCTCGCCCTCCGCCGCGTCCGCCTCCTGCGCCGCCTCGGCGTCTGCGGCCCCCGTGGCGCGGGACGGGTCGCGCTCGGCCACCGCGCCCTTCAAGAAGGCCGCCATCTTGTCCAGCATCGGCGCCAGGCGCTTGAAGGCGAGGCTGGGAGGGTCGTCGCAGTTCTGCGTCCACACCAGGGCGATGGCGGCCAGGTCCTGCGCCATCCCCGCCGCCAGGTCGCGCGCGCTCACCAGCGCCTCGATATCGCAGCGCTCCAGCAGGCGCGCGATATCGCCGGCATCGGGGTGGTTGTCGTCCTCGCGCGGCGTCACCGCCCCGGTGACGACGGCATGGTCGCGAAAGCACAGGTGCCCGTTGCGGTCGCTGATCAGCGGCGCATACTGCAGCGGCAGCACGAACGAGGCGAACTCGTCGAGCCGCTCCACCGTGACGCCGCGCAGGTTGTATCCGCTCGCCGTCGCGGTCGGGTGCACCGCCTCCCACTCGTCCTGCAGGTAGTGGCGCACCAGCCCCACCGCCCCGCGCGCGCCCGCCAGGCTGCCGCTGAGCGCCGCGAGCTTCGCCAGGGTCACGATCAGGCGCAGATCGCGCGAGCGGCGCAGCAGCGCCAGGCAGCGCGCCGTGAACCCGTCGACATCGGCATCGACGTTGCGGAAGCCGAAATAATAATCGTCCGCGCGGGAGGGGAAGAAGCCTTCCACGTCCGCCTCGAACTCGGCGAAGCCGGGGTCGTCGGCAAGGTCCGGTCCGAGACCGGCCTCCGGCGCCACGGGCTCCTTCAGCGCATCAAAGTCGATCTCCATGGCGATTCCCCGGCGCCGCCAGCGTGTGGCGCGCGCCTTCCTGCAACGACCGAGCGCGCGAGGTTTAGCGCGATCAGAGCGTCTGGGCGAGCGTCGCCTCGACCCGGCGGTTGCCGCC
This sequence comes from Alphaproteobacteria bacterium, assembly GCA_030431335.1. Lineage (GTDB taxonomy): Bacteria > Pseudomonadota > Alphaproteobacteria > Rhizobiales > Amorphaceae > Acuticoccus. The sequence continues at coordinate 5,604 of JAUIJH010000045.1, forward strand.
GTCGAACGGGTTGTCCAGCGCCGGCTCGCTTTCGCCGTGGCCGGCCGGCGCCAGCCGGTCGACCGCCACGCCGCGCCCGACGAGGTAGTCCACCACCGCCGCCGCCCGCTGCTCCGACAGCCACTGGTTGGCCTGCTCGCTGCCGGTGGCGTCGGTGTGGCCGTCGATGTTGAAGCGTGCGGCCGACAGCGCGCCCGTCGCCGCCTCGGCGAACACGTCGAGTTGCGCCCGTGCGCTCGGCGTCAGCTCGGACGAGTTGAATTCGAACTGGACCCGAAGGTTGAAGGGGGTCGCGGCCACCGGCTCGGGCGCGCCGCACTCGGACGGCGTGCCGATGCAAAGCCGCCGCGCGGGGCCGAGGTCGGCCGGCGGCGAGAAATGCGCCACCACGTCGTTCACCGTGTAGCCGTTGCGGTCTTCGGCCGCCGCGCACGCCACGGTCGCCAGCGTCAGCCCCGTGGCGATGACGATCCCCGTCGACAACGAATGAATGCGATACATAATCACTTGCTGCGCTCCAGGTTGATGGGTTGGCGCCTAATCGTGCGCCGTCTTCCCGAATTGGCGGCCGCCGCAGGCCCCCGCAATGGCGTAAGCGCCAAAGTGTGACGCCGATTACGTCGCTCACCCGCCGTATTTGAAATAACCCAGCGCCGCCTCCGCGTCCGGATCGTCGGCGAGGTAGGCGCGCAGGGTCGATAGCGCGCCGGCGGTGTTGCCGTCGGCGCCGGCGGGCAGGTTCGGCAGGCTCTTGGCCGCAACCGCGATCAACAGATGCTGGGCCGGCCCATCGTCGCCGCTGGCCATGCTGGCGCGGAATGTGGCCGCGTCGCCGTTGCGTTCGATGAGATCGGCGAGCCCGTAGAGGTGGCCGTCGCCCGCCACCAGGTAAAGGTGCAGCTTGCGCTGCCCGATCCCCGAGACGGTGCCCGACAACAGCCCACCGGGCGCCACCGTGTCGCGGTTCACGCGCAGTTGCAGGCGGTCGTGGCCGGGCGCGTCGAGCGCCTGCGCCAGGTCGATCGCCGGGCACTGCCCGTCCGAGACCGGCCGCAGATTGATGTCGGCCGAAAAGTCGAACGTGTCGCGGAAGCTGTCGTCCAGCCGCTGGAACGGCGGCACGCTGTTGCCGTAGGCGACGATGTCGGCCCGCTGCGGGCCTGTCCCCGCCAGCTGCACGAACGTGCACGGCCCAAGCGCCGCCGCGCGCAAGAACCGGTCGATCCGGCCCGCGAGGTCCGCCTCCCCCGCGCCGCCGGCGCCGGGCGTCAGCCGTGCCACCTCCACCGCGCCCTGCGGCGCCTGTGCGCCCTCGGCCACGGGGGCGGCCTCGCTCGCGGCGGCATCGGCTGACGGCGGTTGCGCACCGGCCGCGCCCGCACCGGGCTCGAGCCGCGCCACCGCATCCGCCACCGCGTCCGGCGGCACGGCCGGCCCCTCTTCGGCGCTCGCCGGCCCATCACCCGCCGCCGCTTCGACCTCGCCGCCGTCTTCCGCAACCCCGGCCGCGTCCGCCGCCTGACCGCCGGCCGTTTCGCGAGCCGATCCACCCGCTTCGCCCGATCCCGGGTCCTCCCCCGTCACCTGCGAGCCGGCATCGGCAACGCTCACCTCCGCGCCCGGCTGCGCCGCCGTCCCGGCACCGGTGCCGGCCGCCTCCGCCGCGCCAGCATCGTCCGCCGCATCGGCGACGTCCGGCGGCACGGCGGCCGCCTCGACGCCATCGTCCTGCGAACCCTCCGCCGCCCCCGCCGCATCGAGGCGCTCCTCGCCGGCCGTTTCCGGAACGCTCGCGCTGTCCGAGGCCGCATCAAGCGCCGCTTCAGCCGTCGCCTCCGCCTCGCCGGGCGCCACCTCGCCGCCCGCGGCGGGATCCCTCGCCTTGGCCACGGCAGCATCCGGCGCACCGTCGCCGGGGGGCGTCGCGGCACCGGCCTCAGCCTGCGTCGTCGCCGTGTCGGCACTGGCCGCCGCATCGGCGCCGCCGGCCGACAACGCCCCATCCGCCGCCGCGGTGTCGTCCACGGCAGCCGTCTCGCCAGCTTGGGCGTCCGCCCTCCCGGCACGGCCGGCCAGCGCCTCCTCCGGCGCCGCCGCCTCGCCGGCGCGCTCACCCGCACCAACCTCGCCAGCCCCGGCGCCGGTGTCCGCCGCCTCGCCGGCTTCGGCCTCGGCCACAGCCGGCGCCGTGCCAGCGTCACCCGGCCCCACCGCAACGGATCCCGCCTCCGGTGCGTCGCCGCCCCCCGGGGCCGCGTCGGCGGGCTCGGGCGCAGCCTCGGCCTCGGGCGCGGCGGGGGCCGTGGCGACCAGCGCCGGCGCGCCGTCCCCGGCCTGGCGCACCAGGGTCGGCGGTGCGGCCGGCGGCGCGCTCGGGCCGCCCTGCGGGATCAACAGCCACGCCGCCGCGCCGCCCGCCACCAACAGCGCCGCAACGCCGGCCGCCACCTTGCCCAGCGGCCGGCCGCCCGGCGCCGCCCCGGCACCCATGCGCAGCTTGCGCGCGCCCTCGGCCACCGCCGCCATCGTTGCGATGCGATCCTCCGGGCGCGGCTGCAGCATCGCGCTCAGCAGCGCCCGCAGCTTCGGCTCGATGGCCGACAGATCCGGCACCTTGCGCCGCTTCTCCACCACCTCGAGCTGCGAGCCGCCCATCTTCAGGCTGCGCCCCAGCACCGCCTCCGCCAGCACGATGCCGAGGCTGTAGATGTCGCTGCGCGCATCCACCTGGCCGCCATAGAGCCCCAGCTGCTCGGGCGACATGTAGTCGAACTTGCCCGCGATCGAATCGCCGATCACCGTTCCGCCGCCCAGCGTCGCCGACCGCGCGATGCCGAAATCGATGATCTTCGCCTTGCGCACGTCGCGCTCGGGCAGGATCACGTTGTCGGGCGAGATGTCGCGGTGGAAGACGGCCATCGCATGCGCCGCCTGCAGCCCGCCCGCCAGCCGCTCCGCCAGCGCCAGCACCTCGTCGCGCCCGATCGCCCCCATGTCCGACAGCGAGGTGCCGTCCACGAACTCAGTCGCCAGGTACGGCCGCCCGATCCCCGGATCGGACGTGAACAGGTAGTAGCGCACGATCGCGTCGTGCAGCAACCGGTGCAGCACCGCCGCCTCCTTGCGGAACAGCGCCAGCACCTGCTCGTTGCCGGCCATCTCGGTGCGCACGATCTTGATCGCCACCTTGTCGCCGGTCTCCACGTTGTGGGCCGCATACACCATCCCCATGCCGCCGGCGCCGATCTGCCGCTCGATCTCGAACACGCCGTTGAGGCGCGTTCCGGGCGGGATGGTGAGCCCCAGCCCAGTCACCTGCGTCGGTTCGGACGATGCCATCAGGACGATCTCCATTGCGGCTGCACCACGGTGCGCTCGCGCGGCTCGCAGGTGCGCACCAGAACCACGGTCACATTGTCCTCGCCGCCGCGCGCCAGCGCGAGGTCGATCAGCATCCGGGCGGCGTCGTCGAGCTCGTGCCCGCGCAAGATCTCGCGGATCTCCTCGTCGGCCACGTGCAGGTTGAGGCCGTCGCTGCACAACACGAAGGTGTCGCCGGTCCTGAGATCGCCGTACAGCGTCTCCGTCTCCAGCTCCTCGTGCACGCCCACGCCGCGCGTCACCGCGTTGCGGCCGCGCCAGGCGAGCGCGTCGGCGCGCGAAAGCACGCCGCGCTCCACCAGCTCGCCCACCTCGTTGTGGTCGCGGCTGAGCTGAGCGAGGCGCCCCTCGCGCAGGCGGTAGAGCCGGCTGTCGCCCGACCACACGCACGCCACGTAGCCGTCGTGCACGAGGAGCACCACCACCGTCGCCCCCACCACCCGCGCCTCGCGCGCCTCGGCATAGGCGCGCAGGTGCCGGTGGGCGCGCGCGAGCCGCTCCTTGGTGCGGCTCAACAGCTCTTCGGCCGAGGCCGCCACGCCGACGCTTTGCAGCTCGGCCACCACCCGCGCGCTCGCATAGTCGCCCGCCGCCTCGCCGCCCATCCCGTCGGCCACGACGTAGAGCCCCGCCTGCCGGTCACACAGGTGGTTGTCCTCGTTGCGCTCGCGCACACGCCCCTGGTGCGTGCCGGCCGCGCATTCGAACGAAAAGCTCATGGCGCCGGCGCTCCCAGCATGGCCGCGAAGGCGCCCGGCGGCGGAAACGCCGGCCAGGCCATTTTGCGCGGGGGCGCCGCGCCGCCGCCGATGGTCCACCACAGCGACCCGTCCACCGCCGCCCCGGCCGCCGCAACGGCCGGCGCCGCCGGCTGCGCCGCGAGGCGCTCCAGCAGCGCCTCCAGCGTCGCCTCCTCGCTCAGCGCGGACAACAGCGCGCCCTCCAGCGCCAGATACCAGCCGTCGTCCGCCGGCGAGGGCAGCGCGAAATCGGCCTCTCGCGGCGCCAGCGCGAAGGCGAGCAGCGGAAAATAGCGCCCCACCCGGTCCACCGAGGGCATCAGCACCCCCGCCGCCCCGGCGCCCGCCAGCGAGCGCGCCCACCAGAAGCGCCACATCGGCGCCGCCAGGTAGAGCTCGAGCCACCCCTTGCCGAGGCTCTCCCGGCTCTGGGCGAGGCTCTCCTGCAGCCACGGCTCCACCGCCTCCAGCACCGTGTTGGGCACGTTGCGGGCGATGAAGTCCCGCCGGGCCGGAAGCTTGCCGAACAGCGCGATCATTCAAAGCTCCGTCGGGCAGCGGAAGCTGGTGAGGGCATCCAGCGTCAGCGGGTTGGCGCCCTCGTTGGAGACGAACGCGAACGCCAGCCGCTTGCCGGCCACGTCGAAGTCCACCACCAGGCGCCCATCCCCGGCCACCGCCGCCCGTCCGGCGCGGATCAGGCGGAACAGCGCCCACGGCCCGTCCCGCGCGATCCGCTCGGTCTGCGCGGTGGGGCCGAACGTCACCGACACCACGGCGCGGTTGTCCGCGTTCTCGCCCGGCCACTTCACGGGCTGCGAATGCGCCGCCCGGCTCGCGTGCACGAAGGTGCGGTTGATCCGCAGCACCCCGCTCGAGGCCGTCGGATCCAGCGCCCGCGTCGACACGATGATCTCGAACGAGGGATCCTGCGCGCCCTTGCCGAAGAACGCCGCCGTGATCGCCGCCGCATCCTCGAACGCCCGCAACGTGCGCTGCGACAACTCGATGCCCGGTTGCCACGCCCACGCCGCTCCGCTGGCGTCGATCAGCCCGTCGAGGTGCTCCTTGCGGTACGTCTCGAACAGGCCCGTCGGCGCGAACAGCGTCGCGAAGTCGCCCAAGGTCACGTCGCGCTGCGATTCGGTGAACGGGAAGCGGTTGGCCGCGATCGCCTCGCACTGGCGCGTCACAACCTGGTTGAACGTTTGCGACAGCCGCGTCAGCCGCTCGCCCTGGAGATCGTTCTCGATGTCGTCGACCGCCGACAGCACCAGCCGCGCGGCGGGCTCCGGCAGCCTCGCCGCATCCGCCCGCAGCGCGGCCACCTTCTCGGCCAGCGCGGCGGCGTCGGCGGCGCTCGCCGCGTTGCCGCTCGCAATGTTGACGAGCCGGTCGTGAAACTCGCTCAGCGCGGCGATGACGGGGCCGATCGAGGGCTCGCTCTCCGCCGACATCAGCTCGTGCAGCGGCGCGAACGCGGCCTCCACCGCGGCGCCCGGCTCGGCCTGCACGCTGTCGCGCACGGCGGCGCGGTTGTCGAGATCGGCGCGGATGGTGAGCTGCGCGCCCCCGTCGGCGGCGGCCACCTCGGTCCCGCCGCTCGCCTCGTCCACCTTGGTCAGCGCGGTCTCCTCCGCCGCCGCCTGCAACAGCTGGCGCAGCGGCGAGGCCGGCGAGGACAGCGCCCGCAGCGCCGTGTAGCGCGGCTTGTCCGCCGCCATCGGCGTCAGCCGCAGATCGGCGAGCATCGCCTGCCAGGCCTCGATGTAGCGGGCCTGGTACGTCGCCAAGAGGTCGCGCTGCAGCGAGCGATACTGCTCCTGGATGGCCCGCTGGTTGAACGCCTTGCCGAACAGCCACTCCTCGGCGGCGATCTCCTTGGCGATGTTGGGCAGCCGGTTGATCAGCCCCTTCTGGAACCCGTCGCGGGTGAAGAACGACGGCACCACCAGGTCGTTGAGGTCCTTGCCGCTCTGCCGGCGGAACACGAGCTCGGCGTCCGACCCCGCCTCGTCCGCCACCACGAAATCGTACAGCGTGGGGTCGGCGCTGGCATCGAGCGCCAGGCGGGCGAAGGCGAGGTCCACCAGCGGCACGCGCGCCAGCACCTGCTCGGCGTCGCGCATCAGGGGATCGTTGCGGCTCACCTCGATCGGCCGGCCGAGGTCCAGCTCCAGCATCGCGTCGAGGTGCTCGCGCAGCGCCGCCCGGCCGCCCGCATTGATGCGCCCGGCATAGACGTTCTGTTCCCAGTCGCGCACGATCCAGGCGACGATCACCTCGTTGTCGGCGTGCTCGCCGGTCAGCATCTTGTAGACCTTCAGCGTCTCGTAGACGAACTGCGGCTTGTCGAGATTGGCCGCCAGCACCTCCTCCACGCGCAGCACCAGGCGCGAGCGGAACGAACGCTCCAGCGCGCGATAATAGGCCTCCTGCGCGGCCGCATTGAGCCGCCCGCGCTGGCTCAGCCCGAACCCCTCGTAGAGCGGGACCGCCGCCTCGCGCTCGGCATAGCCCACCGGCATCGTACGCAGCGGCCACAAGAGCTGCGACTGCGCCTCCGCCAGGTCCGGGCCCGTCACCTCCCGCTCGCCGATCAGCGCCGCCGCGCCCACGCGATACTCCTCCACCGCCTTGTCGACGTCGGCGATCAGGCTGCGGTTGGCGGCAAAGCTGTAGCCCAGCGCACTGAGGCTGAGGACGGCCGCCAGCGCGATCGCCGCGAGCCCCGCGATCCGCAGCGCCCTGTCGCGCCGCACGCGCGCCCGGTTGGTCGACACCCACCCCGCCTCGCCGAAGATCACCTTGGTGAGCAGGTCGGCGAGGAAGAAGCTGCGTCCCTTGCCCGACAGCGCGGCCGGGTTGCCCGCCTCGCCCAGCACGCGCGAGGTGGCGCCGATCAGCTGGTCCAGCGCCGTCCCCTCCTGCGTGCCCGAGGTGAAATAGAAGCCACGCAGGGTGGCGTTGGCGTGGTAGCGCGTCGGCTCGAAAATGCGCGACAGGAAGTTGATCGCCGGCTCGCGCAGCGCGTTGAACTGCGCCGGAAAGCCCAGGATCAGCGAGCGCCGCGCCTGGTTGGGCTCCGATTGCAGCCGGTCGATGGTGTTTTCCGACAGGCGCAGCACCAGCGCGTCGAACTCCGCCGGCGCCTCGGTGATGGTGTTCTTGGTGCGGTCCTCGGTCTGGAACGTGGCGCCCCACACGATCTGCCGCTCCCGCTCGCGCAGGTCGCCGAAGAACTCCGCGAACCCCTCGATCAGGTCCGCCTTGGTGAACATCACGTAGACCGGGAACGCCACCTTGAGCTGGTCGTTCAGCTCCACCAGGCGCGTGCGGATGGCGTCGGCGTGGGCGTTGCGCTCCGCCTCCGGCAGCGCGATCAGGTCGTCCACGGCAATCGCCAGGATGACGCCGTTGATCGGCTGGCGCGGCCGGCTCCTGCGCAGGAGGTCGAGGAAGGCGAGCCAGGAGCGGCGGTCGACGTTGCCCTCGGCGCCCTCCGCCTCGGTGCCCGAATCCTGCGTCGTGTAGCGCCCCGCCGTGTCGACCAGCACGGCGTCCTCGGCGAACCACCAGTCGCAATAGCGCGTGCCGCCGACGCCCTCCACGGTCGCCTTCGCGCCCCCCGCCATCAGCGGAAACTTGATGCCCGAGTTGATCAGCGCCGTGGTCTTGCCCGCGCCCGGCGGGCCGATGATCACGTACCAGGGGATCGAATAGAGGTAGTCCGCGCGCTGCCCGCTCGCCTTCTTCAAGGTGGCGAGCGCGTCCTTCATCCGCTCGGCCAGCACCGCGCCGTCGTCGGCCACCGGGGTGGTGATCCCCGCCTCCAGCGACTTGCCGGCCCGGTAGCGGCGCAGCGCCTTGAGGAGCAGCCAGCCGACCACGGCCACCGCCAGCGCGGCGATGGCGGCGAGCCGCACCAGCGCGCTCTCCAGCGGATATAAGCCGTCCACGCCGATGCTCGGGCCATAGAACCAGATGACCATGCCCAGCATGAGGACGCCGCCGAGCGACGTGGCCGCCCGGATGTAGCTGAGATAATTGAGAAGATGCATGGCGCGGCCTAACTCGGCACTTCGATGACGATGTCGACGCGCCGGTTGCGCGCGCGGCCGTCGCGCGTCGCGTTGTCGGCGATCGGAACGTTGGGGCCCTGCCCCTTGATCTCGAAGCGAGCCGGATCGCTGGCGCCCGCCTTCAGCCGCTCGGCCACCGCCGCGGCGCGGGACAGCGACAGCTCGTAGTTGGAGGCGAAGCGCGCGCCGCGATAGGGCACCGCATCGGTATGGCCGATCACCGTGACCTTGCCCGCCACCTGCTCCACCAGCGGCGCGATACGGTCGATGATGGCGCCGTATTCGGGCGCGATGTCGGCCCGGCCGGACACGAACAGGACGAGGCCCGGCCGGTCGCCGATGGTCATCTTCACGTCGCCGTCGCAATCGGCGAAATCGATGCGCGCGCCGTCGATCTCGGCCGCCAGCGCCGCGCGCAATGCCTCGCACGGGTCGGGCTCCGGCTCCGGCAGGGGCGGCGGCGGCGGCGCCACCTCGGCGACCACGGGAGCGGGGGCGGGCTCCGGCTCCGGTTCGGGCGCGGGCGGCGGCGCGGGCGGCACGTAGGCGGGCCGCACCAGCGTCACCGGCTCCAGCGGATAGAGCGCCAGCAGCTCCTCCTCCACCGCGATGGCCTCGCCGGACAGCAGCGCCCGCATCCCCAGATAGCCGCCCACCACCAGGGCCAGCGCGAACGCGGCCACCGCCCACAGCGGCACCCGGTTGCGGTTGTCGCGCTGGCGCAGGTTCGAGCCCTGCCAGCGCGGCGACAGCTCGAAGCTCTCGCGCGGGCGCACGCGGCGGATCACGTCGTAAAGGTCGCGCTGTATCTGCTGCAGCGCCGCCATCCCGCCCGGCGCGGTGCGATGCACGCCCTCGAAGCCCACCGCCAGGCACGCGTACATCAGCTCCAGCACGTCGATGTTGGCGAGCGGATCCGCCTTCATCCGGTTCAGTTCCTCGAAGAAGCGGATGCCGCCGGTGCGCTCGCCGAAGAACTGCGACAGCATCGAATACTGCGTCCACAGCCGCCGGTCGTCGACGGGGATGTTCTGCACCACGTCGTCCGCCGTCGCCGCCAGCGCGTACTTGGCCACCTCGGACTGGTCGGCGCTGAAGCCGGAGCCCTTCATGTCGGCCTCGAAGCGGTCGATGGCGTGGGCGACGTCTTCCATGATCTTGGCCGACTGGGCGCGCACCAGCCCGGCGCGCAGCTTGCCCAGCACCAGGAGCAGCGCCGAGGCCGCGCGCAGCATCTCGTTGGCGTTGAGCGCCGCCCGCGAGCGCAGCAGCGCCGCCGCCGCGGCGGGCGAGGCAGCCGCCGCCGCCGGTGCGCCCGGCGCCGCGCCGCCCGTCTGCCACGGCTCGCGGCTCCACTCGTCGGTCACGGGGCCGGTGGCGGGCGGGTCCATCGGTTGCGGCGTGTCGGCCACGCGGCGGCGCCCGCCCGGGTTCGGCAGGATGACGGTGTGCTTGTTGTTGTTGTCGTCGCTGCCGGCGGGCGGCATGTCAGCGACCCTCCATCACGGCCCAGAACTCCAGCTCCAGCTCGGGCCAATCGCCGGAAAAGTGCATCCCCACGGCGCTCGCGGTGGAAAATTCCGGCCACAGCGGCGAGGTCTTGTCGAGCGCGAAATAGACGTGGTTCGCCATGATCCGCAGCTGCGGCGGCGGGTTCGGCACATGCACCAGCGGCACGCCCGGCAGGTGCGCGTGCACGATGTCGCTCATCTTGGTGTTGGGGCCGAGCTTGAACAGCTGCGGAAAGCGCGTCTGGATCTCCGTCAGCGGCCGCCGCGCCGACACCTCCAGGATGAAATTCGCGTCGCGGAACAGCGCCCGGTCGCGGATCGTCGACACGAACGCGTTTTCCGCCCGCTCGATCAGCTCCAGCCGGATCGCCCGCCGCGCGAACCGCGCCGACAGAAACTCCTGCAGGTCCCGCACCACCGGGGCGAACGTGCCTTGCAGATTGTCATGGTCGTATTGCGGGTAAATCCGCGCCCGCCGCTCGGAGGTGGCGAATGTCGCCAGCTCCCCGGCAAGGCGCAGCAGCTCCATGTACACCCGCTCGGGGTGCGTGTAGCGCGAGGCGGCCAGGTGCCGGAGCGGCGGCAGACCGCGATTGATCAGCTGCAGCACCAGGTAGTCGGCACTCTGCAAGCCGCCGCCGGCGGTCGGATCGGCCGCGTAGCGCGACAGCTCCTCCAGCTTGGTCTCCATCCAGCCGATCGACCGGTCGAGCCAGCCCTGCGCGTTGGGGTGGGCGGCGACGGTCAGCACCGGCGGCGTGAAGCGCTCGTCGAAGACGATGGTGCGGTCGCGCACCTCCACCACGCGCGCGACCGGCAGCACCGCGTAGCCTTCCTTGCGGGTGCGGCGCAGCTCGTATTCCAGGCGCGGGCGGGCGAGGTCCACGTCCTCCTCGGTCTGCGTCTGCGCGGTGGCATCGGCGATCAGCGCGCGGTCGGCGAAATAGCGCGTCTCGCGGTTGGCGCCCCGGTCGCCCACCTCGCGCGCGCCGGGCGTCGCCACCGGCATCGTCAGCCACAGGATGCGGTCGGCCGCGTCCTCCGGCACCGCGATGGCCGGCGCCACGACATCGTCGGGGATCGCGAACGGCGTCCCGTCGGGCAGCAGGCCGGACGCCTTGCGCAGCGCGAACATCGATTGCTGGGCGAGGTCGGTGTCGATCTCCAGTTCGGCAAAGCCCCACGGATAGGGCGAGGCATATTGCGTGCGCGCCGCCAGCAGATGCTCGAAATAGCGATCGTTCTGCTGCAAATGCTGCGGCCGCAGAAACAGCCCCTCCGACCAAAGAACCTTGCTATTCCAATCCATGATCCACTCGTCTCGCGCCGCGATCTAATCGCGGTTGTTGATGGCGCGGTCGTACGCGTCGGAAAAACACATCATAAATACATCGACCATGCCGTTGTCGTGTTGGCTGGCCCGGGCGTTGTAGCGTTCTTTGTAGGTATCCCAGAACTTCGATTTCTTGGAGCCGGGGAGGGCAAAGCCCCGCTCCTCGCTCTCGCCGGCCTCGATGGCGGCGGGGTCGAGGTCCTTCAACATGCGCTCCACGGCACCCTGCATGGCGCGGTAGAGCGCCATCTGGTGCGCGCCGAGATCGGCGAAGCTCTCGTCCAGCGTCTCCTCGATGCCGAGGTAGCTGCGCGAGCGCGCGCCGAACAGCACATCGGCCGCCGCGCCCGGAGTCGGCATGAATTTCAACGGGTTGTTGCCCACGGCCTGGACCTGGGTGCCCGGCCCGGCGCGCATATGGCCGCGCGAGGCGGCGCGGGCCTTGAGCAGGCGCTGCATCCCGCCGATGGTGAGGTTCACGAACGTGCCGACCTTCTGCGCCAGCTCCTCCGGCGAGCCCGCCTCCAGCCGGTCGCGCGGCAGGTCGAGCGCCGCCGCGAGCGCCACCGCAAAGCGCTCGAACTCGGCGCCATGGCGCACCGGCGCCGGCGGCTCGTCCGCCCGCACCGCCGGCCCGAAGCCCCGCTCCGGCTCCGCCTCGGGCCGCTCGGCGGTCTCCGCCGGCATGGGCGGCTCCGGTGCCTCCGGCGGCATGGGCGGCTCGGGCGCAATGTCCGGCACCGGCTCCCACAGCGCGCCCCGGTCCGCCCCGGCAAACGTCTCGTCCGCCTCGGCAATCGTCTCGTCCGCCCCGGCAAGCGTCTCGTCCGCCACCGCTTCGGCCGGCTCCGGCGCCGCCGCGACGGCCTCGTCCCCCTCGCCGGGTTCGCCCGGCGCGGCGAAATCGTCGGCCGGCGCCTCGGCCGGCGCATCGGCGGGCTCAGCCGGCCCGGCCGCTTGCGGCTCCGGCGTCGGCAGGTCCGAGATCCAGTCGAGCACGTCGGCGTGCACGGGCTTCGCCGCCCGCGCCTTCAGCCGGTCGGCCCGCTCGGCCGGCGCGGCGCGCTCGTCCGACACGTCCCACAGCGCGCCGGAAGCGGCCTCGGCCGGCCCCGCCGCCGGTGCCTCCACCGTGCGCGCGGACCCGCTCGCGTCCTCTTGCACCGTCACGTTGATGAGATAGTCGCCGATCGCGATGCGGTCGCCGGTCTTGAGCCGCGTCGGCTCGGTGACGCGCGAATCCGACCCGTTGAGGAAGGTGCCGTTGGTGGAGATGTCCGTCAGCCAGTAGCCGCCGTCGCGGTAGTGGATCTCGCAGTGGCGCCCGGAGACCACGCGCGCCGGGTCCGGCAGCGTCCAGTCGAGATAGGTGTTGCGCCCGATGTCGATGCTGCGCCGGCCCTCCACCTCGAGCGAGGTCGGCCCGCCGTCGGGCAAGTTGGTGACGTTGTCGAGTTTGAGACGCAGCGCAACCACAGTCTTTCCCTCCAGAATGCGCGCTAGCCGAAGCGCGCTTCGATGTCCTCGTCCACCACCGCGAACGCCTCCGCCACGCAGCGCTCCAGCCGCGCCGCCCGCGCCTCGCCCGGCGCGCTGGCGATGGCGATCAGCACCGCCGCCCGCACCGCCTTGGCGGTGAGGTGCGCCATCGCGGCGACCGGCGCCGGCCCGTCCGGCGCGATGTTGCCGCCCGACCAGCCCGCCCCCAGCGCCGCCCAGGTCTCGGCGGCCTGCATGTCGCCCGCCTCGGCCGCGCGCAGCGCCGCCACGCGCTCCTCCTCCTCCGGCCGCGCCACCCAGGCGTTGGCCGCGGCCAGCGCAGCGGCGCCGGCACCGTCGCCCATCTCCAGCGCCTCCAGGCAGCGGCAGCTCCACCACACCGCCTCCCGGCGCGGGGCGAGGTAGGCGAAGAACGTCACGCTGTCGTCCGGGTCCGCGCTCTCGGCCAGCCGGCGGACGTAGCGCAGCGGCTCGCTCCCGTCGGGGCGCGCCACAAGGTCGTCGCCCAGCGTGGGAAAGGCCGTCAGCACGTCTTCGGCGGTGTGGAACTTGATACGCATCGCCGCCTCAATTCAGCTTGATCAGGCCGCCCTTGGCGGTCACCATCGCACTGCCCTTGATGTCCACCGTGGCCGTGCCGTTGATGGTGATGCCCGCCGGCGTGATCTCGATCTTGCTGCCGCCCACCTTCAGGGTGATCTTCACCCCGGCCTCGATGACGATCTCCTTGCCGACCTTCACGTTCTGGTCGACCGCGATGTCCACCTTCTGCTTGCCGGTCGAAACCTTCAGCTCGTCGTCGCCCTGGTGGATCGTCGTCTTGCGCGCCGCGCCGCCGCCGGCAAAGCGCTCGCCGATCTCCCGCGTCTCCTTGTTGAGGACGACGACGCTCAAATCCTTCTGCGCATGAACGCCGATCTCTTCGGAGTTCTTTTTGTCTTCCAGGACGATCTCGTTGTAACCCGAGCCCCCCTTGGTCGAGTTCGACTTGATGCCGCCCTTGGTCTTGTTGGCCGGCAGCGCGTAGGGCACGGCCCGGTCGGCATTGTAGACGGTGCCGACCACCAGCGGATTGTCCGGGTCGCCCTCGATGAACTCGACCACCACTTCCTGGCCGATGCGCGGGATCATGATCGAGCCCCAGTTGTTGCCCGACCAGGTCTGCGCCACGCGCACCCGGCGCGACTTGTCCTGCCGCCGGTCCCAATGGAACTGCACCAGGATGCGCCCCATCTCGTCGACGTCGATCTCCTCGCCCGACGCGCCCACCACCTTGGCCGTCTGCGGTCCGTAGACGCGCGGCTTGCCGGTGGTGGCCGGCGCGCGGAACGCCCGGTCGCTCGGCTGCAGCAGGTAGTTGCCGCGATAGGGCTCGCCCCCGGCCGGGCTGCCGGCGCTGCGATAGTCCTGCGCCGCGAAGGCGTGGTTGCAGCCGACGATCAGGAACTCGATGTTCTCCGAATCCTGCGGGTGGTCCTTGAGCTTGGTCAGCCCGCCCGGAAACAGCGCCGGCGCGTCGCCGATGGCCTGGCGCCGCTTGTCGGCCGCCTGCGCCGCCTCCAGGCGCACCCGCGCGAAGCGGTCGCCGTCGCTGGTCTCGGTGTAGCGGCCCGGATAGTCGTAGATTTCCAGGCTGTCACGCGCGTGGCCGGTGGGGTTGGCGTGCGCGCTCTTCATGGCCGCCGTGGGCTTTTCGTAGTCATAGTCCTTGAGCGCGACCTTGCCGCTCTGGAACGAGCGGTTGGTGACGATCTCGTACACCGATTCGGTGTCGGTCCGTCCCGTCACCACCCGCGGCAGATACATCAGGTCCGGCAGCCCCGGCACCGGGTTATGCGATGATTTCGCATCCGCCAGCACCAGCGTGTGCTTACCTTTTTCGTGCTCGAAATAATAATAGATGCCGTCTTCTTCCATCAGCCGGCACACGAAAGCGAGATCGCTCTCGCGGTACTGCACGCAATACTCGCGCTTGGGGTAGCTCTCGCTCAGCCGCGGATCGAAATCGGTGAACCCGCGGTCGCGAAACACCTCCTCGATGATGTCGAGCGTCGTCTTGTCGTGGAAGATGCGGCAGTCGGAGGTGCGCGACAGCAGCCACAGCCACGGGCGCAGCACCAGGCGATAGGTGTTGAGGTTGGCGCTCGCCTCCAGGTGCGTCGCCTCGGTCAACACACCGCAGAACTCGCGCTTGGTCGTCTTGCCTTCCAGGCTCAGCGTGCAATTGCTGCCGATGGCGTCGTTGAAATCGACCGGATCGCCCTCACCCACGGCTTCGATAGAGAATTCGAACAATTCACTGAGGCCCTCGGTGCCGTCAAAACGAACGGCATTCAAGACATCGGCACCGAAAGGCGTGGTCAAGACCGCAACGCGCTGAGTTTGTTTTGGTGAATCAGCCATCACAGCGCCTTTTTCCGAAGATTTCGGATATCCCCGACAGTACGCCTTAGAGATGGTGAGGCACAAGAAGCCCGAAAGTGCGCTAGATCACAGCTTCACCCCATCGTTTATCCGCAAGCGTCGCGGCCCGGCCGACGAGCCGCGCGCCACGGCAGGCGTGGCCCGCCCGAGCGAAGCCGCGCCGCCCACCGCCTCGCAGCCGGCGATGCCGGCGCGCGGTCCGGTCGCCGGCGGCTCAGTGGTGGTGGTGGGCCGGCAGGTTCGCGGCGATGGCGGCGCCCTCGCCGGTGCGCTGCAGCGCCTTGCCGTCGCCGCGGAACAGGTGCCCGTCCTCCGCGCGATAGAAAATGCCCACCGTCTCGCCCTCGCGCGCCTTGGCGATGCCGTCGCCGCGCACGATGATGCGCTCGCTGCCCACCACCACGTGGACGAGGTGGCTTTCGCCGAGTTCCTCCACCACGTCGACCGTGCCGCGGAAGGTGTGCTCGCCGGCGCCGCTGCGCAGCGCCAGGTGCTCGGGCCGCATGCCCACCTTCACCCGCTCGCCCGCCGTCAGCCCGCTGCCGTCGACGTTCACCGCGATGGTGCTGCCGTCGGGCAGCTTGATCGAGGTCTGGGCGGCGCCGGGCTCGGCCACCGTGGCGTCGAGGATGTTCATGGTCGGCGAGCCGAGGAAGGTGGCGACGAACAGGTTCCGCGGCCGGTGGTAGAGCTCCAGCGGGCTGCCGAACTGCTCCACGTTGCCCCCGTTCAGCACCACGATGCGGTCGGCCAGCGTCATCGCCTCCACCTGGTCGTGGGTGACGTAGATCATCGTCGCGTCCATGCGGCGGTGCAGCTTGGCGATCTCCAGGCGCGTCTGCACGCGCAGCGCCGCGTCGAGGTTGCTGAGCGGCTCGTCGAACAGGAACACCTTGGGGTCGCGCACGATGGCGCGGCCGATGGCGACGCGCTGGCGCTGGCCGCCCGAAAGCTGCTTGGGCAGCCGTTCCAGCAGCGGGTCGAGCTCCAGGATGCGCGCCGCCTCCCGCACCGTGTCGTCGAGCCCCTTCTTGTCGAGGCCCGCCTTGCGCAGCCCGAAGGCCATGTTCTCGTACACCGTCATGTGCGGGTAGAGCGCGTAGGACTGGAACACCATGGCGATGCCGCGCTTGGCCGGCGGCAGGGCGTTGACGCGGGTGCCGTCGATGAACAGGTCGCCCGAGGTGATGTCCTCCAGCCCCGCCACCAGGCGCAGCAACGTGGACTTGCCGCACCCCGACGGCCCGACGAAGACGACGAACTCCTGGTCCTTGATGTCGAGATCGACGCCGTGAATGGTCTCCACATTGCCGAAGGCCTTGCGCACATCCTTGAGCACCACGGTTGCCATGAGCGTCCCCCGTTATGGTTTCATTGCGCCGATGAAGACGCCGAGCGCGTCGAGTTCGATGGAGTCCTGCGCGAAGCGGCCGCCGGCGATCCCCGGTGCCGCCACCGGCACGCACGGCACCCCCGGCTCGAACGCGGCCTCCTCGTGCGACAGGTTGAAGGCGCACAGCAGCCCCTCCCCGCCCGCCGTGCGCGTGAACGCCAGGACGGCCGGCGGCGCGTCGATGAAAGTCAGCTCGCCCGTGCGCAGGAGCGGCTGCTCGCGGCGCCAGCCGATGAAGGCGCGCGCCAGGTTGAGCGGCGAGGTCTCGTCCACCTCCTGCCGGTCCACCGCCAGCGCGATGTGATGGTGGTCGACCGGCAGCCACGGCAGCGCGGCGGAAAAGCCCGCGTGCGGCAGCGCGCCGCTCCACGGCATCGGCGTGCGGCAGCCGTCGCGCCCCTTGATGTCCGGCCAGAACCTCTTGCCGTAGGGGTCCTTGAGGAAGTCGAACGGCACGTCCGCCTCCGGCAGGCCCAGTTCCTCGCCCTGGTAGAGCGTGGGCGAGCCGCCCAGGCACAGCATCAGCTGCAACAGCATCGGCGCCGCTTCCGGCCCCAGCCCCGTCCGCGTCGCCACCCGCACCACGTCGTGGTTGGAGAACGGCCAGGAGATCCACGAGGCGCCGTGCCGCTTCGCCCGCTCCAGGGCCTCGCGCACCCCCTCGGCCGTCACCGGCCCCTGCAGCAGGTCGAACCCGTACACCATGTGCAGCCGGCCCGGCGCCGTGTACTGGCCGAGCTCGGGCCCCTCCACCATCCGGTTGCCGATCTCGCCCACCGAGGTGGTGCCGGGATACGCGTCGAGCACCGCCCGCAGGCGCTCCACATAGTCGAGGTTTTCCGGGCGGTTGATGTTGTAGAGCGGCTCCTGCATCGCCACCGGGTTGCCGTCGTCGACGGTCGCCCGCATCCCCTGCCGCAGGGGCGGGTTGTCCCTCAATTGCGCGTCGTGGACATACTTGTTGACGGTGTCGAGCCGGAAGCCGTCGACGCCGCGCTCCAGCCAGAATTTCGCCACGTCGAGCGTCGCGTCCTGGACCTCCCGGTTGTGGTAGTTGAGGTCCGGCTGGGTCGCCAGGAAGTTGTGCATGTAATACTGGCGCCGCTTGGTGTCCCACTCCCAGGCCGGGCCGCCGAACAGCGACAGCCAGTTGTTGGGCGCGGTCCCGTCGCGCTTGGCGTCGGCCCACACGTACCAGTCGGCCCGGTGGTTGTCCCGGCTCTTGCGGCTCTCGGCGAACCAGGGGTGGCGGTCGGACGTGTGCGACAGCACCAGGTCGATCAACACGCGCAGCCCCCGCGCGTGCGCCTCCTTCACCAGCGCGTCGAAATCCTCCAGCGTCCCGAACATCGGGTCGACGTCGCAATAGTCCGCCACGTCGTAGCCGAAATCGTCCATCGGCGAGACGAAGAAGGGCGACAGCCAGATGGCGTCGACACCGAGGCTCGCCACGTAGTCGAGCTTGTGGATGACCCCGGCCAGATCGCCGATGCCGTCGCCGTTGGTGTCGAAGAAGGAGCGCGGGTAGATCTGATAGATGATCGCACCGCGCCACCAATCGGGATCGCCGGCGAGCTGCTTGTTGGTGGAACGCGATGCCATCGTCACCCTTTCACGGCGCCGGCGGTCAGCCCGCCGATGATCTTGCGCTGGAAGATCAGCACCAGCACGATCAGGGGCAGCGTCACGATCACCGACGCGGCCATGATGTTGCCCCACGGCAATTCGTACTGGCTGCCGCCCGAGATCAGCGCGATCGCCACCGGCACCGTGCGCATCTCGTTGGACAGCGTGAAGGTGAGCGCGAACAGGAACTCGTTCCACGCGGCGATGAAGGCGAGCAGCCCCGTCGTCACCAGCGCCGGCCACAGCACCGGCAGGAACACCTTGTAGATGATCTCCAGCGGCGTCGCCCCGTCCACGTAGGCGGCCTCCTCCAGCTCCTTGGGCAGCTGGCGCATGAACGTCGTCAGCACCCACACCGTGAACGGCAGCGTGAGAATGAGGTTGGCGAGGATCAGCCCGCCCAGCGAGTTGTAGAGCCCCAGCGCGCGGATCAGCTCGAACATGCCCGACAGCACCGCCACCTGCGGGAACATCGATACCGACAGCACCGTCAGCAGCAGCAGCCCGCGCCCGCGGAAATGCACCCGCGCCAGCGCGAACGAGGCGGTCACCGCCAGGCACAGCGACAGCGCCACCACCACCACCGCGACCACGATGGAGTTCAAGATGTTGCGCGCGAACGGCTGCTCGCGGAACACGGCGAGATAGTTCTCGAGGTCCGGCCGCGGGAACAGGTTGACGTTGAACAGCTCCTGCCCGCTCTGAAAGCTCGAGGTGATCGTGTAGTAGAACGGGAACAGCGCGAACACGGCGATCACCAGGAGAAGCAGGTAAAAGCCGATCTTCGACGGCAAGGACCAGTGGGTCATGACGACTTCTCTCCCGAAAGATCGACCTTGCCGAGGATGATGTAGGCGATCGTCATCAGCGCGATGATCAGGAACAGCGCGGTGGAGGCGGCCGAGCCGTAGCCCACGTCCTGGAAATCCACGAGCTGCTGGCGCGCGTAGACCGACATCGACATCGTGTTCTCCGAGTTGGAGGTGAGCACGTAGATGAGGTCGAAGATGCGCAGCGAGTCGAGGGCGCGGAAGATCACCGCCACCGCGATCGCCGGGTAGACCAGCGGCAGCGTCACCCGCCAGAACACCTTCCAGGCCGGGATGCCGTCGACGCGGGCCGATTCGTAGCAATCCGTCGGCAGCATCTGCAGCCCGGCGAGGATGAGCAGCGCCATGAACGGCGTCGTCTTCCATACGTCCACCATCACCACCGCCAGCATCGCGGTGTCGGGGCTGGCGGTCCATGCGATGGGCTCGGAGATGATGCCGAGGCCCTGCAGCATCGCGTTGATGACGCCGAACTGGTCGTGCAGCATCCAGCCCCACATCTTGGCCGACACGATGGTGGGGATCGCCCACGGCACCAGGATCGCGGCCCGCACGAGCCCGCGCAGCGGGAAGTGCATGTTGAGCGCCAGCGCCACCACGAGGCCCAGGATCGTCTCCAGGATCACCGAGACCACGGTGAACCAGATCGTGTTCCAGACCGCGTTCCACCATTGCGGGTCGGCCAGGAGCCCGCCCCACTCGCTGTTATAGAAGTTGTCGAAGCCGACCATCTCGTAGGCTTCCAGGTCCGTCAGGCTCGCGTTGGTGAACGCAAAGAAGATCGTGCGCCCCAGGGGCCAGCCGGCGACCAGGAACAGCACGATCATCATCGGCAGCAGGAACAGGATCGCGGAGCGAACCTTGGCGCGTGTCAGCGCGCTTCCCTTGGCCATGGGCTTGCCTCCGTTGCGCCTGGGTCGTCACGCGCGCCGGCGCGAGAGAAGCCGGCCGCGGTTCCCCGGTTCCATGGGACGAGACAAGGCCCGCCGCGCGGGCGGGCCGTGCCGGGGCTACCAGCCGCGGCGCTTGATGGCGTTCAGTTCGCGCTCCAGGTCGGCGAGCGCCTTCTCGGCGTCCTCATTGCCCGACAGCACCGAGTGGGCGGCGTTCCAGAGGGCATTCGACACGCGGTTGTACTTGTCGCCCGTCGCGCGGGAGGGCCTGGCCACGGCATTGACGAAGGTCTCGTACAGCGAGCCGAAGAAGGGCACCGCCTCGAGCACCTCCTTGTCCTTGTAGAGCGCTTCGATGGTGGGGTTGTAGGCGCCTTCGATGGCGCGGCGCTTCTGCTCCTTCTCGGAGGTGAGGTAGCGCACCAGATCCGCCGCCGCCTCCGGGTCGGACGAATATTTCGCCACCGCCAGCTGCCAGCCGCCCAGCGTGCCGGTGGACTTGCCGTCCGCCCCGCCCTTGGGCAGCGCCACGACGCCCACCTTGCCCTTCACCGGGCTGTCGTCGGAATTGGCCAGCGACCACGCGTAGGGCCAGTTGCGCATGAACACGGCGTTGCCGGACTGGAACACGCCGCGCGCTTCCTCCTCGGCATAGTTGAGCACGCCCTCGGGCGCGATCTCGTTGATCCACGAGCCCGCCTCGTTCAGCGCGGCCACGGCCTGCGGGTTGTTGACGGTGACCTCGCCGTCCTCGCTGACGATGGCGCCGCCGCCATACGAATCGATCCACTCCAGCGCGTTGCAGGTCAGCCCCTCGTAGGCGCGGCCCTGGAAGACGATGCCGTTCATGCGGTCGTTGCCCTCGCCGCGCTCCGCGTCGAGCACGATCCTGGCCGTTTCGGCGAGGTCGGCCCAGGTCTTGGGCACCTCGCGCCCGTGCTTGTCGAGGAGGTCCTTACGGTAATAGAGCACCCCCGCATCGGTGAACCAGGGCATCGCCTTCAATTCGCCGTCGATGGTGTTGTTCTCGACGATGGCGGGGAAATGCGCGCCCTGCGCGCCGTCCATGTAGGGCGCCAGGTCGATGAAATGCGATCCCAGGATGCCGGGCCAGATGACGTCGATCTGGTAGACGTCGATGTCGTCGCCGCCGGCGGCCAGGATCTGCTGGTAGAGCGCCAGCCGCTCGGTGGACGAGTTCGGCGTCGAGACGATCACCACCTCGTTGCCGGTTTCCTTCGCCCAGGCCTCCGCGCCGGTGCGGCACAGCTCCAGCTCGGCACCCACCGCGCCGCACGAAATCGAAATGGAAGCCGCCAACGTCGGCGTCGAATTGAAAGCAATTGTGGCAAAAACGGCGCCGACAGCCACCGTGCCCGCGCGAGCGAAGCTCTTCATACAGTCCCTCCCCATGTCTTCATGGTATCCTGACCCTCTGGCGGGGCCTCGGACTAGACGCCTCCTCGGCGTCGACTTCATGAGTGTTAGGGGGAGAGGCCGTTTGGTCAACAGCACAACTTGGGGGCACGCAAAATAATTTCGCGTGCCCCCGCCGCAATTGGTCAGCTTGCGCTAGCGGTTAATCGTCATCGCCGTCGCGGTCGCCGCCGCGGTCACGGTCGCCGCGCGGGCCACGGTGATGCTTGCCGCCGCGCCGGTGGTCGTCACGGTCGAGCTTCCCGTCGTCGTTGCGGTCGAACTTCGCCACCACGTCGCCGAAGCGGGCGTCGATCTCTTCCTGCGAGATCACCGCGTCGCCGTCGGTGTCGAAGAACTGGAAGGTCCGCACCATCATCGGCCGCGTCATGGACAGCCAGATGGTCTGGAACTCCTCCAGCGTCACGCCGGCCGTGCCGTCGGTGTCCGCGCCTTCCACCTGACCCGCGACGAAGGCGTCGACCTCCTCCTGGCTCAGCGCGCCGTCCTGGTTGGTGTCGGCGAGGCGCAGCACCATCATCATGCCCATGCCGCCCGGCCCGTGGCCCATGCCGCGGGGACCGCCGGGACCTCCGGGGCCGCCGCGTCCCTCGGGGCCGCGATGCCAGCCGCCGCGTCCTTCGCGGCCGCCCGGTCCGCGCGGACCGTCGAAGTGCACCGGCACGGCAATCGCCGACGCGTCGGTCACGCCCGCCGACATCGGGGTCGGGGAGAGGGCGTAGGCGGCACCCACCCCGCCGATGGACAGCGAGACGGCAGCGATGGCAATCGTCTTCATCGGGGTCATAACTCGTCCTTTCTGGTACTCACGGGCGCTTGGCCCGTCGCCCCTCCCAATTACGGCTCCCGGCGCCGCCATGTGTGTCGGCTTCGGACGAGTTTGTCGCAATCTGTCGCAAACGCCCGCGCGGCGACAATCTGCGACAAACTTCTCGCCTCGCCCGGCCCCAAGCGCGTTAAATCCGCATTCATGTCAGAGCCGCACATCCTCATCGTCGACGACGCCCGCGATATCCGCGAGCCGCTCGCGACCTATCTCAAGAGCCAGGGGTTCCGCGTCAGCCTCGCCGCCAGCGCCGCCGACGGGCGCGCCGCGGTCGAGGACGGCGCCGTCAGCCTCGTGGTGCTCGACGTGATGATGCCGGGCGAGAACGGGCTCAGCCTGTGCCGCTGGCTCACGGCGCGCGGCGGCCCGCCCACCATCCTGCTCACCGCCATGGCCGACGAGGCGGACCGCATCGTCGGCCTCGAGCTGGGCGCGGACGACTACGTGGTGAAGCCGTTCAACCCGCGCGAGCTCCTGGCCCGCATCCGCGCGGTCCTGCGCCGCGTGCCGCAGATGGCGGCGACCCAGCCCGCCGGCCGGCGCCGCTTCGCCGGCTTCCTGCACGACGCCGACGCCCGCACGCTGACCCGCGGCGGCGGCGAGCCCGTGGCTCTCACCAGCGCCGAAAACCGCCTCCTGTGCGTGCTGCTCGACCGGCCCGGCCAGGTCCTGACGCGCGACCAGCTCCTCGACCTCACCGCCGGGCGCGAGGCCAAGCCCTACGACCGCGCCATCGACAACCAGGTGAGCCGCCTGCGCCGCAAGCTCGGCGAAGACCCCAGGATGCCGGCTATCATCGTCACCGAATGGGGTGGCGGCTACCGGCTCGCCGCCGAGGTCGTGGCGGAGGGGGACACTTGAACGCCGGCCTCGCCCGCTTCTTGCCGCAGAGCCTGACCGGACGCTTCGTGCTGTTGCTCGCGGCGGCGCTGGTGTTCGCGAGCATCGTCGCCCTCGTCCTGCTCGACACCGAGCGCGCCCGGTTCGCGCGCGAGGCGCGGCGCGGGGCGCAGGTGGAGCGCATCGCCACGCTCATTCCCGTCCTCGTCAGCATTCCGCCGCACCTGCGCAACGACGTCGCCCGCGCCGCCTCCTCGCCGTTCTCGTTCCTGTCGGTGGACCGGCGGCCGCTGGTGCGCGAGGGCGACGAAGGCTGGCTGGCCGACCGCCTGCTCGACAGCTTCGACGATCTCGGCATCGATTCGCGCGACGCCCGCATCAAGATCTCCTCCGGTCCCCCCGGCGGGCGCCCCGACCGGGCCGACGACGACGACGAGGGCGAAGGCCGCCGCCACGGCCGCCCGCCCCGCGGGCCGGACCGCCGCGGGTGGCACCACATCCGCATCGAGGCGTCGATCCCGCTCGGCGACGGCACCTGGCTCAACCTGCGCCAGCGCCAGCCGGAGGCGCCCCCGCCGGCGATCGGCGGCGCCATCGTCTTCACGCTGTTGCTGTCGCTCGCCTCGGTGCTCGCGGTGGGCATCGTCTTCATCCGCCGCATCACGCGGCCGCTGTCGGCCCTCGCGGCCGCCGCGGTGCAGGCCGGCGCCGGCGACCGCAACGCCACCGTGCCCGAGACCGGCGCGCGCGAGCTGCGCGAGGCGGCGGCCGCCTTCAACGCCATGCAGCGCCGCATCGCCATGTTCGATGCCGAGCGCGCCCGCACCATCGCCGCCGTCGGGCACGACCTGCGCACCCCCATCACCTCGCTGCGCATCCGCGCCGAGATGCTCGACGACGACACCCGCGACGCGATGGTCAAGACGCTGGAAGAGATGCGCGTGATGGCCGACGGCCTGCTCGCCTACGGCCGCAGCGAGGCCGACGGCGAGCCCACGGCCAACCTCGACCTCGCCGCCCTCCTCGCCGATCTGTGCGACCCGCCCGGCGGCGCCGTCACCTACGCGGGGCCGCGCTCGTTCCCGTTCGAGGGCCGCCCCGTCGCCCTGTCGCGCGCGTTCGCCAACATCATCGGCAACGCGCGGCGGTACGCCGGCACGGCCGCCGTGGCGCTCGAGCCCGGCCCGGGCGGCATCGCCGTCACCATCACCGACGACGGCCCCGGCATCCCGGAGGACCAGCTCGACGCCGTGTTCGAGCCGTTCATGCGCCTCGATCCCTCGCGCAGCGCGGAGACCGGCGGCGAGGGGCTGGGCCTTGCCATCGCCCGCACCCTGATCCGCGCCCACGGCGGCACCATCGTGCTCGCCAACCGCGCCGACGCGCCGGGCCTCGTCGCCACCGTGCGCCTGCCGGCGTCGCGCGTCAGCCCATCATCGCCTCGAAAATGAGCCGCAGCGCCATCACCGACAGCACGCCGAGCATGATGCGGTCGAACGCCTCGCGCGAGATGCGCCGCGCCAGGTAGGCGCCCACCGGCATCGCGCCGAACAGCGGCACGCAGGCGACCAGGCTGATGAGCGAGCGCTCCCAGTTCATCACGTCCAGCCCCACCAGTACCGGGATCTGGATCAGCGACATCGCAAAGAAGAATGTCGAGATGGTCGCGATGAACTCGGCCCGCGTCAGCCGCATCGCCGTGAGAAAGGTGATCGACACCGGCGCCGAGATGCCCGCCGCGCCCTGCAGG
Organism: Alphaproteobacteria bacterium; assembly: GCA_030431335.1. Taxonomy (GTDB): domain Bacteria; phylum Pseudomonadota; class Alphaproteobacteria; order Rhizobiales; family Amorphaceae; genus Acuticoccus. The sequence continues at coordinate 30,170 of JAUIJH010000045.1, forward strand.
ATGCCGCCGACGATGCCCACCGGCACCACCATCATGTTGGCCACCGCGCGCGGCAGCACCCATTGCGGGTGCGTGAGGCGAAAACCGATATACAAGAACACCGTGCCGCTCACCGCCGCGAGCAGGAAGTCGGCCGGCAGGTAGACGAGCAGGAAGCTGCCCACCGTCACCCCGCCCATCGCGGCGATCGCCAGCGCGGCGACGAAGGCGCGCGAAGTCATCGCCGCCCGGAAGTGCCACATCTGCCAGGCGTTGGAGAACAGGCTCGGGAAGATCAGCGTCACGATCGCCAGCGGCACGTTGTAGAGCACCGCCAGCAGCGGGACTGCGACAATCGGCGCCCCCGCCCCCGTCGCGCCTTTCAAGATGCCACCCATGAAGAGGGCAACGGCACCCAAGGCCCATCCATAGTCGTCCATTTCGTTCTTTCTTCGTGGTCGCCGGGCTGGCAAGCTGAGTGTCGCGAGCGCCGCACCCTCGCGCGCAATCGTTCGCGTCCTGCCGCCCCTGCATGGGAGGATGGCCGAAAGCCCACTTTCGTTTCGTCGAAGGATCGGGTACCCCGATCTTCACCGCAACGTCGTTGTTGGAGTGTCGTGTTGGCTCTCGTTCCAAGTTTTACTAATTTTATCTTGTTGTGGGCGCTGACTTACGCGCTCGTCTTCGGCTCCTATCTTGTCTTCGGCGCGGCCTTTACCTGGTGGTCGGGGCGCCATCCCGAACGCAAGATCCAGCCGCGGCGTGACGGCCAGAAGCGTCGCAACAAGGAAATCAAGGCGAGCGCACGCTCGCTCATCGTCACTTGCGGCTGCTTTGCGGGCGGGCTCCACCTCCAGCTCATGGGCTACACGCTGTTCGCTCCGTGGGCGCTCACCTGGTGGTCGGCGCCGCTGATGTTCCTCGGCTCAGTACTCCTGTTCGACACGTGGTTCTACTGGGTGCACCGCCTCGGCCACGCCGAGCCGTTCAAGAAGTACCACCTGCTGCACCACCAGTCGGTCGCTCCCACCGTGTGGAGCAACTACTCCGACACCTTCTTCGACGCGTTCACCCAGCAGAGCTTCTTCCTGTTCATGCCGCTGATCGTGCCGTTCCCGCCGGCGATCTTCATCGCCCACCGCACGTTCGACCATTTCAACGGCATGATCGGCCACTCCGGCTTCGAATTCGCGGCCGGCCCGTCCTCGCGCGCGCCCTGGCCGCTCGCCTCCGTCACCTTCCACGACATGCACCACTCGACGTTCAATTATAATTACGCCAACCACTTCTCCTTCTGGGACCGCCTGATGGGCACCCTCCATCCGCGCTACGACAGCGCCGTGCTGGCGATGGAAGAGAAGATCGCCGGCGACCGCCCGGCCGAGGATCCCGCCCTCGCCGTCAAGCGGGAACGCTGAGCACCCCCCTTGCCCGACGCGCCAAATAAACTAAGTGCTGTGGCACGCATGACGCGTGGAACACGCGCACAACGAGGAAAAAGCGTCCTATGAAGCGTATTTTCGTGGCCGTGGCAGCGCTCGCGCTGGCGGCCGGCACAGCGGCGGCGGATGAGTGGAACAAGCTCGTCGGCCCGCAGGATCTCGCCGCCCTCTCCGGCGTCACCATTGTCGATATCCGCGACAAGGACGCCTATGCGGCGGCCCACGTTCCCGGCGCCGTCAACGTCCCCTACGGCCTGTGGCGCGGCCCGGCCGAAAATCCCGGCGCCGTCATCTCCGACGCGGCGCTGACCGAAGTCCTGCAGCAGGCCGGGCTCGACCATGGCGACAAGGTGGTCATCACCCCCGCCGGCACCGACCAGACCGATTTCGGCGCCGCCGCCCGCGTCTACTGGACGCTGAAATCGGCCGGCTTCCCTCAGATCGCCATCCTCAATGGCGGCGTCGAGAGCTGGGTCGCCGCCGGCCAGCCGACCTCGACCGAGACCCCCGCCATCACGCCGTCGACCGATACCTTCGCCCTGTCCGACCGGTGGATGATCGACCGCGAGGGCATCGCCGCCGTCGTCAACGGCGAGCGCCGGGCCACCCTGGTCGACGCGCGCCCCACCGACTTCTATCGCGGCGAGACCAAGCACAAGGCCGCCTCCGCCCCCGGCACGCTGAAGGGCGCCCAGAGCCTGCCCTTCGCCAAGTTCTTCGAGGGCGAGAACACCAGCATCGCCGAGGGCACGCGCATCAGCAGCGCGGCCGAGGACGTCGGCGGGGACAGCGACGAGATCGTCTCGTTCTGCAACACCGGCCACTGGGCGGCGACCAACTGGTTCGCCCTGTCCGAGCTCGCCGGCAAGGACAACGTGAAGCTCTATCCCGAGAGCATGGTAGGCTGGGTCAACAACGGCGGCGAGGTCGTCACCGGCAACTGACGCGTCGCCATCGAACCGGCGGCGCCCGCCCGGTGCGCCGCCCCGCAGCAAGGAGCGGCCGATGAGCTACCAGCCCTGCCCCGATCCGGTGCCCGGCGACGCCGCCGGCGCCGACGCCATCGAGACCGTCATCCTCCCGCGCGCCCGCGATCTCGGCGGCTTCGAGGTGCGCCGCGCGCTGCCCTCGCCCAAGCGGCAGATGGTCGGCCCCTTCATCTTCTTCGACCAGATGGGGCCGGCCGAATTCGTGCTCGGCGAGGGGATCGACGTCAGGCCGCATCCCCACATCAACCTCGCCACCGTCACCTACCTGTTCGACGGCGAGATCATGCACCGCGACAGCCTGGGCACCGAGATCGCGATCCGCCCCGGTGCCATGAACCTGATGACGGCCGGTCGCGGCATCGTCCATTCCGAGCGCACCGCCCCGGCCGAGAAGGCCCGCGGCCCGCGCCTGTTCGGCCTGCAGACCTGGGTCGCCCTGCCGGCCGAGCGCGAGGAAATGGATCCGGCCTTCGCCCACTTCGCCAAGGACGAGCTGCCGATGCTCGCCGACGGCGGCGCCTCCGCCCGCCTCGTGATGGGCGAGGCGTGGGGCCTCGCCTCCCCCGCCGCGTCGCCGATGCCCACCGTCTACGCCGACATCGCCCTCGAGCCCGGCGCCTCGATCCCGATCGATGCCGCCTACGAGGAGCGCGCCCTCTACACCGTCGCCGGCACCATCGCCATCGGCGGCGTCGCGCACGGTCCCGGCGCCCTCCTGGTGCTGCGCCCCGGCGACCCGATCACCGTCACCGGCAGCGGCCCGGAGCCGGCCCGCTTCGTGCTGGTCGGCGGGGCCACCATGGACGGCCCGCGCTACATCTGGTGGAACTTCGTGTCCTCCCGCAAGGAGCGCATCGAGCAGGCCAAGGCCGAGTGGAAGTCCGGCCGCTTCGACACCGTGCCCGGCGACGCGGAGGAGTTCATCCCGCTGCCCGAACCGCGCCGCTAGAGTATCCGTCTTGATCAAGCGAGTTTTTGGTTCCAGAGGCGTCCATCGCGGATGAGGGCGTTTGCGAGGACGAGGAGCTTCCTCATCAGCGCGGTGAGCGC
>JAUIJH010000250.1 GCA_030431335.1 Alphaproteobacteria bacterium
ACCGACCCGCTCAAGGCCAAGCTGATCGACAAGTACGAGAAGCCGGGCGGCAACATCACGGGCGTGTCCGACGCGGCGCCCATCGCCCAGCAGGTGGACCTGATGCGCGAGGTGATTCCCGGCCTCAAGACGCTGGGCTTCGTCTACAACCCCGGCCTCGACAACGCGGTATCGACGCTGGAGAAATTGCGCTCCGTGGTGGAGCCGATGGGCATCGAGGTGGTGGAATCGCCCTCCCCCACCACCAACGAGGTGATCCCGGCCACGCGCCGCCTGGTGGGTGACGTCGACGCCATCTACATCCCCAACGACACCACCGTGGTGGCCGCGCTCGAGGCGATCGTGAAGGTGGGCCAGGACACCGACACGCCGATCTTCGCCGGCGAGACGGGTGCCGTCGGCCGCGGCGTCATCGCCTCGGTCGGGCTCGACTACGTGGCGCTCGGCAAGATCGCCGGCGAGATGGCCGCGCGCGTCCTCAACGGCGAGAAGCCCGGCGATATCGACGCCGTGATCGCCTACGAGACGCTGACCGACTTCCTGGTGGTGGTGAACCCGCCGTCCGCCGCGGCGATGGGCGTCGAGCTGCCCGAAAGCCTGATGAAGCGCGCCACCCAGATCATCCAATAGGCAAGGGCCGGCGGCCCCGCGCCGCCGGCTCGCGGTTTTCATGTCGCTTTACGAGATCCTCGGCACGCTGGAGATCGGGTTCGTTTTCGGCCTGGTCGCGCTCGGCGCGTTCCTCACCTTCCGCGTGCTCGACTTTCCCGACCTGACCGTCGAGGGCAGCTTTCCGCTCGGCGCGGCCGTGTGCGCCGCGCTGATCGTCACGCTGGACGTCAACCCGTGGCTCGCGACCCTGGCGGCCGCGCTCGCCGGCTTCGCGGCCGGCTGGCTGACGGCGCTCCTCAACGTGCGCTTCGGCATCCTCAACATCCTGGCCGGCATCCTCGTCGCCATCGCGCTCTATTCGATCAACCTCAGGATCATGGGCGGCCCCAACAAGCCGCTGCTCGGCGATCCGACGGTGTTCGTCTGGCTCGACGGATTCGGGGTGCCCACCTACAAGCTGACGCCGATCCTGCTCGGCGCGATCGTGCTCGCGGTGCTGGTGGGGCTCAACCTGTTCCTGCGCACCGGCTACGGCATCGCCATGCGCGCGGCCGGCGCCAACCCGCAGATGGCGGCCGCCATGGGCATCGACGTGGGGCTGATGAAGCTGTTCGGGCTCGCCATCGCCAACGCGCTGACGGCCATGGCGGGGGCGCTGTTCGCCCAGGTGTTCGGCGCGGCGGACGCCTACATGGGCATCGGCGTGATCATCGTCGGGCTCGCCTCGGTGATCGTCGGCACCTCGATCCTGCCCTCGCGCACGATCTTGCAGGCGACGTTCGCCTGCATCGTCGGCGCGGTGCTCTACCGCCTCGCCGTGGCGCTGTCGCTCAACGCCGGCTGGCTCGGCCTGCAGGCGTCCGACGTGCAGCTCGTCACGGCGATCCTCGTCGCCTTCGCGCTGATCGCGCAGCGCTCCGGCGCGGGCCTGCGGCGCCGCCTGACGCGGGGCCGCCCGTGATTTCGCTGACGGACATCCACGTCACCTTCAACAAGGGGACGCCGCTGGAGACCAAGGCGCTGCGCGGCATCGACCTCGCGATCCCGGCCGGCGAGTTCCTGACCGTGATCGGCTCCAACGGCGCCGGCAAGTCGACCGCGCTCAACATGATCGCCGGCACGATCCTCGCCGAGCGCGGCCGCGTCGAGGTGGACGGCAAGGACGTCACCCGGCTCGACGCGCACCGGCGCGCGCCCTTCCTCAGCCGCGTTTTCCAGGACCCCAAGATGGGCACCTGCGAGAGCCTGACGATCCTGGAGAATTTCGCGCTGGCGCACGGACGCACCCGGCCGCGCCGCTTCCGCCTCGCCACCACGCGGTCGATGCGGGACGATGTGAAGGACCGCGTCGCTGCGCTGGGGCTGGGGCTGGAGAACCGGCTCGACGACAAGGTGGGGCTCCTGTCGGGCGGCCAGCGCCAGGCGGTCAGCCTGCTGATGGCGACCACCGGCGACACCCGCGTCCTGCTGCTCGACGAGCACACCGCCGCGCTCGACCCCAAGACCGGCGCCTTCGTGCTCGACCTGACGCGCGAGCTGGTCGCCACGCTCGGCCTCACCGCCGTGATGGTGACGCACTCGATGGCGCAGGCGCTCTCGACGGGCGACCGCACCGTGATGCTGCACGGCGGCCGCATCATCTTCGATGCCGCCGGCGAGCGGCGTGCCGCGCTTGGCGTGGAGGATCTCCTCCATCTCTTCAAGGAGCAGCAAGGCACCGAGCTGAGCGACGACAGCCTGCTTTTGGACTGACGGCGGCGCGCCACGGCGCAGCCCCCGCCCGATTGAACCGAGGACCGACCGCCCGATGACCTGGATCGACACCGTGCCCTACGCCGAAGCGACGGGGCGCCTGAAGCAGCTCTACGACCGCATCAAGGGGCCCGACGACAACGTCGACAACATCATGATGGCGCACAGCCTCAGGCCCCACACGATGGACGGCCACATGGTGCTCTACAAATACGCCCTGCACCATTCGGCCAACGAGGTGCCGAAATGGTTCCTGGAAACGCTGGGCGTGCTGGTGAGCCACCTCAACGGCTGCGCCTATTGCGTGGAGCATCACTTCACCGGCCTGCGCCGCCTCCTCGGCGACGACGCGCGCGCCACAACGCTGCGCGCCGCGCTGGAGGCAGGCGACGGGGCGCCCTTCAGCGAGAAGGAGCGCGCCGCCATCACCTACGCCCGCGCGCTGACGCGCGATCCGGCCGGGATGAGCGAAAAGCTGGTCACGGCGATGCGCGCGGCGGGCTATTCCGACGGCCAGATCCTGGAGATCAACCAGGTGGTCGCCTACTTCGCCTATGCCAACCGCACCGTGCAGGGCCTCGGGGTGACGACCGAGGGCGACATTCTCGGCCTCTCCCCCAACAACTCCGACAATCCGGATGACTGGTCCCATCGCTGAGCCGCCGGCCGCAGCGCCGCGCCGGCTCAACCTCAACGAATCGCCGCTGCCGCCCTCCCCGCACGTGATCGCGGCGGTGGAGGAGGCGGCGCGCGCGCTCAACCGCTATCCGGGCGAGGCGCAATCGGGCCTGGTGGAGGCGATCGCCGCCTATGCCGGGGTGGAGGCGGAGCGCATCGTCGTCACGGCCGGGTCGAGCGAGCTGCTGCACATCCTGCCGTTCGTCGCCGGCACCCGGCCGGGCGACGAGATCGTGCTGCCGCAGCCCACCTTCCCCGTGTTCGCCAAGGTGGCGCAGCTCCACGGGCTGACGATGCGCCACGTGCCGGTGGACGCGCGCGGGGCGGCGGACGTCGAGGCCATCCTCGCCGCCATCGGCCCGAAGACGGCGCTGGTGTGCGTCGCGACGCCCAACAACCCGACCGGCGGCACGATCCCGGCCGACGCGCTGGCCCGGCTCTGCGAGGCGATGCCGGCCGGCCCGCTGTTCCACCTCGACGAGGCCTACTACGAGTTCGGCCGCGTCGCGGGCGGGCCGGAGACGCTGCCGCTGCTCGCCCGCGCGAAGGGGCGCTGGCTGTCCTCGCGCAGCGCGTCGAAGGCGTTCGGCCTCGCCGGGCTTAGGCTCGGCTATGCCATCGCCTCCGACGCGGCGCTCGCCGCCACCTGCCGCGCGATCCGGCCGCAATTCAACGTCAACGCGCTGGCGCTGGCGGCGGGGCGGGCGGCGCTCGCCCATGCCGACGCGGCGCTCGAACAGGTCGCCGCCCTCGCCGCCGAGCGCGGCCGGGTGGCGGCGGAGCTCGACGCGCTCGGCCTGCGGCCGCTGCCCTCGGGGGCGAATTTCGTGGCCTTTTCGGCGGCGGGGCTGGGGCCGGACCCGGTGGCCGCGCTGGCGCGGCAGGGCGTGCTCGTGATCGGCTTCGCGATGGCGGACGGCGCGCCGATGATCCGCGCCTCCACCGGCACGCGGCAGGACAACGACGCACTGCTGGCAGCGCTGGCGGCGCTCCGGCCGTGAACCTCCTCGACGCGCTCGGGGCGGTGCTCGACCCGCCGGGCCTGCTGACGGGCGCGGCCGATCTCGCCCCCTATCTCGACGATCCGATCACGCGGGCGCGGGGCGAGGCCGTCGCCGTGGCGCGCCCGGCGAGCACCGAGGCGGTGGCGGCGGTGATGGCCGCCGCGGCCGCGCACGGGGCGCATGTGACGGCGCGCGGCGGCGGGACGGGCTTCGTCGGCGGGGCGGTGCCGGGGCCCGGGCAGCCGGCCATCGTGCTGTCGCTGGAGCGGATGCGGCGGATCCGGGCGGTGGACGCGGTGGGCGCGACCATGATCGCGGAGGCCGGCGTCGCGCTGGCGGCGGCGCGCGAGGCGGCGGACGCGGCGGGGCTGCAGCTTCCCATCGTGCACGGCGGCGCCGGCTCGGCCACCATCGGCGGCACCGTCGCCACCAACGCCGGCGGCCTCAACGTGGTGAAATACGGCATGGCGCGCCAGCACGTGTTGGGGCTCGAGGTGGTGCTGGCGGACGGGCGGATCTGGCACGGCCTGCGCGCGCTGCGCAAGGACAACGCGGGCTACGACCTCAAGCAGCTCTTCATCGGCACGGAGGGGACGCTGGGCATCGTCACCGCGGCGGCGCTCGCCCTCGCGCCGCGGCCGCTGGCACGGGCGACGGCGCTGGCCGCCGTCGCGAGCCCCGAGGAGGCGCTGACGCTGTTCGGCCTCCTGCGGCGCCGGCTCGGCGATCTCGTCGCCGCGTGCGAACTGATCCCGCGCAGCGCGCTGGAACTCCATTTCGCCCGCCGGCCCGAAGCGCGCGACCCGTTCGCGACGCCGCACGGCTACATGGTCCTTTTGGAGGTGGAGAGCCCCGCCGAGGCGCTCGACCTGGAGCCGCTGGCCGAGGCGGCGCTGGCGCAGGCGCTGGAGGCGGACATCGCCGTCGACGTGATCGTCGCGCGCTCGGAACGGGAGCGGGCCGAACTGTGGGCGCTGCGCGAGGGGCTCGCCGAGGCGCAGGCGACCGACCCGCGCGTGCTCAAGAGCGACACCGCCGTGCCGGTGGCCCAGACCGCCGCCTTCGTCGCCGAGGCGAGCCGCGCGGTGGAGGCGCTGATGCCGGGCGCGGTCCCCGTGCCGTTCGGCCACATCGGCGACGGCAACATCCACTTCAACGTGCTCGCCCCGGCGGCGATGGCGACGGAGGATTTCCTGGCGCACAAGGCGCGCCTCGCCGCGTCCATCGCCGAGGTGAGCGTCGCGCTGGGGGGCTCCATCGCCGCCGAGCACGGCATCGGCCGCGACAAGCGCGACCTCCTGGCCACCGTGCGCGGCGGCGTCGAGCACGACCTCGCGGCGGCGTTGAAGCAGGCGCTCGACCCGGCGGGCCGGCTCAACCCCGGCAAGGTGGTGTGAGCCGCCTCAGTCCGTTTCGCCGATCGGCCGGTCGGGATCGTCGACCTCGCCCGGATCGATTTCGGCCGCGCCGCTGCCGGACGTGGACGCGTTGACGACGCTGCCGGTGTCCATGCGCGGGCGCGTGTGCAGCACCGGCGACAGGCTCGACGCACCGCGCGAGTTCTCGCGCACGACGATGTAGAGGCCGGACAGGATGACGATGCCGGCGCCGACGCTGGTGTAAAGGTCGAGCATCTCGCCGAAGAAGAGGGCGCCATAGGCCGTCGCCCAGAC
>JAUIJH010000251.1 GCA_030431335.1 Alphaproteobacteria bacterium
TCGCCGCGTCCGACGACAGCGCGCCGGTGACGATGCTCGCCTCGGCCAGCCGGTGCGTTTCGATGAGCCCCGCCAGCGCCAGCGCGGTCGAGATCTGCGTGCCGTTGATGAGGCCGATGCCCTCCTTCGGCCCCAGCACCACCGGCGCGAGCCCGGCCGCCGCCAGCCCCTCGCGTGCCGGCTGCCGACGGCCGCGGTATACCACCTCGCCGACGCCGATCATCGCCGCCGCCATGTGCGCCAGCGGCGCGAGGTCGCCCGACGCGCCCACCGAGCCTTGCCCCGGGATGACCGGCAGGCAGTCGCGCTCCAGCATCGCCTGGATCAGCGCGATGGTCTCCCACCGCACGCCCGAGGCGCCGGTGGACAGCCCCGTCACCTTCATCGCCATCGCGAGGCGCACCACCGGCGCCTCCAGCGGCGCGCCCACCCCCGCCGCGTGGGACAGGATGAGGTTTTCCTGCAGCTTGACCGTGTCGGCGGCGCCGATCCGCGTCGAGGCCAGCTTGCCGAAGCCGGTGTTGACGCCATAGGTCGGGCGCGGCGCCGCGGCCGCCGCCGCCACGATGGCCGCGCCCCTGTCGACGGCGGCGCGCGCCTCGTCCGCCAGCGCCGGGATGCGGCCGGTTTCGTAGATCGCGCGGAGGTCGTCGAGGGTGAGTTTCATGGCGCGAGCGCCTGCAAGGCCCGGACCGCCGCTCATGCCCATTCGCCCGCAACCATCCGCCGCGCCAGCGGGTTGAAGCCGATCCGGTAGACGAGCTCGGCCGGCTCGGTCACGTTCCACACGGCGAGATCGGCCGCCTTGCCCGCCTCCAGCGTGCCCGTTCGCGCGCCGAGCCCCAGCGCCTGCGCCGCCACCCGCGTCGCCCCGGCCAGCGCCTCCTCCGGCGTCAGGCGGAACAGCGTCGCCGCCATGTTGAGCGCCAGCAGCAGCGAGGTCAGCGGCGAGGAGCCGGGGTTGCAATCCGTCGCGACGGCCATCTTGGTGCCGTGCTCGCGCATCGCCGCGACCGGCGGACGCTCCGCCTGCCGCAGAGTGTAGCAGGCGCCGGGCAGCAGCACCGCGACGGTGCCCGCCCGCGCCATCGCCGCCGCGTCCTCCGGGGTGAGAAATTCCAGGTGGTCGGCCGACAGCCCGCCGCGCGCGGCCACCAGCGCCGCCCCGCCGCGGTTGGAAAGCTGCTCGGCGTGCAGCTTCACCGGCAGCCCGTGCGCCGCCGCCCGGTCGAACACGCGCGCCATCTCGGCCGGCGAAAAGGCGATGCCCTCGCAGAAGCCGTCGACGGCATCGCACAGCCCTTCCGCCACGGCCGCGTCGAGCCCCGGCAGCACCACCTCGTCCAGATAGCGGCCGTTGTCGGCGAATTCGGGCGGCAGGGCGTGGGCGGCGAGCCAGCTCGTCACCACGCGCACCTTGCGCAGCTCGCCGATGCGCCGCGCCACGCGCAGCATCTTGAGCTCGTCCGCGATGGTGAGCCCGTAGCCGGACTTGATCTCCAGCGTGCCCACCCCTTCGGCCAGCAGCGTGTCGACCCGCGGCAGCGTGGCCGCCAGCAGCGCCGCCTCGTCCGCCGCGCGCACCGCCCGCATGGTGGACAGGATGCCGCCGCCGCGGCGCGCCACCTCCTCGTAGCTCGCCCCTTCCAGCCGCGCCTCGAACTCGCCCGCCCGGTTGCCGGCGAACACGATGTGGGTGTGGCAGTCGACCAGCGCGGGCGTGACCAGCGCACCGCCGCAATCGGTTGCCGGCAGTCCCCGCGCCGCCTCCGGCAACGCCTCGCGCGGGCCGACGAAGGCGATTGTGTCCTTGCTCAGTCCGATGGCGCCGTCTTTGATGAGCCCGTAGCGGGCGTCCGCGCCCGCCGCCATCGTCGCGACGGAGCAATTCAGTATGACCGCGTCCATTCAAGCCGTCCCGTTTCGGGCAGCACACATCGCCCGGCCCGGTGCGTCAAGGCGCTGCGCGTGAGCGTCATCGTCGCCCGCCAGGCGCTGACGGCCGAGGGTTGGCAAAACGACGTCGCCATCACGCTCGAGGGCCAGCGCATTGCCGCCATCGCGCCCACCCGCGCCCCCGCGACGGTGGATATCCTCCTGCCCGCGCCGGGCAACCTGCACAGCCACGCCTTCCAGCGGGCCATGGCCGGCCTCACCGAAACCGGCGCGGGCAGCGACGATTTCTGGTCCTGGCGCACGCTGATGTTCCGCTTCCTGGAGGCGCTCGACCCGGACGATATCGAGATCATCGCCGCCGGCGTGCAGATGGAGATGCTGGAGGCCGGCTACGCCGCCATCGGCGAGTTCCACTATGTGCACAACCCGCCCGGCGGCGGCCGCTACGACGATGTGGCCGAGCTGTCGAACCGCATCGTGGCGGCGGCGGAGCGCACCGGCATCGGGCTGACGCTGCTGCCCGTCCTCTACGAGGTCGGCGGGCTCGACGGCCGGCCGCTGCAGGGGGGCCAGCGCCGCTTCCACAACACGTACGACAGTTTCGTGCGCCTCCACGAGGGGGCCGCCGCCGCGGTGCGCACGCTGCCGGCCGACGCGCGTCTCGGCGTCGCCCCGCACTCGTTGCGCGCCGTCCCGCGCGACGATCTCATCGCGGTGGCCACCTTCGAGGGGCCGAAACACATCCACGTCGCCGAGCAGGTGGGCGAGGTGGAGGAGGTGCTGGCCGCCACCGGGCGCCGTCCCATCGAGCATCTCCTGGCGACGGTCCCGCTCGACCGGGACTGGACGCTGATCCACGCCACCCACGCCACGCCCGACGAGCTCGCTGCCGTGGCGGCGGCGGGCGCGGTCGCCGGCCTGTGTCCCATCACCGAGTCCAACCTCGGAGACGGCATTTTTGGCGCGGTGCGGTTCGTCGCGGCGGGCGGCACCTTCGGCATCGGCTCCGATTCCAACGTGCGCATCGCCCTCGCCGAGGAGTTGCGCACGCTCGACTACAGCCAGCGCCTCGCCCACCGCGCGCGCAACCCGCTGTCGGCCGGCGGGCGCTCGTCCGGCCGCGTGCTGTGGCAGGGCGCGGCCGAGGGCACGGCGCGCGCGCTCGCCCGCGATGCCGGCGCGATCGCCCCGGGCCGCCTCGCCGATCTCGTCGCCCTCGACGGCGATGCGTGCTCCCTCGAGGGCCTCGCCGGCGACACCCTCCTCGACGCCCACATCTTCGCCGGCGACGACCGTGCCGTCCGCGACGTCTGGAGCGCTGGCCGCCACGTGGTCTGCGAAGGCCGCCACATCGCCCGCGCCACCATCGAGCCCGCCTTCCGCGCCCGCCTGCGCCACCTCCGCGGCGCGATCTGACACCCCGTGCCTGCCCGGCCCTTCCGGGCTGGCGAGGGCAGCGCCGTCCAGGGCGCCTACCGTCACGTGATTGGCGAGGGCCGCGAGACCGCCCGCGACGCCATCGAACGGTCATCCGCGAGTGTCTGCAGCGGCTCCGCGGCGCGATCTGACACCCCGTGCCCGGCGGCTCTCCGGAGGCCCGACCGTCGATGCCCCTTTCGGCGCCCAGTTCCGGGCTGGCGACGACAGCGCCGTCCGGAGCGCCCGCTGTCACGTGATCCGCGAGGGCCGCGACACCGCCCGCGACGCCATCGAGCCCGCCTTCCGCGCCCACCTACGCCGGCTCCGCGGCGCGATCTGACGTCCCGCGCCTGACAGCCCTCCGGAGGCCCGACCGGCGATGCCCTTTTGGCGCCCAGTTCCGCGCTGGCGACGGCAGCGCCGTGCGGGGCGCCCGCCGCCACCTGGTGCGCGACGGCCGCCACATCGCCCGCGATGCCATCGAGCCCGCCTTCCGCGCCACCTGCGGCGGCTCCGCGGCGCGATCCGACTCTCCGAGCCCACCCCGAGGTCGTCCACCCCGACGATTGTCTTCCAACCGTACCCTTTTCGATGCTCGCATTTCCGCCGGCGACGACAGCACCGTCCGGAACGTCGCCACATCGCCCACGATGCCTTCGAGCCCGCCCCCGCGCGCGAGCGCGCGCCCGACGGCCGCAAGGCAATCTGACACGCGAACCTGTCCCGAAGCTGCCCAGCCAATCTGAGGCTAGGCTCGCGGAGCTATCGCGCGGCCAAGCCGCTATCGCCTCGGTTTCACCCTTCGGCCACGCGGCATTGCCCGAGCGAAAACATCGCTAACAGGGCGTCCACGCGGCCTCATGCACACATCAGCGAATGAACAAGCCGCTCCATCCCGGATGACGCCCTCGCGGCCGACACCGCGCCAAGGGGAATGCCCGACAGGCGGCAAGCCGGCGCCTGGTGGTCCCGCGGGCGCCGTGAACACCGGCCTGCGCAGCCGGCCATTCGGCAGGAAGGCCGTGCATCTTCAGAAACGACAGCTTGTCCCAAGCGCCCGCCGACGCCGCGTCCAACTCGTCCGGGCGACGCAAGGACCCGCCCGCCGCGGCGCGGCGCGGACCTACCCCCGCCCGCCGCCGGAGCGGCGGCGCCAGAGGGCGGCGACCACCACGCCGAGCAGCGCGGCGGCGAGCCCGTACCACGTCAGCGCATATTGCAGGTGGCTGTTGGTGAAGGAGATCTGGCTCTCACCCGCCTGGGGCAGGCCGCCCGGCGGGGTCTCGGAGGCCACCAGATCCACCGAAAAGGGCGCCAACGGCCCGGCGACGCCCAGATAGTCGCCCATCGTGGCGATGTCGCGGGTGAACCAGATGCCGGTGGCGGGGTCGGGAGTGGGCGTGACGAAGCTCGGCGGATCGTCGCGCCGGACGATGCCCTCCAGCGTGACCTCGCCATCCGGCGGCGCGCTCTGCGGCCGGCTCGCCGGGTCCTTGCGGTCGTCGGGCACGAAGCCGCGATTGACCAGCACCACCCCGCCGTCCGCCAGCGTGAACGGCGCGACGACGAAATAGCCGGCCCCCGAGAAGTCGCCCCCCTTGGGTTCGCCGAGCACCGTCCACGCGTAGGCCTCGCGCGGGCCGAAGCGGCCCGCGAGGCGCACGCGGCGGTAGTTCCAGTCGTCGATGGCGAAGGTGGGCCAAGCGTCGGGGCCGGGCGGGGCGACGGCGGCGGCATGGGGCCGCTCGCTCGCCGCCGCGATCAGCGCCTCTTTCCAGGCGAGGCGCTGCAATTGCCAGGTGCCGAGTCCGATCAGGACCGCGAAGGCACCGACGAGAAGGAGCGCGAGGAGGACGCCCCTCGCGCCGAGTTTCGTTGCCACGTCAGTGGGTGTGCGCGCTCGCGCCCCACACGTAGATGGCGATGAACAGGAACAGCCACACCACGTCGACGAAGTGCCAGTACCAGGCGGCCGCCTCGAAGCCGAAATGGCGCTCCGGCGTGAACTGGTTCTGGAACGCGCGGAACAGGCAGACGGCCAGGAAGATCGTGCCCACGATCACGTGGAAGCCGTGGAAGCCCGTCGCCATGAAGAAGGTGGCGCCGTAGATGTTGCCGGCGAACCCGAAGGCCGCGTGGCTGTACTCGTAGGCTTGCACGATGCTGAACAGCAGGCCGAGCAGCACGGTGCAGATCAGGCCCTGGCGCAGGCCCTCGCGGTCGTTTTCCAGCAGCGCATGGTGCGCCCAGGTGACCGTGGTGCCCGACAGGAGCAGGATCATCGTATTGAACAGCGGCAGGTGCCAGGGGTCGAACGTCTCGATGGTCTCGGGCGGCCACATGCCGCCGGTGACGTCGACGCGCGACGGGATGTTGAGCGCGTCGGG
>JAUIJH010000046.1 GCA_030431335.1 Alphaproteobacteria bacterium
CATCCCGGTGTCGTGGGCGCAGCGCTTCCCGGCGCTGCAGTCGGGCGACATCGACGTCATCATCAAGGTCACCGGGTGGACGATGAGCCGCGACACGGAGCTCGGTCTCCAGTTCTCGCGCCCCTACTTCATCGGCCCCACCAACATCCTGGTGCGCTCAGACCTCGGCGCCGAAACGGCCGAGGACCTCGAGGGCGGCGTCTTCTGCATCAACGCCGGCACCTCGATCGAACGCATCACCGCCGACTACATGGGCGCCAAGGGCATCGAGTACGAGAGCCTCACCTTCGACAAGCCGGAGGAGCTGCGCTCGGCGCTCTATAACGGGCGCTGCGATGCGCTCGCCGGCTTCGGCCCCTTCCTGGCGGCGACGCGCTTCAACGCCCCCAACCCCGACGATTTCGAGATCATGGACGAGGTGCTGGCGCTGGAGCCCGAATCCATCGCCGCGCGCCAGGGCGACGACCACTGGATCGACGTCATCAACTGGACCGTGAACTCGCTCCTCTTCGCCGAGGAGAACGGCATCACGTCGGAAAACATCGACGAGGTGAAGGCCAACCCGCCCTCCGCGTCCGTGGAGCGCTTCCTCGGCGTCTCACCCGGCTACGGCGAGCGGCTCGGCCTGCCGGACGACTGGGCCTACAACCTGATCAAGGAGGTGGGCAACTACGCCGAGATCTACGAGCGCACCGTCGGCGAGGGGTCGGCCTACAAGCTGCCGCGCGGCAAGAACAATCTGTGGTTCAACGGCGGCCTCCTCTATACGCTCGTGCTGGATTGACGCCGCGGCCTAGCGCGTTGACTGCACAAATCAGACCTCGACCCGCCCGGGACGGCGTGGAGGGTGGCCGGCGCCATCCTCCCGCAGGCCCCGGCGGAAGCGCGCCGCGCCTCGCCCCGCGCCCCGCCCCGTGCGAAAACGCCGTGCTGGGCGAGCTGCATGCCTCGGCCCCTTACGTGCTCTCGCCCCTCTCCCACAGCCTGAGGGGAGGCTAGCCGGTGCTGCGCGCCCTCAAGAACCGCCGCGTGCGGGGCTGGCTGATCCAGCTCCTCGCCCTCGCCGTGGCCGTCGTCCTGGTGGCGACCTTCGTCACCACGGCGCGGGAAAACCTCCTCAACCAGGGCATCGCAACCGGGTTCGGCTTTCTCGACCGCTCCACCGGCTGGCCGATCAATTTCGCGCTGATCGAGGTGTCGGACCGCTCGTTCTACTGGCAGGTGCTGCTGGCGGGCTTCCTCAACACGCTGCTGGTGGGGGTGCTGGGCATCATGCTGGCCACGGTCATCGGCGTCGCCATCGGGCTGGCGCGCGTGTCGTCCAACTTCATGCTCAACCTCGTCGGCACGGTCTACGTGGAGATCTTCCGCAACGTGCCGCTGATCCTGCAGGTCATCTTCTGGTACGCGCTGCTCACGCACCTGCCGCGCCCGCGCCAGGCGTACGACATCGCCGGCGCCATCTACCTCACCAATCGCGGCCTGATGCTGCCGGGGTTCGACCTCACGCCGGCCGATGTGGGCCTCCTCATCGCCGCCATCGTGCTCGCCATCGTGGGCGCGGTGTTCCTGTCGCGCGCGGTGGGCTCGTTGCGCGCGCTCGCCATCACCTTCGCGGCCGTGTTCGCGATCTTCCTGGTGCTCCTGTTCACCGGGCGCACGCCGGACGCGCCGCTCATCTCGCTGCCCGCGCTCAAGGGGCTGCGCTTCGTCGGCGGCTTCGCCATCAAGCCCGAATTCTTCGCGCTGCTCGTCTCCATCGCCATCTTCGGCGGCGCCTACATCGCCGAAATCGTGCGCGGCGGGCTGCTGTCGGTCGATGCCGGCCGCATCGAGGCGGCGCGCGCGCTCGGCCTGTCCGGCCTCCAGGTCAACCGCTTCGTGCGCCTGCCGCTGGCCGTGCGCGCCATCCTGCCGGCGCTGTCCAACCAGTACATCTGGCTGATGAAGGCGACCACGCTCGGCATCGCCATCGGCTTTCCGGACTATTTCATGGTCGTGTCCACCGCCATCAACCAGTCCGGCCAGACCATGGAGCTGCTCGCGCTGCTGATGGGCGGCTTCCTCCTCATCAACTACGTGATGGGCGCCGGCCTCAACGCCATCAACGCCCGCATCGCCCTCAAGGGACGCACATGATGTCCGAGTTCGCGAGCTCCCCCTGCCTCCTCGGCCAGTTCGGCCTCGACGGACCGGCGCCGCGCATCGCCCTCGCCGTCCACGCCGACGCCGCGGAGATCGCCGCCGTGCTCGTGGCCTCCATCGGCGCGCTGTGCGCCGCCGACCACAAGGACGACCCCCAGGCGATCGCCGCCTGGACCGCCAACAAGACGCCCGACCAGGTGCGCGCCTGGATCGACGATGCCGCGCTCGATGTCCTCGTCTCGCGCGAGGAGGAGGGCTGCGCCATCGCCTGCGTCGGCGCCTGCAACGCCGAGTGGATCCTGCTCAACTACGTCGCCCCCGACTTTCGCGGGCGCGGCCACAGCGCCGCGATGCTCGCCGCCCTCGAGGCCCGCATCGCCGCGCGCGGCACCCGCACCGCGCGGCTGATGTCGACCGAGACCGCGCACGCCTTCTACAGCGCCCACGGCTGGCGCGACGAAGGGCGCGACGACTGCTCCGGCGCCGGCGCGCTCCGAGGCCACCGCATGGCCAAGGACCTCGCCCCGTGAGCCTGTCGGTCCCCGCCGGCACCGTCCCGCCGGACGAGGCGCCGCCGCGCGAAGGCGGCGTCCTCGCCTTCATGCGCCGGCGCCTGTTCGCCAGCGTGTTCGACACGCTCGTCACCCTCGCCTTCGGCGCGCTCGCCCTCTACGTCGTCGTCGGGGTGGTCGACTGGGCCTTCGTCGGCGCCATCTGGCAGGCGGCCGACGTGGAGCTGTGCCGCACGGCGGAGGGCGCCTGCTGGGCCGTCATCGACGCGCGCGGCCGGCTCATCCTGTTCGGCCTCTACCCGTACGAGGAGCAGTGGCGCTCCGCGCTCGCCTGCCTCGTCATCGTCGTCACCATGATCGTGTCGTGCGTGCCCCGCTTCTGGGGCCTCAAGACGCTGCCGGCGATCTGGCTCGCCGGCTTCGCGCTGTTCGTGGCGCTGATGTACGGCGGCTTCCTCGGCCTGCCGCTCGTCACCACCGAGCAGTGGGGCGGGCTGTCGCTCACCGTCTTCATCTTCGCGGCGGTGTTCGTCATCGGCATGCCGCTGGCCGTGGCGCTGGCGCTGGCCCGCCGCTCCGACCTTCCCATCGTGCGCGCCCTCGCCGGGCTCGTCATCGACACGGTGCGCTCGCTGCCGCTCCTCACCATCCTGTTCACCGCCGCCGTGGTGGTGCCCTTCGTGGTGCCCGACTGGGCGCAGGGCGACAAGCTCGGCCGCGTCGTCGTCGCCTTCGCCCTGTTCTACGCCGCCTACCAGGCCGAGATCATCCGCGCCGGCATCCAGGCGCTGCCCTCCGGCCAGGAGGAGGCCGCCGCCGCGCTCGGCATGAGCTACTGGAGCCGCGTGTTCGACATCGTCCTGCCGCAGGCGTTCCGCGCCTCCCTGCCGGCGACCATCAACCAGGTGGTGATCACCTTCAAGGAGACCTCCATCGTCACCATCATCGGCTTCTTCGAGGTCACGGCCTCGGCCTCGGCCGCCGTCGGGCGCGGCGAGTGGGCGGCCTACTACGTGGAGGTCTACGTCTTCGTCGCGCTGGTCTACTTCGTGTTCGTGTTCGGCCTGTCGCGCTACGGCGCCTACCTGGAACGGCGCGCGAGGCTCGCCCGCCATGGCTGAGCCCGCCGCCTCCACCCCCGAGCCCGCAATCGTGCTCGACAGCGTCGGCAAGCGCTTCGGCACCTTCGCCGCCCTGTCCAACGTCTCCCTCACCGTCGCGGAGGGGGAGGTGCTCGTCGTGTGCGGCCCCTCCGGCTCGGGCAAGTCGACGCTGATCCGCTGCATCAACCGCCTCGAAACCCACGACTCCGGCCGCATCCTGGTGGAAGGCGTGGAACTCACCGACGACATCGACGCCATCGCCGAGATCCGCCGCGAGGTCGGCATGGTGTTCCAGTCCTTCAACCTGTTCGCCCACTTCACGGTGCTGGAGAACTGCACCATCGCCCCCCGCCGGGTGCGCGGCATGGGCGAGGCGGAGGCGGCCGCGCGTGCCCGCGAGCAGCTCGCCCTCATGCGCATCGAGGACCAGGCCGACAAATACCCCGACGAATTGTCCGGCGGCCAGCAGCAGCGCGTCGCCATCGCCCGCGCGCTGACCATGACGCCCCGCATCATGCTGTTCGACGAGCCCACCTCCGCCCTCGACCCCGAGATGGTCGGCGACGTGCTCGACGCCATGCGCGCCCTCGCCGATGCGGGCATGACCATGATCTGCGTCACCCACGAGATGGGCTTCGCCCGCCAGGTCGCCGACCGCGTCGTCTTCATGGCCGACGGGCGCATCATGGAGGTGGCCGCGCCGGACACCTTCTTCACCAGCCCGCAATCGCCCCAGGCCCGCGACTTCCTGTCGAAGATCCTCTGAGCGCGAGCGCCCGCCGCGGCGAGCGCCCCGCCGCGCGGTCACTCGAAGCAGGGCACGAAATGGTCGGCGGACGCGGCCCATTGCTTGAAGCAGGGGCCGGCCATGTCGAGCACCAGCGGAACGTAGAGCCCCGGCCGCCGCCCATCGATGATGTCGTGCTGGCTGGTCCACCACGTCGCCGGCGCGATGGTCTGGAAATTCAGCGTTCGAGCCTCTTGCGCCGCGCTCGTCGCAAGGTCCGGCGGATAGTATCCGTTGGCCGGATCGAGCGAATAGAGGCCGCTGCCGCCCTTGTAGCCCAATTCGCTCCCGACGAAGTTGGCGACGACGAGATAGGCCTGCGCCGTCTTGGCCGTCGAATACCAGAAGACGTTGGTGTCCTGCGGGTAGGGAACCGCGAGGAAACCACGGTCGAGGCCATCCGCCCGGCCGAACTGGCCGTCCCAGGCCGCCGGCATCGCGATGATGTCGGCCCGGTTGACGCTGAGGACATCGGCCGCCTCGGGATATTCCGCCTCGCCGCCGAACAGCAGGCCGATCCGCCCGATCCTGGTCTGGAACACCGGCAGCGCGTCGCCGCCGGTCAGCCAGGCCGCTTCGGCGACGGCGGGATGGGTCTTGCGATAGTGGCCGACCGCCGTCCCCTCCGGGTCCAGCAAGGTTCCCGCAGTGTAGAGCTTGCCATCGGCCTCCTCGGCCGCGCTATACACCAGATACGACCCATACTGCGCCGCCATCTCCTTGAAATGGCGGTCGATCTCGGGCTTAGCCCTGGCAAACCGCAGCGCCTCTTCCTTCGACGTCGGCAGGCCCGTCAGCGAGTTTTCGGGCAGCACGATGAGGTTGGTCAGCATCGTCGCGTTGGCCTCGATCTGGGCGGCCACCTTGTTCCGGTTCGCCGCCACGTCGCCGGGCGTGGGCTCGTATTGCACGGCGAGGGCGCTGATGCTGTGGGACTGTCTGGAGGCCAGCATCGGGCGCGGCGACATGTCGAGCGTGATGTCGCCGTAAAGCTCCGGCCGCCTGCGCTCCAACAGCGCCTTGGCGCGGTTGTCGAACCCGGCCGGATCGATCTGCGCGTACAAGATGGTCGGCTCGCCGGTGCCGGGGTTCGCCCCCTTGCGCGTGCTCACCGGGGCCTGGGCCAGGTTGCGGCCGCTCGGGCTCCACACCGAGGCGCCGCCGAGATAGTGCACGCCGATCCCGAGCGTTTCGTTCTTCTCGACGTTCGTCCGGTTGGTCGCCACCACGAACAGCCCGTTCATGACGGCCTGCTGCTGGACGTCGGAGATCGAGATATGGACTCCGGCCGCGCTGGGGTCGGGGTCGAGCATCCGCCCGGAACTGGAAATGAACGCCAGCACATCGGCGCCCTTCAGCGACGCCAGACGCGCCGACTGGTAGAAGTAATCGTCGTAGCAGATGATGATCGCGATCTTGCCGAGCGGGGTCTCGAACACCGGAACGCCGAGATTGCCCTGCGCCGCCCATCTCGATTCCAAGAGGAAAAGGTTGTTCTTGCGATACTTACCGATCAGCCCCTGCGGGCCGACCAGAATAGCTGCGTTGAAATAGAGCCCGGTATCGGCGTCGACCTCCGGCATCCCGACCACGATATGGACGCCGAGCTCCTGCGCGAGCTTGGCGAAATAGTCGGTGGTCTTGCCAGGGATCGTATCGACGAAAGGCGCGATCTCCTGCCGCGATCCGAAGAGATAGCCGGTCGTGCTCATCTCCGGGAACAGGATCAACTTCGCATCGCCAGCCGCCGCGCGTCGGACGGCCGCCGCCATCGCGGGGAAATTTTCCTCGCGCTGCTTGAAAATGGGATTGTATTCGACCGCGGCCACCTTGAACGTTTCGCCGGCGGCCAATGTCTGTTCAAATCCGGCAAATACGACCAAAGCAAGTATCAGGACAGGGACAATGTTCCGCATGGTTCCACGCTTCCATTCGGTGCAATTATTGATTCCAATTGTTCATGAGACTCAACATATTTGCCGATATTGTATAATGGTGTCGCCGTTTTGTCATTGCGGGAATGCGGCGGGCGGGTAGCGCCTCGCCAATCCTTGGGCTGCTCATCGAGGCGGGGCCAGCCGGCCCCCTCGAATGCGCTTCAGCGCGGCGCCTCGTAGTCGGCCGGCGCGGCCTGCATGAACCCCTCGGGCGGCTGCCATCGCCCCGGAACGTGGTCGAGCGACCACGCCGCGATCGCCTGCAGAATGGGCAGGGTGTCGCGTCCCTTCCGGGTCAGCACGTACTCGTAGCGCGGCGGATTGGTCTGATAGGCCGTCTTGGCGAGGATCCCCTCGCGCTCCAGCATCGCCAGCCTGTCGGCGAGGATATTGGTCGATATCCCTTCCGGGCCCTTGAGCTGATCGTTGTAGCGGCAGTGTCCGAGGAAGATGTTGCGCAGCACCACCAGCGTCCAGCGGTCGCCGAACACATCGAGCCCGGATGCGATCGGGCATTGCGAACGATGTTCCATGCTCCACCCCCTTGCTGTGCGGCCGAACGGCTTGCAATCGAGCGCGACCCTAGTAGCTTGCATTTTGCAAGTCACTAGGGTTGTTTGTCGGGCACGGGTCGCGGGACGGCCGGATGGCACCGTCCGGCCCTGGGCCCGCTTCAGGAGGGTGGATCATGGTCACGCGTTTGGGGGGATGTCTGTGCGGCGGGGTTCGCTTCGAGGTCGCGGGGGAGCCGCGCCTCGTCGGCCACTGCCATTGCAAGGACTGTCAGAAGTCGAGCGGCGCGGGGCACCTGAGCTTCGCGTTCTTCGCCGAGGACGATTGCACCATCGTCGGCGAGACCGCGGCCTATGACGTGGGCAGCAACGCCGGCGGCACCATGAGCCGGCTGTTCTGCCCGCGCTGCGGCAGCCGCCTGTTCGCCCGCAGCTCCGGCCGGCCGGGCCTCATCGGCGTGGTGCTCGGCGCGTTCGACGAGCCGGACGCGTTCGTCCCCTCGGTCAGCCTGTTCGTCTCCCGGCGCCGCCCGTGGGACGCGCTGGCCGACGCGACGACGCTGTTCGAGGAGGACCTGCGCCGCGCTTGACCCGTCGCGGCGCCGGTCGCGCTACCGGGCGCGGCGGCGCGGGGCCGCCCCGGCATCGCGCCGCGCTCAGAGGAAGACGATGTCGGTCGCCGCGTCGAACGTGTCCGCCACGCCCAGCAGCGCGATGGCGTTGAAATCGCCGCTGTCCGGGTTGAGGAAGCGGAGGAAGACGTCGCCGTCGATCTCCCGCGTCTCCACCAGGTCCGCCATCTGGTAGCCGCTCATTTCGAGCTGATCGAGCCCGGTGTCGAAGTCCCAGATGCTGTCGTCGCCGAAATCGCCCGCGAACTTGAAGTGGTCGGCGAAGCGCGTCGCCTGGGCCTTGCCGTCGCCGATCAGGACGTCGTCGTCGGCGCCGCCGATGATCTGGTCCTCGCCCACGCCGCCGTTCAGGAAGTCGCTGCCGTCGCCGCCGCGGGCCACGTCGTCGCCTTCGCCGCCGAAAACGAGGTCATCGTCGCGCCCGCCGTGCACGGTGTCGTCGCCGAAGCCGCCCTTGACCACGTCGCTGCCCTGTCCGCCGCGCACCACGTCCGCGCCTTCGTTGCCGGCGACCTCGTCGCTGCCTTGTCCGCCGCGCACCGAATCGTTGCCGGCGCCGCCGCTCACGGTGTCGTCGCCCCGTCCGCCGCCGACGGTATCGGCGCCGGGGTTGCCGGCAACGTCGTCGTCGCCGCGCCCGCCGCGGGCCGCGTCGTTGCCGGAGCCGCCCTTGACGGTGTCGTCCCCCAGCCCGCCGAACACCGCGTCGCCGCCCCGGTTGCCGAGGACGAGATCGTTGCCCTGGCCGCCGGCGACCTGGTCGCTGCCGGCGCCGCCGCCGAGGTCGTCGTCGCCAGTGCCGCCGCTGATGGTGTCGTCGCCCCTGCCGCCGTTCACCGTGTCGTCGCCCGCCCGGCCGCGCAGCAGGTTGGCGGCGGCGGTGCCGTCGATCGTCTGGTCGTCGGGGGAGGGGGCGGCCGCCGCCGCCGCCGCCGCCGCCGCGGGGGCGCCCTGCGCGGCCGCGCCCACCGCGGTCGTCCCGTTGGCGAAGATCGCGACATCCCGCGTCGTCAACCTGCTGCCAAAGATGACATTGCTCCCGTCGCCGGCCTCGTTCCCGGTAACCAGGCCGCCAACGATACTGACCTTGCCGTCGTCGCCGAAATGGAAGAACGCGCCGCCGGATCTGGTTGCCTCGTTGTTCCTGACCGTCAGAGCCGTCGCGGAAACGGACTGACCGTCGTTGAAAGTTCCGATTGCGCCGCCTGTATTTGCCGAATTGCCTTCGAGCACCGTATTGGCAAGCTGGGGGTTGTTGACCGCATAGATATAGACCCCGCCGCCAGAAGAACCGGCGACATTGTCGGCCAAGACGACATTCGACGTCCGGAAGCTGCCCTCGCCGAAGCTGCTGAGGCCGCCTCCGCTTTGATCGGCCTCGTTGAAGACGATCTGGCTGTCGCGCACGATGAGCGAACCGCGGCCGTACGCGGCGCCGCCGTTTGTGCCGGCATGGTTGCCGATCAGAAAGCTGTCCTCGATCACGGCGGAGCCGAGCATGTTCACGACAACGGCGCCGCCCCTGTCATGTTCACCCTTGGCGTTGCCGCCGGTCAGCGTCATCCCGTCCAGCGTCAGGTGGCCGCCCCAGTTGGCCCGAAAAATCTGCACGTTGTCCGACAGCCGGTTCTGCTCCAGGCTGGCCTTCACATCGGTAAAGTCGCTGCCGAGCAGGACGTCGTCGCCCGCCCGGTCACCGGTGATCGTGATCCGCCTGTCGCCGTCGATCGAGACCGATGTATCGTCGAACGTATTGGGCCGCCTCGCGATCACGAAGGTGCTCAGCGAGCTGTCGTCCAGGCTGCCGTCGCCGTCGGTGTCGCCGATGCGGATGGTGCCCTGGAGGCCGTCCTCGAAGGTGATCGTGTGCCTGCCGCCCACCGAAAGGCCCAGCGCCTCGCGCAGGGAGAGGCCGCCGCCGTCGGCCCGCTCCTCCGCCTCGCTGCCCCCGGAATAGGCCTCGTCGCCCAGCGTCGTAACCACAAAATTGGCCATTGCTCTCATCCTACTTCGCTAGGCCGCGAGAAATACTTGCCTCACGCCGAAATTATATTCGGCTCAACGTTCCATTCGTTGCGAGGATTTCGGCGATCCGAGCTTCTTTTCTGGCTTCATTCTTGGAGACCGGCGACGACGCCACGCCTCAATTTTGCTGCAGAACTTTACCACCGTCTCCCCCGTTTTCAATCAGTTACAATTGAGAAAGGTGGCATTTGCCGCCGACCGGCAGGGGTTCGCCCCGGCCGGTCCACGGTTATCGACCTCCCCCAATATTTTCCCTGCGTAGAATTAACGGATGCTGCACCGACCCATCACTATATTGACGCAAACAATGTTGGCGGCGCCCGTTTCCGTCCCTGTCGAAATCCGCATTGATCTTCATGGCGATTGCTTGCGTCGCCGCAAAGACTGTCCCGCGCGGCTGGGAACAGTTGGCGAGATGGCGCCCGTTGCGGTGCGCGGGCGGATTTCCACTCTGCCCGGCCGGCAATAAATGTCCGCCGCGCGCCATTCGCCCGCTCCGCAGCGGCCGGGCCGAAAGCGGCGAACAAAGGCCGGGCGGCACCCGCAGGCGAGCCCCGGGCGACCGCCGTGCGGCATTCCAACCCCATCCCCGTCACGAACGGGGCTGGGCGCGCGGCCGGCGCGGTTGTACAAGGCGCCAAACGCGGCTCAACGAAACGGGGAGGACCACCATGCAACTCACACGGCGGGCGCTCGGCGCCATCGCGGCCCTCGCGGGGCTTTTCTGCGGCATCGGCGCCGCGCTGGCGGCCGACGAGGTCAAGGTCGGCATCCTGCGCCTCACCTCGCATTCGCCCTCCATCATCGCCAAGGGCAAGGGCTACTTCGAGGCCGAAGGGCTCGACGTCACCTTCGTGCCCTTCCAGGCCGCCCAGCCCATGGCCGTCGCCATCGCGTCCGGCGACATCGATTTCGGCATGACCGCCGTTTCCGCCGGCCTCGTCAGCCTCGCCGACAAGGGCGCCGTCAAGGTCATCGGCGGCGCGCTGATGGAGACCGACGACGTCGAGGGCCAGAAGATCCTCGCCTCCAAGGCCGCCTACGATGCCGGCCTCACCTCGCCGGCCGCCCTCGCCGGCAAGCGCTACGGCGTCACCACCGCCGGCTCCTCCTTCCACTACATGGCCCACAAGGTGGCCGACGGCGCCGGCGTCGCCCGCGGCGACATCCGCACCATCCCGCTGCAGAAGGTGCCCGCCGTCATCGCCTCGCTGAAGTCGGGTCAGATCGACGCCTGGTCCATCGTGCCCAACATCGCCGGCGCCCTCACCAAGGGCGGCGACGTGGTGGAGATCGGCAAGATCGCCGACTTCATCCCCGGCTACCAGGTGACCACCGTGTTCACCTCCACGCGCAACGTCACCGAGCATCGCCCCCTGGTGGAGCGCTTCCTCGCCGCCCTCGCCAAGGGCATCGACGACTACAACGCCGCCCTCGTCGACAAGACCATGAGCGAGGCCGACACCGCCGCCCTGGTGGAGATGATCCACCAGTACGTCTATTCCGACCAGCCGCTCGACAAGGCCGACCCGCGCATCCGCGCCGGCGCCATGCGCATCAACGCCGGGGCCGCCCTCAACGTCGCCTCGGTCGAGGACCAGCTCGAATGGTTCAAGTCGGAAAACCTCGTGCCCGCGGACGTCACCATCGACGACCTCGTCGACACGAGCTTCGTTTCGACGAACTGAGCCGGTGCAGCTCGTCGCCGAACGCGTCGGTCACCGCTACGGCGAGACGGCGGTGCTGGACGGCATCGATTTCGCCATCGGTGCCGGCGAGATCGTGGCGATCATCGGCCCGTCGGGCTGCGGAAAGTCGACGCTGCTGCGCCTGCTGGGCGGGCTTGAGCGGCCGAGCGAGGGGCGGGTGAGCGTCGCGGGCGACCCGCCGGCGGGCTCGCTCAACCCCATCACCTACGTGTTCCAGGACTTCGCGCTGCTGCCCTGGCGCACGGCCGAGGGCAACGTCCGCCTCGCCCTGGAGGACCACCGGATGCGCCCGGCCGAGCGCGCCGCCATCGTCGCGGACGTGCTCGCCCGCACCAAGCTCACCGAGTTCGCCGGCGCCTGGCCGCGCCAGCTCTCCGGCGGCATGAAGCAGCGCGTCGCCATCGCCCGCGCGCTGGCCGTGCGGCCGGAAATCCTGCTGATGGACGAGCCGCTGTCGGCCCTCGACAGCCAGACCCGCGAGCTCCTGCTCGACGATCTGGTCGACCTTTGGACCCGCGAGGGCTTTTCCGCCTGCTACGTCACCCACAACCTCGCCGAGGCGGTGCGGCTCGGGCATCGCATCGTCGTGCTGTCGCGCCGGCCCGGCACCATCCGCGATGTGGTCGCCGTCGATATCCCCCTCGCCGAGCGGGCCGAGCGCACCGCCGAGCTCGCCCCCATCGAGCGCCGCCTCTGGCTCCTGATGCGCGAAGAAGCCCGCGCCGCCGACCGCGAGCTCCTGCGTGCTTGAGCGCGCCGAGACCCCGCCCGCCCCGCCGGCCGTCCCGGCCGCCCCGCCCGCCGAAGCGCGGCGCGAAGTCCCCTTCCGCGGCGGCGGGTTCGCGCGCAAGCCGTTCTATTTCGCCGGTCCGTTGCTGTTCGCCGCGCTCCTCATCCTGTGGGAGGTGGGCACGCGCTCGGGCTTCATCAGCCCCATCGCGCTGCCCGCGCCGTCCGAGGCGCTCGGCGCGCTCGGCGATCTCATCGAGACCGGGATGCTGTGGAAGCACCTGTCGGCGAGCCTGTCGCGCCTTGCCATCGGCTGGACCGTGGGCACGGCCTGCGGCATCGCCGTGGGGCTCGCCATCGGCCTCTTCGCCTTCGCGCGCGCCAGCCTGGTGCCGCTGGTGTCGGCGCTGTTTCCCATTCCCAAGATCGCGCTGCTGCCGCTGTTCATCATCTGGTTCGGCATCGGCGAGGGGTCCAAGATCGCCACCCTCGTGTTCGGCACCTTCTTCCCCACCGTCATCGCCACCTATGCCGGTGTCGACGGGGTGGACCGCACGCTGATCCGCATGGGCCAGTCGTTCGGCCTCTCGTGGACCTCGATCGTGCGCAAGATCATCCTGCCGGGCGCGCTGCCGGCGATCCTGTCGGGCGCGCGCATCTCCGCCTCCATCGCGATCATCCTGCTCGTCGCGGCGGAGATGATCGGCGCCGAGTACGGCATCGGCGCCTACATCCTCATGGCCGGCTCGCTGTTCGCGCTCGACCAGCTCATTGCTGGGGTGGCGATGCTGTCCGTCATCGGTCTCTGCGTCGCTTGGCTCATCGGGCGGGTCGAACGGCACTTCCTGGATTATCGCTTGTGAACGCAACCCGCATCGACGGCAAAGCCATCGCCGCCACGATCACCGACGAGATCCGCGCCGAGGTCGCCCGCAGCGGCCTCCGGCCCGGCCTCGCCGTCGTCCTCGTCGGCGACGACGCCGCCAGCGCCGTCTACGTGCGCAACAAGTCGCGCACGGCCGAGAGCCTCGGCTTCCACTCCGTGCAGCACACCTTGCCGGCGGACACCTCGCAGGAGGCGCTGCTCGCCCTCGTCGCCACGCTCAACGCCGACCCGGCCGTGCACGGCATCCTGGTGCAGCTCCCGCTGCCGGCCCACCTCTCCTCCGCCGCGGTGATCGACGCCATCGACCCCGACAAGGACGTCGACGGCCTCCACATCGTCAACGCCGGCCGCCTCGCGGTGGGCGACGCGCGCGCGCTCGTCCCCTGCACGCCGCTCGGCTCCATGCGCCTCATCGCCGAGGTGCGCGGGGCGGACCTGTCCGGCCTCAACGCGGTGGTGGTCGGCCGCTCGCGCCTCGTCGGCCTGCCGGTGGCGCTGCTTCTGTCGAAGGCCAACGCCACCGTCACCATCGCCCACAGCCGCACCGCGGACCTGCCGGCCCTGTGCCGCAGCGCCGACATCCTCGTCGCCGCCGTCGGCCGCCCGCACATGATCCGCGGCGACTGGATCAAGCCCGGCGCCACCGTCATCGACGTCGGCATCAATCGCATCGCCGACGACACGGCGCCCAAGGGCTCGCGCCTCGTCGGCGACGTCGCGTTCGACGAGGCGGGCGCGGCCGGCGCCATCACCCCCGTGCCCGGCGGCGTCGGCCCCATGACCATTGCCATGCTGATGCAGAACACGCTCACCGCCGCCCAGCGCCGCTGAGCCCTGCCGACGGCGATGCGGATCATGTCCCTCAACGCCTGGGGCGGCACGCTTCACGGCGCGCTGCTCGCCTACCTCGCGCGCGAGACGGCGGACATCGTGTGCCTCCAGGAGATGATCCACAGCCCCGCGACGGACGAGGATTGGCTCGAATATCGCGACGGCGCCCACGTCCTGCCCCAGCGCGCCAACCTCTACCGCGACATCCGTCGCGCCCTGCCGCGCCACGCGGCCACCTTCTGCCCCGCCGCCCAGGGCGTGCTGTGGGACGGGGACACGGCCGTGCCGTCCCAGTGGGGCCTCGCCACCTTCGTGCGCGACACGATCCCGGTGATCGCCCAGGCCCAGGGCTTCGTCCACAAGCACTACGGCGCGGACGGGTACGGCGACCACCCGCGCTCGCGCAGCGCCCACGCCATCCGCATTTACGACCATGCCGCCGGCCGCGCCGTCAGCGTCACCCACATGCACGGCCTGCGCGACCCTTTGCACGGCAAGCGCGACACGCCCGAGCGCGCCGCCCAGGCACGGCGCCTGCTGGCCCTCTCCCGCAGCGTCACCGAGCCCGGCGACCTCGCCATCGTCTGCGGCGACTTCAACGTCGAGCCCGCCAGCGAAACCCTGCGCCTCCTGGGCGAGGCCGGCTTCACCGACCTCGTCACCGCCGGCGGTTTCACCAGCACCCGCACCGCCCACTACGAAAAACCCGGCAAATTCGCCGACTACATGCTGGTGAGCGACGTCGATCAGGCAAAGGACTTCACCGTCGTCGACACCCCCGAGGTATCCGACCACTGCCCGCTGATCCTGACCACGGGTGTGCCCAACTAGGGCTGCGGCCGTGTCAATGGGCCGCCCGCAGCCACGCGCAGCGAAGCGAGCATGGCGAGGACGGGGCGCAGCCGCACCCATTGACGCGGCCGCAGCCCGTCTCATCGTCGATCAGGGTTTCAAGTCAAAGGCCCGAAGGGTCTTCTGATCTTGGAACCCTGGCCATCGCCGAGATGGAGGGAGCGCGAGGGGGGAACCCCCCTCGTCCTAAACAGAAAACCCGGCGCAACGCGCCGTCCGAACCCCTTCGGCGTCAAACGTAGCGGTTGACGATATTCTCCAGCACTTCCTGGCGTCCCGAGCGCGGGGAGGGCGACAGGTCGTTCTGCAGCACCGCCTGTTCGATCGAGGCGAGGTCGCTGTCGAGCATCTCGCGCGCCCATTTCTGCGACCATCCGGCGTAGCGCTCGGTGCGCGGGCGCTCCAGCGCGCCGTCCGACAGCATCGCGGCGGCCGCCTTCAGGCCCCGCGCGCACACGTCCATCGCCCCCGCGTGGGCGGCCACCAGGTCGGCCGGATCCAGCGACTGGCGCCGCAGCTTGGCGTCGAAATTGGTGCCCCCGGTGGTGAACCCGCCACCGCGCAGCACCTCGTAGTAGGCGAGGGCGACCTCCGGCACGTTGTTGGGGAACTGGTCGGTGTCCCAGCCGGACTGGTAGTCGTTGCGGTTCATGTCGATGGAGCCGAACACGCCCAGCGCATTGGCCAGCGCGATCTCGTGCTCGAACGTGTGCCCGGCCAGGATCGCGTGCCCCTGCTCGATGTTGAGCTTCACCTCGTTCTCGAGGCCGTTCTTCTGCAGGAAGGCGTACACCGTCGCCACGTCGTAGTCGTACTGGTGCTTGGTCGGCTCCTGCGGCTTGGGCTCCACCAGGATCGTGCCCTCGAAGCCGATCTTGTGCTTGTACTCCACCACCATGGTGAGGAACCGGCCGAGCTGGTCGAGCTCGCGCTTCAGGTCGGTGTTGAGGAGCGTCTCGTAGCCCTCGCGCCCGCCCCACAGCACGTAGTTCTCGCCGCCGAGCCGGTGGGTGGCGTCCATGCACGTCTTCACCGTCGCGGCGGAGTAGGCGAACACCTCGGGGTCCGGGTTGGTCGCCGCGCCCGCCATGAAGCGCCGGTGCGAGAAGAGGTTCGCCGTGCCCCACAGGAGCTTCACCTTGGCGCTTTCCATCTTCTTCTGAAAGATATCGACGATCTCGTTGAGGTTCTTCGTGCTCTCGGCGAAATTCGCGCCTTCCGGCCGCACGTCCGCGTCGTGGAAGCAGAAATAGGGCGCGTCGAGCAACTCGAAGAGGTCGAATGCGGCGTCGGCCTTCAGCCGCGCGTGGTCCATCGTGTCGCCGAACCAGGGCCGCTCGAAGGTCTGGCCGCCGAACGGGTCGCCGCCGGGCCAGGCGAAGGAGTGCCAGTAGGCGACGGCGAAGCGGAGCTGGTCCTCCATCCGCTTGCCGGCCACGATCTCGTCGGGGTTGTAGTGGTGGAAGGCGATGTCTTCGCCGGAGCCGTAGCGAACCGGCGCGATGCCGTCGAAATACCCGCTCATGAGATGCCTTTCAGCGCTTTGTAGGTGGCGCGATAGCGCGCGTGGGCGTCCTGGAACGCCGCCGTGAGGTTCTTGTTGGGCGCCACGTCGTGGTCGATCTTGGGCGGCGTCAGGAACGCGTCGCCGCCGCCGGCCGCCATCGCCCCCAGCCGCGCGGCACCGAAGGCGCCGCCATAGTCGCCGGCGATCGGCACCGCGATGGGCGTGTCGATGGCCGTGGCGATCGCCTCCAGCCAGTAGCGCGAGCGCGAGCCGCCGCCCACCGCGATCACCATGTCGAGCGCGGTGCCGCAGGCCTTCAGCGCGTCCACCGAATCGGCGACGGCGAAGGTCACGCCCTCGATCACCGCGCGCGTGCCGGCGACCCGGTCCGCCTCGTGGCCGAGCCCGATCAGCGCCGCGCGCACGCGCGGGTCGTTGATCGGCGTGCGCTCGCCGCCGAGGTAGGGCATGAACAGCACCCGCCCGGGCGCCGTCAGCGCGCCGAGCTCGCCCGTCAGCGAGGCGGGGTCGGCGCCCACCAGGTTGGCGTACCAGTTGAGCGAATCCGTCGCCGACAGGATCACCCCCATCTGGTGCCACTTGTTCGGCAGCGCGTGGCAGAAGGTGTGCACGGCCGTCTCCGGCATCGGCGAGAAGGTGGGGTTGGAGGTGAACACCACGCCCGAGGTGCCGAGCGAGACGAACGCGCGCCCCTCCTCGGTCACGCCCATGCCCACGGCGGCCGCCGCGTTGTCGCCGCCGCCGCCGGCCACCGGCACCCCCTTGGGGATGCCGAATTCCTCCGCCAGCGCCGGGCGGATCGCGCCGGAGCGTTCGCTCCCTTCCACCAGGCCCGGCATCTGCGCCCGCGTCATGTCGCAGTGCGCCAGCAATTCGTCCGACCAGGCGCGGGTGGGCACGTCGAGCCAGGCGGTGCCCGACGCGTCGCTCATCTCGCTCACCGCCTCGCCGGTCAGCCACAGCCGCAGATAGTCCTTCGGCAGCAGCACCAGCGCGGCCTTCTCGAACACCTCCGGCTCGTGCTTCCTCGCCCAGATCAGCTTGGGCGCCGTGAAGCCGGCGAACACGATGCTGCCCACCGCCTCGCGCACGCCCGGCAGCCCGTCGAGATATTCCGCCTCGTCGGCCGCGCGCGTGTCGTTCCACAGGATCGCGGGCCTGAGCGGCGTGTGCGCCTTGTCGAGGATCGTCGCCCCGTGCTGCTGCCCGGATAGCCCGATGCCCTTCACCCCCGCCAGCGAATGCTTCGCCTTCAGCGCGTTCAGCGCCTGGCGCGCCGCGTCCGTCCAGTGGTGCGGGTCCTGCTCCGACCATGACGGCTTCGGCCGCGAGACCGTGAGCGGTGCCGTCGCCTCCGCGACGATCGTCTGATCCTCGTCGATCAAGAGGGCTTTCAGCCCCGACGTGCCGAGATCCAACCCCAAATACATTGAGCGTGTCGCTCCTTCGTTTCTATTTTTCCCGCAAGGGGTTCTTGCCCAGGATGATCATCGACAGGATGTCGTCCTCGGTCACGTCCTCGACGCGTTCCATGCCGATCAGCCGGCCGTTCTTCATCACCGCCACGCGGTCGCACAGCGCCATCATCTCGCGCGTGTCGTGGCTGATCAGGAAGATGCCGAGCCCCTGCGCCTTCAGTTCCTTGATCAGCTCGGCCACCATGTGGCTCTCGTGGACGCCGAGCGCCGCCGTCGGCTCGTCCATGATCAGGATCTTGGCGTTGAAATAGACCGCCCGCGCGATGGCGACCGACTGGCGCTGGCCGCCCGACAGCGCCTTCACCGGCTCTTTCAGCTTCTTGAAGTTGGGGTTGAGGCGGGCGACGATCTTCTTCGTCTCCGCCTCCATGCGCGCGTCGTCGACGAAGCCGAGCTTCGTCGTCAGCTCGCGGCCCAGGAACAGGTTGGAGGCGGCGTCGAGGTTATCGGCGAGCGCCAGCGTCTGGTAGATCGTCTCGATGTTGTAGCGGCGGGCGTCGCGCGGGCTCTCGATCTTCACCGGCTTGCCGTCGATGCGGATCTCGCCCGAATCCATCTGGTAGGCGCCGGACAGGATCTTGATCAGGGTCGACTTGCCGGCGCCGTTGTGGCCGAGCAGGCCCACCACCTCGCCGGGATAGAGGTCGACCGACACGTCCTCCACCGCGTGCACGCCGCCGAAGGCGATGTGGATGTTCTTCATCTCCACCAGCGGCGTCCGGCCGATCCGGGGATCGGGGCTTGCCGGCGCGGCGGCCGTTTCGGCTGCGGCCATCACTTGCCTCCCGTGCGCTTGCGGTAAACGATGTCGATATAGACCGCCAGCACCAGAACGAGGCCGACGACGATGTTCTGGAACGGCGCGTCGACGCCCACCATCGCCATGCCCGATTGCAGCGACTGCATGATCAGCGCGCCCAGGATCGCGCCGTAGATGGTGCCGATGCCGCCCGACAGGGCCGTGCCGCCGATCACCGCCGCGGCGATCACGCGCAACTCGTCCAGCGTGCCGATGTCGTTGGTGTGGTTGGCCAGGCGCGCCGCGGCCACCACGGCCGAGATCGCGCACAGCGCCCCCATCAGCGCGAACACCTTGACCGTCAGCAGGCGCGTGTTGATGCCCGACAGGTCGGCCGCGTCCGGGTTGCCGCCGGTGGCGAAGATGTAGCGGCCGAGCCGCGTGCGCCGCGCGATCACCGTCATCACGATGGCCACCGCGATCAGCACCAGCACCGAGATCGGCAGCCCGTAGCCGAGCGTGAAGCCGTCGGGGATCTGCCCGTCCTCGAACATGCGGCGGACCCGGCCGCGCGGCACCTCGTAGGCGTTGAGGATGGCGATGAAGCCGACGATCGCGCCCACCGCGATCAGCGCCATGGCCGCTTCGGCCCACAGCGGCTTCACCGGGAACCCGTGCCGCACCTTGTTGCGCCGCGCCGCGATGATGAGGAAGAGCGCGGCGACCGACATCACCGCCGCGAACGCCCAGCTGAGGTTGGTGCCCAGCGTGCCGTTGATGCCGCCGAATTTCATGAAGGTGCTGTCGAGGGGGCCGATGGTCTGCCCCGCCGTCAGGTACCAGGCGACGTTGCGCCACACGAGCAGGCCGCCGAGCGTCACGATGAAGGCGGGGATCGTGAGGTAGCCGATCAGCGCCCCCTGCATCGCGCCGATGGCGACGCCGATGATGAGGCCGGCGGTGACCGCCACCACCCACGTCACCGGATGGTTGAGGCCGAGGCCCAGCCAGTCCGGCAGGATCAGCGTCTGCACCATCGCCATCACGGCCGAGCACACCGCCAGCAGCGAGCCCACCGACAGGTCGATGTGGCGCATCACGATCACGAACACCATGCCGGTCGCCATGATCGCCACGGACACCGTCTGGATGGTGAGGTTGAAGATGTTGCGCGGCGTCAGGAAGCGCCCGTCGGTGATGAAGTCGAACGCCAGGCACAGGAGAACGAAGGCGCCGATCATGCCCAGGAGGCGTGTATCGATCTCGAGCTGCTTGATGAACGAGGTGCGCGTGCGCGCGCCTTCATGGGCGGTATCGGTCATAGGCGTCCGCTCACGGTGTTGGAAGGAGAGGGGGGCGCCGCGGCGCCCCCGTCAGGTCGTTGGCTCAGTTGCAGGGAGCCGGGCCGCCGGAGACGCCCTGGCACAGGTCGTCCTTGGAGATCCAGCCGGCATCGACGACCGTGTCGAGGTTGTCCTTGGTGATCGGAACCGGGGTCAGGAAGCGGGCCCACAGCTCGGTGCCGCCGGGGGAGGTCCACTGCTGCGCTTCCGGCAGGGCGGACATGTCGGTGCCGCCGGCGAGCGCCACGGCCGCTTCGGCCGCCGCCTTGCCGAGGTCGCGCGCGTCCTTCCAGACCGAGACGGTCTGCGTGCCCTTGGCGACGCGGTTGAGGGCGGCGTGGTCGCCGTCCTGGCCCGACACCGGGATGCCGTCGAGGCCCTGGGCCGTCAGCGCCGCCACGACGCCGCCGGCGGTGCCGTCGTTGGAGGCCACCACCGCGTCGACGTTGTTGTCCTGCGCGGTCAGGATCTGCTCCATGTTGCGCTGGGCGTTGGCCGGCAGCCAGCCGTCCGTGTAGGCCTCGTCGACGATGGTGATCGCGCCCGAATCGATGGCGCTCTGCAAGACTTCCTGCTGGCCGCCGCGCAGGAAGTCCGCGTTCGGATCCGTCGGCGAGCCCTTGATCATCACGTAGTTGCCCTCGGGCGCCTGCTCCAGCACCGCGCGGGCCTGCATGCGGCCGACTTCCACGTTGTCGAAGGTGAGGTAGAAGGCGCGCGGATCTTCGATCAGCCGGTCATAGCCGACCACGGGGATGCCCTCGTCGGCGGCGGCCTGCACGGCCGGGCCGATGGCCTGCGCGTCCTGCGCCAGCACGATCAGCGCGTCGACGCCCTGGGCGATCAGCGACTCGATGTCGGACAGCTGCTTGGACGAAGAGGATTGCGCGTCGGCCGAGGCGTACTGCGCACCCGCCGCTTCCAGCGCTTCCTTGATCGCCGCTTCGTCGGTTTTCCAGCGCTCTTCCTGGAAGTTCGACCACGATACGCCGACAGTGACGGGGTCTTGCGCCAGCGCAGCCGTAGAAATGCCGGCAGCCAAAATGGCGGCCAATGCGGACTTCAGCATGCTTCCTCCCTGGCCCTTGCGATGGGCCTCATTGGATTTCCCACAAATGAGACTGGCGCTATTTTTTTCATCTGTCAAAATAATTTCAGGGAGGAAGACCGAACGGTCACCATGACGACAAAAGCGAACTATCGCGGACGAGAGCCCCATGGCCATCCGCACCGTTGATTGTGCCCCCGCCGCCGAGCCGGCGCTGGGCTGTGGCCCGCTCATCGGGCTGCCGCAGGAAAAGCGCCCGCTGCGCCAGCGGGTGCTGGAGCATCTGCGCGCGTCCGGGTCGGCGAGCCGGGTCGATGTCGCGCGTGAGCTCGCCGTCTCGCCCGCCTCCGTCACCGCCATCGCGCTGGAGCTGATCGAGCGCGGCCTCATCGCCGAGACGGTCACGCCGCGCGACAGCGCCCGCGGCCGCCCGCCCGTGGCGCTCACCCTGGTGCGCGGGTCCCACACCGTCGCCGGCATCAAGCTCGCCGCCGACGTGCACACGGCCGTCATCCTCGATTTCGCCGGCGCCGTCCTCGCCGAGGCGTCGATCCCCGCGGCGCGCGACCGCTGCACCGCCGCGGCGCTGCTGGCCGAGACCGAGGCGCTGCTGGAGAAAGCCCTCGCGGAGGCCGGCATGGTGCGCAGCGCGCTCGCCGGCCTCGCCATCGGCATGCCGGGCCTCATCGAGCACGAGCGCGGCCGCGCGCTGTGGTCGCCGCTCCTGATCGAGCGCGACGCCGACCTCGCGGCCCTGTTCGAGGCCCGCCTCGGCTTGCCCGTCGCGCTCGACAACGACGCCAACCTCCTCACTCTCGCGGAGCTGTGGTTCGGTGCCGGGCGCGCCATGTCCGACTTCGCCCTCGTCACCATCGAGCACGGGGTGGGCATGGGGCTCGTCATCAACAACCGCCTGTTTCGCGGCGCGTCCGGGTTCGCCATGGAGCTCGGCCACACCAAGGTCGCGCTCGACGGCGCGCTGTGCCGCTGCGGCCGCCGCGGCTGCCTGGAGGCCTACGTCGCCGACTACGCGCTGGTGCGCGAGGCGCGCATCGCGCTCGGCGCCAACCTCGACGAGAAGAAGAACGTGCGCATCCTCCTGCGCGAGCTGTTCGACGAGGCGGAGGCGGGCAACGCGGCGGCGCGGTCCATCTTCCAGCGCGCCGGCCGCTACCTCGCCATGGGGCTCGCCAAC
This sequence comes from Alphaproteobacteria bacterium, assembly GCA_030431335.1. Taxonomy (GTDB): domain Bacteria; phylum Pseudomonadota; class Alphaproteobacteria; order Rhizobiales; family Amorphaceae; genus Acuticoccus. The sequence continues at coordinate 21,992 of JAUIJH010000046.1, forward strand.
GTGGTGCAGCTGTTCGACCCGAGCCTCATCATCCTGTCCGGCGGCCAGGTCCGCTTCGAGACGCTCTACGCCGACGCGGTGATGGACGAGATGCGCGCCCTCTCGCTCGACACCGGCCGCACCCCCCGCGTCGAGGTGCACGCCTGGGGCGACATGGTGTGGGCGCGCGGCGCCGCGGCGCTGGCCCTGTCGGCCCTCACCGAACGCCTCGTCGGCGAGGCCCGCCCATGAGACCCGCCGCCCTCGCCCTGGCCCTCGCGTTCCTCGTCGCCGCCCTGCCGGCGCACGCCGAGCCGGCCGTCCCCCGCTTCGAGGACGCATCGGCGAGCCTGCCCGCCCCCCACGTCTACGATGGCGGCTGGGAGCACTTCGTCGGCGGCGGCGTCGCCGTGTTCGATTGCGACGGCGACGGCCGGCTCGATTTCGCGGCCGCCGGCGGCGCCAACCCGGCGCGCCTCTACCGCAACCGCTCCACGCCCGGCCGCTTCGCCTTCGAGGCCGGGCCGCCGCTGCCCGCCGCCGGGTCCGTCACCGGGCTGTGGCCGCTCAACATCGACGGCGACGGCCACACCGACCTCGCCGTTACCCGCGTCGGCCCCAACGCGCTCCTCAAGGGCGCCGGCGACTGCACCTTCACCGACGCGTCCGACGCCTGGAACTTCACCCGCGGCGATGCGTGGAGCACGGCCTTCTCCGCCACCGTCGAGCCCGGCGCCACCTGGCCGACGCTCGCCATCGGCAACTATGTGGACCGCGCCGACCCCGACGGCCCGTTCGAGGCGTGCGACGCCAACGCGCTCCACCGCCCCGCGCCCGGCGGCGGCTACGGCCCGCCCACCCGGCTCGAGCCCGGCTTCTGCGCGCTGTCGATCCTGTTTTCCGACTATTCCCGCCGCGGCCGGGCGGATCTGCGCCTGTCCAACGACCGCCACTATTACGTGCGCGGCGGCCAGGAGCAGATGCTGCGCATGCCCGAGGCGCGCTTCCTCGGCCCGGACGACGGCTGGAAGCCGCTGCACATCTGGGGCATGGGCATCGCCAGCCGCGACCTCACCGGCGACGGCCTGCCCGAGGTGGTGCTCACCTCGATGGGCGACCAGCTGATGATGATCGCCGGCCCCGACGGCTACAAGCTCGCCCCCTACGCCATCGGCACCTTCGCCCAGCGCCCCTGGTTCGGCGACGACGGCCGCCCCTCCACCGGCTGGCACGCCGAATTCGGCGACGTCGACAACGACGGCCTCGCCGATCTCTTCATCGCCAAGGGCAACGTCGACCAGATGCCCACCAACGCGATGACCGACCCCAACAACCTGTTGATCCAGCGCGAGGACGGCACCTTCTTCGAGGCGGCGGACCGGGCGGGCATCGCCACCACGGCCCGTTCGCGCGGCGCGGCGCTGGCCGATTTCGACAACGACGGCGCCCTCGACCTCGTGGTCGTCAACCGCCGCGCGCCGCTGGAGCTCTACCGCAACGCCGGCCCGGTGGGCGCGTCGCTCGCCTTCACGCCGCGCCAGGCGGGTCCCAACGGCCACGCCATCGGCGCCTTCGTTGAAGTCCGGATCGGCGGCCGGATCGAGACCACCGAGCTGACGGTGGGCGGCGGCCATGGCGGCGGCAAGCTCGGCCCACTGCACGTCGGCCTCGGCACCGCCGAGGGCGCCGACATCCGCATCACCTGGCCGGGCGGCGAAACCTCCACTTGGTTCCCCCTCGAGGCCGGCACGAACACGCAGCTATGGCGCGACGGCGCCACCCTCAGACCAGAACCCGCGCAAAACTAGGGCTGCGGCCGTGTCAATGGGCCGCCCGCAGCCACGCGCAGCGAAGCGAGCATGGCGAGGACGGGGCGCAGCCGCACCCATTGACGCGGCCGCAGCCCGGCAAATGCTTGATCAGGGTTTCAAGTCAAAGGCCCAAAGGGCCTCTGATCTTGGAACCCTGGCCATCGCCGAGATGGAGGGAGCGCGAGGGGGGAACCCCCCTCGCTTTTCTTGCTGAAAAATGCCGGCGCAAAGCGCCGTCCGAACCCTCAGCGGCGCCTCATTTACCGCCCCAACGCCCCGGATAGTCCGGCATGTCCTCGCAGCCGCACATGGCGTAGTGCAGCGGCGGCATGTCGGCGTTGATGTAGTCGGCGAGGGTTTCGTTGGTGATGGCCGGCTGCGGCAGGTTCCACTCCGGCCCCGGCACTTCCTCGCCCTTCAGGATCTGCAGCGAGGCGATGATCGGGGTGCGCCACTGGTAGGTCGGGTAGGTTGGGGCGATGGTGTTGAGGCCCAGCTCCTGCCACTTCTGCAGGAAGTCCTGCTGGTCTTCGCCGGTCACGATGGGCACGTCCATGCCCATGTCCTCGAACGCCTCGATGGCGGCCACCGAGGTCGCGCCCGCGTCCATCCACACCGCGTCGATGTTGCCTACGCGCTGGATGTAGTCTTCCACGATGGACTTGGTCTTGGCCCGGTCGCCGTCGGTGAACTCGGCGCCGACGATCTCCATGCCGGCGTCTTCCAGGATGTGCTTGGCGGATGAGTAGCGCGTTTCGAGCACGTCGACGCCGGGCAGGATGCGCAGCATCAGCACCTTGCCGCCTTCGGGCGCGTTCTCGGCGATGAAGCGGCCGGCCTGGATGCCGAACCCGTAGCCGCCCACGGGCTTGATGAACGTCACCGGGCACTGCGTGTTCACGCCGCGGTCGAAGATCACCACCGGCAGCGTCTCGCACGCCTTCTCGATCGCCGGGGTCAGCGCGGCGGTGGTGTTGGGCGATACGATCAGGATATCGCACTGGCCGCCGGCGAGCAGGTCGTCGATGTCGGCGATCTGCTTGTCGTCGGAGCCTTCCGCGTCGGTGACGATGAAGTTGCCGATCTCGTCGTGCATCTCCACTTCGGCCTGCATGGTGTTCCAGCCCACCACGCGCCACGGGTTGTTCACGCCGGCGTTGGAGAAGCACAGCGTATAGGGGCCGTCCTTGGCGTATTGCGAGGTGTCGGCCATCTTCTCGTCGAAGTGTTGCAGCCAGGGCTTGCCTTCCGGCCCCTTGGCCTCGGCCGACAGCATCGCCTCCTGCTTGGCGAACTCTTCCGGGTCGTCGTAGTTCTGCGCCGTCGCGGCGCCTGCGGCGAGCGACAGCGCCGCCGCCAGCATGGTCGATTTCATCAATTTCATGGACGTCCTCCCAAACGTTGTTGTTGTTGCACTTATTGTCCCGACCGCCGCCGTCGATAGGCGGCGAGCGCCACGGCGGCGATCAGGATGAGCCCCTGCACCACGTCGCGCAGCGGTTTCGGAAATCCTAGCATATTCAGAAGCGTGAAGATCGCCTGCAGCACCAGCGCGCCGATCACCGAGGCCCCCACCGCGCCGTGCCCGCCGAGCAGCCGCGCCCCACCGATGACGGCCGCGGTGATCGCCTGCAGCTCCAGCCCGGTGCCGACGTCCGTCGACACGCCCGCGAAGCCGCCCAGCAGGATCACCGCCAGCACCGCCGACACCGAGGAGATGACGAAGGCGAGCGTGCGCACCCGCCGGTGCGGCACCCCGGCGAAGGCGGCGCTCCGGGGGTTGTCGCCCACCACGTGCTGGAGCCGCCCGTAGTTGGTGCGGTGCATCAGGAGCCACAGCGCCGCCGCCACCACGGCGGCCACGATCACCGCCACCGGCAGGATCGTCACGAAGGGCACGTCCTTGATCAGGACGCGGCCGAACAGGCGGTAGGCGTCGGGCAGGTAGCCGCGCGGCGCCCCGCCCGACCAGGTGAGGGCGATGCCCGTCAGCGAGATCATCATGCCGAGCGTCGCGATGATGGAGGGCACCTTGAGGACGCCGACCACGAAGCCGTTGACGAGGCCCACCAGCACGCCCGCCATCAGCGCGAGGGTGATCACCCACCACGTCCCGTCCGGGTCCATGCCGAGCAGGATCGAGCTGCCGATGACGGTGAGCGTCGCCAGCGCGCCCTGGCTGAGGTCGAACCCGCCGGAGGTGATGACGAACACCTGCCCGCAGGCGAGCACGATGATCGGCGCCGCCCGCTTGAGGAAGTTCATGTAGCCGAACGGCTGCAGGAAGTTGGGCGAGATCACCGCGATGACGATGACCAGCACCACCAGCACGATCAGGATCGGGTTGATCCGCGTCAGGAATTTCACGAGGGGGGAGGGGCCGTCGCTCATGCCTCGATCCGCCGCGAGCGGGCCGCGTAGAGCGCGACGGCGACGACGATGATCACGCCGCGCAGGATCTGCTTGGCGAAGGCGTCGACGCCGGTGATGTTGAAGATGCTGTCGATCAGCGAGAAGATCATCACGCCGACGAGGGTGCCCCACACGCCGCCGCGTCCGCCCGCGAGCGCCGTGCCGCCGATCACCACCACGGCGATGGATTCCAGGTCGTAGACCCCGTCGCGGCCGATCCACGGCGCGCCCGAGCGCAGCCGGCTCGCGAGGTAGAGGCCGGCCACCGCCGCGCACAGCGAGCAGATCACGTGGCTGAGGATCACCACGCGCGTGGTGCGCAGCCCCGCGAGCCGGCTCGCCTCCGCGTTGCCGCCGACCGAATAGATGTTCGACCCCGCCCGCGTGAAGCGCAGGAACGCCCAGGCCGCCACCGTCAGCGCGATGAGGAAGAGGAGGCTGATCGAGACGCCGCCGACGGTGCCGTAGGCGAACACCTGGAACTCCACCGGCACCGCGCCGGCGAAGTTGTTGAACGAGGCCGACAGCAGCCCTTGCAGCAGCAGCGCCATGCCGAGGGTGGCGATGAACGGGTTCACCTCGAGCTGCGTGACGACGAGGCCGTTGGCGAGCCCCACCACCGCGCCGACCGCCAGCACGGCGGCGACGGCGGGCCAGATCATCGCCGGGTCGCCGGCCATGATCCACGAGGCGAGCACGGCCGCCACCGAGATGAGGTTGGCGACGCTGAGGTCGATGGAGGCGACCAGGATCGCGAAGGTCTGGCCGACGGCGGTGATGCCGAGCGCGATGGAGCGGCCGAGGAGGGAGAGGAGGTTGTCCACCGTCAGGTACTGGCTCTGGCCGGTGGCGAGCGCCGTCGCCACGTAGATGGCGAGCGCGATCGCGAGCAGGATCAGCGGCACCCACTCGGCCAGCCGCATCGTCCTCATGCGGCGCGGTCCTGCGGTGCGTCGGTGGCGGCGTGCATCACGGCGGCCTCGCTGGCGCCGCGGCCGAAGGTGGCGGTGATCCGCCCGCCGGCCATCACCACCACCGTGTCGCTCACGCCCAGCACCTCGGTGAGGTCGGAGGAGACCATCAGCACCGCCGCGCCGGCGTCCGCCAGCGCCCGCATCCGCTGGTAGATGCCGGCCTTGGTGTTGACGTCGATGCCCCGCGTCGGCTCCACGAACAGGAGCACCTTGGGGTCCATCGCCAGCCAGCGCGCCACGATGGCCTTCTGCTGGTTGCCGCCCGACAGCGAGCCGATCGGCACGTCGACGCTGGCGGCGCGCAGGTCGATGGCGCGGAAGGCGGCCATCATGTCGGCGGTGGTGCCGTGGCGGGTGCGGTCGGGGTGGCCGGCGAGGGGGGAGAAGGCGCGCGCGGTCATCATCGCGTTGTCGATGACGGGCTGCATGAGCGCCAGGCCCTCGGCCTTGCGGTCGCCCGGCAGGAGCACGATGCCGCGGGCCACCGCCTCGCGCGGGCTCGCGAGGCGCACCGCCTCGCCGTCGAGCGTGAGGGTGCCGCGCTCGAACGGGGCGAGGCCGAAGAGGGCGTGCGCCAGCGCCGTGCGGCCCGCGCCCTGCACGCCGGCGAGGCCGACGATCTCGCCCGCCCGCAGCGCGAGGTCGATGCCCGACAGGCGCGCATTGCCGCCGCCGCTGACTTTGAGGCGCACCTTGCCGGGCGGGGCGGTCGGCGGGTCGGGATAGAAGTCGCCGATGTCGCGCCCCACCATCGCGTTGACGATGACGCCCGCCTCCGGCACGCCGTCGAAGGCGGCGGCCACCTTGCCGTCCTTGAGCACGGTCACGCGATCGGCGAGGCGGCGGATCTCGGGCATGCGGTGGGTGATGTAGACGATGGCGCGGCCCTGCGCGCGCAGCCGGTCGACCAGCTCGAACAGCAGCGCGCACTCCGCCTCGTTCAGCGCGGCGGTGGGCTCGTCCATCACGATCAGCGCGGCGTCGAGCGACAGCGCCTTGGCGATCTCCACCAGCTGCTGCTCGGCCACATCGAGCGCGCCGACCAGGGTGTCGGCGCCGAAGCGCCGCCGCTCGCCGAACATCTGGAGCACGCGCTCCGTCTCGGCCCGCATCGCGCGCTGGTCGAGCCGGCCGAAGCGCCCCGCCGGCTCGCGCCCGAGGAAGATGTTCTGCGCCACCGTGCGGTCCGGCAGCAGCGAGAATTCCTGGTAGATGACGCTGATGCCCGCCTTCAGCGCGTCGAGCGGGGTGGCGAAGTGGACCGGCACGCCGTCGCGCAGCACGGTGCCCGAATCGGCCTGGTAGACGCCGGACAGGATCTTGATCAGCGTCGACTTGCCGGCGCCGTTCTCGCCGGCCAGCGCGTGCACCTCGCCGGCGTTGCAGGCGAAGCTGACGTCGTCCAGCGCCTTGATGCCGGGGAAGCGCTTCTCGATCCGCCGCAGCTCGAAGACCGGGCTCACGCGGCCGCGTCCCACAGCCGCCGCACGGTGGGGGCGCTCTGGCGCATCAGCTCCTCGGTGCTAGCGAACATCGGCCGCCAGATCCGCGTCGCGGCGGCCAGCTCCGGCAGGCCCGCGCCGAACGCCTCCACCACCACCGGCCCGTCGAACCCCACCGCGCGCACCGCCTTCATGATCGGGCCGAACGCCACCTGCCCGGTGCCGGGGATGCCGCGGTCGTTCTCCGACACGTGCAGCACGTGGATCTTGTCGCCCACCGTGCGCACGGCGGCCACCTGGTCCTTTTCCTCGATGTGGGCGTGGAAGGTGTCGTACATGATGCCGAAGGCGGGGTGGTCCACCAGGTCGGCGTAGGCGCGCGCCTGCGCGGCGGTGTTGAGGAAGTGGGTCTCGAACCGGTTGAGCGGCTCCAGCGCCAGGCGCATCCCGCGCGCGGCCGCCTTCTCGGCCATCGCGTGGTGCGCCTCGGCGCCGCGCCGCCACTCCGCGTCCGTCGGGCCCGTGCCGGTGAACACGCCGATGGGCGCGTGGAACGGCCCGCCCACGGTCTGCGCGCCCAGCGCCTCGGCGCAATCGAGGATCCAGTCGAGGTGGGCGAGGCCCGCGCGGCGCAGCGCCGCGTCGGCGCTGGTGGGGTCGGCCTCGGGCCGGCAGATGGCGGTGCAGCCCCGCGCCAGCGCCAGCGCGTCGAGCCGCCGCCCCATCGCGGCATAGTCGTCCGGGTTGCCGGTCAACATCGGCACCTCGACGAGATCGAACCCCGCCTCGGCCGCCATCGCGAACAACGCGAAATCCGCCTCGCCGACGAATCCCGTCGCGCACAGCAAATTAATGCCCAGCTTCACCGTCACCTGCCCCGATGGACGCCCAGACACCCGCCCGTCCCACCGGGACGATCGGGCTCTCGATCTGTTGTCGCATCAGGAGAGCAGCCGCGCGCCGTACTGTAAAGCGCCAGCTTCATTCAACACACGGTCACGGCCTCACAGTGTCGGGGCGAGCCACAGGCCTTGCGAGATGCCGTCGTCCTCGTCGGGGCCGGCGGCGGTCACGTCGGGCACGAACACGTCGAGCGGCTCGTCGAGGCCGCGCACCTCGTGGGCGCCGGCCGAGATCATCATCCGGTCGTGCGAGCGGCCGATGTCGGCCACCGCCGCCGACACCAGGTAGTTGCGCCCCAGGCGGCTGCACAGCGAGGCGATCCGCGCGGCCACGTTGACGTCGCGGCCGATGACGGTGAAGTCCAGCCGGTCGCCGGTGCCCACGTTGCCGTACACCGCCTCGCCGAAGTGGACGGCGACGCCGAAGGTGATGTCGAAGCTGTGCCCGTTGATCCGGAACGGCGCGACCGGGGTGTCGAGCGCCGCGCGCGAGGCGTCCAGCGCCGCCAGCACCGCGCCGCCGTCGCCCAGCTTCTTGGCCGGGAAGATCGCCAGCACCGCGTCGCCGATGAACTTCAGCACCTCGCCGCCGCGCTCGTGGATCGGCGGCACCACCACGTCGTAGTAGGCGTTGAGCACGTTGGCGGTGGCTTCCGGCGGCAGCCGCGTCGACAGGTGCGTGAAGCCGCGCAGGTCGGCCACCAGGATCGCCGCGCGCACCTCGGTGACGTTGCCGCGGTGGACGCTGCCGTCGATGATCTGGCGCGAGGGCTCGCGGCCCACGTAGGCGGCCAGCACCTCCTGGAAGGTGGAGCGCAGCGTGCCGATCTCCACCACCGCGGAGACGGCCGGCAGGATCGCCTGGATCAGCGCCTTCTGCGGCGGCGTGAAGTCCTCCGGCGATTCGGTCGCCAACGTGACGTACATGCGCGCTTGTCTGCTGGAGGCCAGCGGAATCACATGATAGTGCCGCAGGCCCAACGCCTTGAGGTCCGGCACGATGCCGAATGCGTCGTCGGCCGTCTCGTCGAGGTCGAGGTGGAGCGGGCGGCCGCTCTCGTTGGCGATGCGGAAGGGGCTGCGCTCGTAGAGGCCGCTGTCGCGCTCGTCGTAGCCGAAGCTCGTGTAGTGCATCGGCTCGCCCGGCCGCCACAGGAAGCCCGCGGCGAGCATCGAAGGGTGGAGCAGGCCGAAGCTCACCGAGAAGCGGTGGAGCGCCAGCCCTCGCGCCGTCAGCCGGTGCGCGAGCCCCTCCACGAAGGCGGGCGGCTCCAGGCGCACGGCGTCGCGCAGGAGCCAGTTCACGATGGGGGTCGGGTCGTCGTTGGCCACCGTCAGGCGCTCCCTGCCCGGCCACATGCGATCGTCGTGACGCGGGCGCGGGCCGGCCTGCCGCAGAACGTCATACGGCCGGTGCGGCGAGTGCTGCACCGGCCTCCTCACTCTCGGGGCGGGCTCGCCTAGCTGTCGAGGAACGACCGCAATTTGCGCGAGCGCGACGGGTGCTTCAGCTTGCGGAGCGCCTTCGCCTCGATCTGGCGGATACGCTCGCGGGTGACCGAGAACTGCTGGCCCACTTCCTCCAGCGTGTGATCGGTGTTCATGCCGATGCCGAAGCGCATGCGCAGCACACGCTCCTCGCGCGGCGTCAGCGAAGCCAGCACCCGCGTCGTCGTCTCGCGCAGGTTGGACTGGATCGCCGCGTCGATCGGCAGGATCGCGTTCTTGTCCTCGATGAAGTCGCCCAGGTGGCTGTCTTCCTCGTCGCCGATCGGCGTTTCGAGGCTGATCGGCTCCTTGGCGATCTTCAGCACCTTGCGCACTTTTTCCAGCGGCATGGCGAGCTTCTCGGCCAGCTCCTCCGGGGTCGGCTCGCGGCCGATCTCGTGCAGCATCTGCCGGCTGGTGCGCACGATCTTGTTGATCGTCTCGATCATGTGCACCGGAATGCGGATCGTGCGCGCCTGGTCGGCGATCGAGCGGGTGATCGCCTGGCGGATCCACCACGTCGCGTAGGTGGAGAACTTGTAGCCGCGGCGGTACTCGAACTTGTCGACCGCCTTCATCAGGCCGATGTTGCCCTCCTGGATCAGGTCCAGGAACTGCAGGCCGCGGTTGGTGTACTTCTTGGCGATGGAGATCACGAGGCGCAGGTTGGCCTCCACCATCTCCTTCTTCGCCCGGCGGGCTTCGCGCTCGCCCTTCTGGACCTTCTGCACCAGCTGGCGGAACTCGGGGATCTCGAGGCCCGCCTGCGCGGCGATTTCCTGGATGTCCAGGCGCAGCTTGGCCACCGTGTCGGCCTCGTGGGCGGCGAACTCGCGCCAGCCGCGGCCCGGCAGCGTCGCCACGCGCTCCATCCAGCCCGGCTCCAGCTCGTTGCTCTGGTAGTGCTTGATGAAGTCGGCGCGGTCGATGCCGTAGCTGTCGGCGATGCGCATCAGCCGGCCTTCGTGGCCGATCAGGCGCTTGTTGATGTCGTAAAGCTGCTCGACCAGGCTCTCGATGCGCTGCGGGTTGAGCAGCAGCGACTTCACGCTGGTGACGATGTCCTCGCGCAGCTTCTTGTAGCGGCGCTGCTGGTGCGGCGACAGGCCGGTGTCGTCGGCGATGCGCGCCTCGACCAGCGTTTCCTGCAGCTTGCGCAGCTTCTTGTAGTTCTCGGCGATGGTCTCGAACGTCTCGAGCACCTTCGGCTTCAGCTCGTTCTCCATCGCCGACAGCGACATCGAGCTCTCGAAGTCGTCGTCGTCGTCGTTGTCGTCGCTTTCGGCGGCCGGGGCTCCGGGAGCGCCGGGGGCGCCCGGTACGCCGGGGCGTGCGCCGGCCAGCGGGATGACGTTGGAGGGCTCGGCGCCGCCTTCGGCCCCGTTGGCGCTGGCCTCGTTGCCGTTTTCGCCGGCCTGCTCGCCTTCGCCGTCCGCGTCGCCCTCGCCCTGACCCTTGCCCTCGGGGTCGGCGTAGGTGCCTTCGAGGTCGATGATCTCGCGCAGCAGCACCTTGCCTTCCATCAGCTCGTCGCGCCAGATGATGATGGCCTGGAAGGTGAGGGGGCTCTCGCACAGGCCCGCAATCATGAAGTTGCGGCCGGCCTCGATGCGCTTGGCGATGGCGATTTCGCCCTCGCGCGACAGGAGCTCCACCGAGCCCATCTCGCGCAGGTACATCCGCACCGGGTCGTCGGTGCGCTCGGCCGGCTCGCGGCCCGTGGTCTTGGCGACGGTCTTGGTGGCGGTCTCGGTCGTCAGCTCGCGCGATTCGGTATCGTCGCTTTCCTGCTCTTCCTGTTCTTCCTGCTCGACGACGTTGATGCCCATGTCGTTGAGCATCACCATCATGTCTTCGATCTGTTCGGAAGTGACCTCTTCCGACGGAAGAACCTCGTTCAGCTCGTCATGGGTGACGTAGCCGCGCTTCTTGGCAGTCTTGATGAGTTTCTTGACAGCCGCGTCGTTGA
>JAUIJH010000047.1 GCA_030431335.1 Alphaproteobacteria bacterium
TGCACGTGGTCAACAACGCGGCGATCCCGGTCTCGATCTTCGGCTTCAAGTCCTACGTGCTGTTCGCCGGCGTGCAGGATGCGTTGACCCAGTGGTGGTACGGCCACAACGCCGTCGGCTTCTTCCTGACGGCCGGCTTCCTGGCGATGATGTACTATTACATCCCCAAGCGTGCCGAGCGGCCGGTCTATTCCTACCGCCTGTCCATCGTGCACTTCTGGTCGCTGGTCTTCCTCTACATCTGGGCCGGGCCGCACCACCTGCACTACACCGCCCTGCCCGACTGGGCGCAGACGCTCGGCATGGCCTTCTCGATCATGCTGTGGATGCCCTCCTGGGGCGGCATGATCAACGGCCTGATGACGCTGTCCGGCGCCTGGGACAAGCTCAGGACCGACCCGGTCCTGCGGATGATGGTGATGGCCGTCGCCTTCTACGGCATGTCCACCTTCGAGGGGCCGATGCTGTCGATCAAGTCGGTCAACTCGCTCAGCCACTACACCGACTGGACCATCGGCCACGTGCACTCCGGCGCGCTCGGCTGGAACGGGATGATCACCTTCGGCGTGGTCTACTATCTGGTGCCGGTGCTGTGGAACCGCACCGAGATGTACTCGATGCGCCTCATCAACTGGCACTTCTGGCTGGCCACGCTGGGGATCGTCCTCTACGCCGCCTCCATGTGGGTGTCCGGCATCACGCAGGGCCTGATGTGGCGCGAGGTCAACTCCGACGGCTACCTCGTCTACTCCTTCGTGGAGACGGTGGCCGCCCTTCACCCCTACTACATCATGCGTGGTCTCGGCGGCCTGCTGTTCCTCACCGGCGCCCTGATCTTCGTCTACAACATCGTGCAGACCATCCGTGGGCACTCGGCTATCGAGCGCGCGCCCCAGGCTGCGCTTCAGCCTGCGGAGTAGAACCATGAGCGCACAGGACGGTTTCGATACCCCGCCGCCTTCCCAGGACCCGCATGAATCGCCCAAGGCGCCGATCTGGGATCACGGCCGGATCGAGCGCAACGTCTCCATCCTCCTGGTTCTCACCTTCATCGTGGTCGCCATCGGCGGCCTCGTGGAGATCGCGCCCCTCTTCTATGTCGACAACACCATCGAGGAGGTGGACGGGATGCGCCCCTACACCCCGCTCGAGCTCGCGGGCCGCAACGTCTACGTCCGCGAGGGCTGCTACGTCTGCCACAGCCAGATGATCCGCCCGTTCCGCGACGAGGTGGAACGCTACGGCCACTACTCGCTGGCCGCCGAGTCGATGTACGACCACCCCTTCCAATGGGGCTCCAAGCGAACCGGGCCGGATCTCGCCCGCGTCGGCGGCCGCTATTCCGATGCCTGGCATCTCCAGCACCTCACCGATCCGCGCTCGGTGGTGCCCGAGAGCATCATGCCGCGCTACGGCTTCCTCGCCACGCGCGCCGTCGAGCCGGAGATGATCGAGGGCGACGTCGCCACCAACAGTGCCGTCGGCGTGCCCTACACCGAGGAGATGATCGAAAACGCAGGGCGCGACCTGCTCGTCCAGGCCGGCATGGCCCCGGACGACGGCGGCCTCGCCGAGCGCTACGGCGACAAGCTCAACATTCGCGATTTCGACGGCAATCCGCGCGCCGTCACCGAGATGGACGCGGTGATCGCCTACCTGCAGATGCTCGGCACGCTGGTCGACTTCTCGAGCTTCGAGCCGGTGGGAGCCGGCCGATGAACTACGACGCCTTTCGCGCCTTCGCCGACACCTGGGTCCTCCTGGGCCTGGCGGTGGTCTTCGTGATCCTCGTCATCTGGCTGTTCCGCCGCGGCTCGACCAAGCAATACGAGCGCGCCGCCCGCATTCCGATGGAGGCGCCCGAGCACCCCGAGAAAGTTGCCGACGCCCAAGACCCGACCACGGCGGCGCGCTCCACGCCGCGCCAAAAAGGTGACGACACGTGAGCGAGAAGAAGCCAATCGACGAGCCGACCGGGACCGAGACCACGGGTCACGTCTGGGACGGCATCCGTGAGCTCAACACGCCGCTGCCCCGCTGGTGGCTGTGGCTGTTCTACGCCACCATCATCTGGGCCGTCGGGTACATGGTGCTCTACCCGTCGATCCCGCTGTTGTCCCAGGGAACGCCGGGCCTCCTGGGCTATTCCAGCCGCGAGGCGCTGCAGGACGACCTCATCCGCGTGAGCGAGAGCCGCTCGGAGCTCGATTCGCAGATCGCCTCGGCGAGCCTGCCCGATATCGCCGCGAACCCGACGCTGGCCGACTACGCCCGCCGCTCCGGCGCCTCCACCTTCAAGCTTGCCTGCGTGCAATGCCACGGCTCCGGCGCGGCCGGCAGTCAGGAACTCGGCTACCCCAACCTCAACGACGATGCGTGGCTGTGGGGCGGCACGCTCGACGACATCTACGCCACCATCACCCACGGCGTGCGCAACGAGACCGACGCCGACACCCGAACCTCGCTGATGCCCGCCTACGGCGAGCTCGGCCTGCTCAGCAGCAAGCAGATCTCCGAGGTCGCCGACTACGTCCTGTCGCTGTCGGGCAAGGACCACGACGCCGCGGCGGCCGCGGCCGGCGCGCCGATCTTCGAGGCCCAATGCGCCGCCTGCCACGGTGCCGACGGCGGCGGCAACCCGTCGCTGGGCGCCCCCCGCCTCAACGACGCCATCTGGCTCTATGGCGGCACGCACGACGCGATCGTGGCGCAGGTGACCCGCCCGCGCATGGGCGTGATGCCCGCCTGGTCCCCGCACTTCGACGATGCGACCCGCAAGAAGCTCGCCATCTACGTCCACTCGCTGGGCGGCGGTCAGTAGCGCGGAGGCGCCGCAGACCGGTTGAGTTTGGGAGCCTGCCCCCGCGACAGGCTCCCGTCCTACGACAGCACCGCCGCGCTGCGTGCAAAGCCGGCGTTGCCGAGCTGCCGGGCGCAGTCGAGCGGGCCGCCTCGGCCGGAGCGCAGCGGCGAACGGCCGCGCGGGATGGTTTGACTTGAATCAACGCCATACCCCGCGACTTGCGCGAGCTGTGCGTCAATCGTCCGTCTCAACCGAGGGTGCTTATGTCCGTCGCCGATCCGCACCCCGATAGCCCCGTCAATCCGGCCGGCGTTCGCCAGTACGATGTCGAGGCCGTCAATCGCGGGAAGAAGCCCAAGCTGTACAAGGGGCGCGAGCCCATCTACCCCCGCCGCGTGCACGGCCGCTTCCGCACGCTGAAGTGGTGGATCATGGGCATCACGCTGACGATCTACTACGCCGCCCCTTGGATCCGCTGGGAACGCGGCCCCTACGCGCCCAACCAGGCGGTGCTGGTGGACCTCGCCGGCCGCCGCTTCTTCTTCGGCCCCATCGAAATCTGGCCGCAGGAATTCTTCTACGTCGCGGGCCTGTTGATCATGGCCGGTGTGGGGCTGTTCCTGGTCACCTCGGCGGTTGGCCGCGCATGGTGCGGCTACGCTTGCCCGCAGACGGTTTGGACGGACCTGTTCGTATGGGTCGAGCGCCTGGTGATCGGCGACCGCAACGCCCGCATCAAGCTGGACAATTCGCCCTGGAGCGCGCGCAAGATCCGCCTCAAGGTCACCGTCCACGCGATCTGGCTCGCCATCGCGGTGGCGACCGGCGGCGCGTGGATCTTCTATTTCGCCGACGCGCCCACCCTACTCGGCCAGTTTGTGCGCGGCGACGCGGCCCCGACGGCCTACATCACCGTCGCCGTGCTCACCTTCACCACCTATACGCTGGGCGGGCTGATGCGCGAGCAGGTGTGCACCTACATGTGCCCCTGGCCCCGCATCCAGGCGGCGATGATGGACGAGCACTCCCTCACCGTCACCTACAACGACTGGCGCGGCGAACCCCGTTCGCGGCACAGCAAGCGCGCCGCCGCCGAAGGTCGCGTCACCGGCGACTGTATCGACTGCAACGCGTGCGTCGCAGTGTGTCCCACCGGCATCGACATTCGCGACGGGCAGCAGCTGCCCTGCATCACCTGCGCGCTGTGCATCGACGCCTGCGATGACGTGATGGTGAAGACCGGCAAGCCGCGCGGCCTCATCTCCTACACCACGCTGGCCGACTACGCGCAGAACGCCGCCCGCGCCGCCACCGAGGGGCTGGAAGCGGCCCGCACCAAGCAGGTGCTGCCCGGCTGGCGCGAGGTGATGCGCCCGCGCGTCTTCCTCTATACCGGCCTGTGGAGCGCCATCGGCATCGGCATGCTGGTCGCCATCATGGTCCGCGACCGGCTCGACCTGTCCGTCGCGCCCGACCGCAACCCCAACTTCGTGCAGCTTTCGGACGGCTCGATCCGCAACGGCTATACGGTTAAGATCATGAACATGGAGCCGACCCCGCGCACATTCGATTTCGGTCTCGTCGGCCTGCCAGGCGGGCTGATGTGGAGCCCGGACATCCACACGGACGAGCCGGCGCGCCGCTTCATGGTGCCCGTCCCGCCCGACCAGGTGCGCGAGTTCCGCGTCTTCGTGAAAACCGAGCCGGCCGACCTGGAAGAGGTGCCGCAGCCCTTCGCCTTCCGCACCTTCGAGATGGGCAACGGCCGCGAAAGCGCCGAGACGCCGACCGTGTTCGAGGCGCCGCAATGAGCGGGCGCAGCTTCGTCTTCACCGGCCGCCACATGCTGGCGACCCTGGTGGTGTTCTTCGGCGTGGTGATCGCCGTCAACATTACCATGTCGGTCTACGCGACGCGCAGCTTCACCGGCCTGGTGGCCAAGAACGGCTACGTCGCCTCCATCGACTACGCGCGCGACGAGGCGTCCCGCGCGCACGCGGCCGAGCGCGGCTGGCAGGTCGAGCTCACCGCGCCGCAGGGCATCGTTACGCTGGAAGCGCGCGACGGCGCCGGCGCGCCATTGGCGGCGACTCCCACCGTCACGGTGGCGGAGGCTGGTACGGCGGGCGAGGAGACCTCGCTCGCGCTCACCCGCATCGGCGAGGTGCTGCGCGCGGGCGAACCGCTGCCGCCAGGGCATTATGTGCTCCACGCGGAAGTCGGCCCGAGCGAGGACCGCATCGTGTGGCGCAGCGTCGTGGTCGTCGGGCAGTGAGCTGCTGCGCCGATCCGCGGGCGCAGATCGCCGGCGCCGATCGGTTGCCACCCGAGACCGCCGCGCTGGTCGCCTACGACGGCCGGCACGCGACGCTGGCGCTGTTCGTTCCCGAGATCGACTGCGCGGCCTGCATCGGCCGCATCGAGGAGCGGGTGCGCGCGCTCGAGGTGGGCGTCGCGGCGCGGGTCAACTTCACGCGCCGCACCGTCACCCTCGCCTGGAGCCGGCCCGACGCGGACCCCACCCGCGCCATCGCCGCGCTGCGCGCGCTCGGCTACGCACCGCAGCCGCTCGACACCAGCGCCGGCGGCGCCGATCCCACCGGCCGCGCCCTGATGCTCGCGCTCGCCGTCGCCGGCTTCGGCGCGATGAACGTCATGCTGATGTCGGTGGCCGTCTGGGCCGGCGCGGACGGGGCGACGGCGCATTTCCTCAACTGGTTCGCCGCGCTGGTGGCGCTCCCGGCGCTCGCCTACAGCGCGCGGCCGTTCCTGCGCTCCGCCTTCGCGGCGCTCAGGGCCCGCTCGCTCAACATGGACGTGCCGATCTCGCTCGCCATCGTGCTCGCGGCCGGGCTCAGCCTGTTCCACACCGTGAGCGGCGAGGGAGAAACCTATTTCGACGCCGCCATCACGCTCACCTTCTTCCTGCTCGCGGGGCGCGTGCTCGACCATCTGACGCGCGAGAAGGCGCGTTCGGCGGTGCGCCACCTTGCCCGCCTCACGCCGGCCACGGCCCACGTCTTCGCCGAGGACGGCGGCACGCGGCCGGTGGCCGTCGGCGAAATCGAACCCGGCGCAAGCCTCAACATTGCCGCCGGCGAGAGGCTGCCGGTGGACGCCCGTCTCACGGCGGCGTCCACCTTCGACCTGTCGCTCGCCACCGGAGAGAGCCGGCCGGTCGATTTCGCGGCGGGCGACGAGGTTCTCGCTGGCGCGCTGGCGCTCACGGGGCCGCTGCGGATCACAGCGTTGCGGCCGGCGGCGGAGAGCTTCCTCGCCACGGTCGGCACCTTGCAGCGCGCCGCCGAGGAGGCGCGCTCGCGCCCCGCCCTCATCGCCGACCGCGCGGCCCGCATCTACGCACCGCTGGTGCATCTTCTGGCCGCGATCACCTTCCTCGCCTGGATCGTGGCCGGCGCCGGCATCCATGCCTCGCTCACCACCGCCATCGCGGTGCTGATCATCACCTGCCCGTGCGCGCTCGGCCTCGCGGTGCCGGCCGTTCACGTCGCCGCCTGCGAGCGGCTGTTCCGGCTTGGCCTGCTCATCAAGGACGGCGCCGCGCTGGAACGGCTCAACGCCATCACCGAGGTGGCCTTCGACAAGACCGGCACCCTGACGACGCCGCAAATCGACCCCGCCGCCCCCATCGCGGACGAGGCGCTCGCCATCGCCGCCGCGCTCGCCCGCCACTCGACCCACCCGATGGCCAAGGCCGTGGTGCGCGCGGCCGAGGCCCGCATCCTGGCGCTGCCGGCCGTCGAGGATTTGCGCGAGGAGCGCGGCCGCGGGATCTCCGGCCACGTCGCGGGCGAGGCGGTGTTCCTGGGCGCGGCCGCCGACACCACCGGCCTCGCGGTGACGATCAGCGGCACGGCCGTCGCGCTGCCGGTGCGCGAGAGGCTGCGCGAGGGCGCCGCGGCCCTCGTCGATGCCTTGCGGCGGGACGGCCTGCCCGTCGCGATCCTGTCCGGCGACAAGGCGCCGGCGGTGGAGGCTGTCGCGGCGCGCCTCGGAATCGCGGACTGGTCCGCCGGCCTCACCGCCGCCGACAAGACGCACTATCTCGCCGCGCGGCGAGCGGCGGGCGCACGGGTCCTGATGGTGGGCGACGGCCTCAACGACGGCCCGGCTCTTTCCACCGCGCACGCCTCCATGGCGCCGGCCGACGCGTCCGACGTCTCGCGCACCGCCGCCGACATCGTGCTGACGGGCGAAGATCTCGCCGTCGCGCACGAGGCCATCGCCACCGCGCGCTCCGCCCACCGCCTGATCATCCAGAATTTCGCCATTGCGGCGGGCTACAACGCCATCGCCATCCCGCTGGCGGTGATGGGGCACGCGAGCCCGCTCGCCGCGGCCCTTGCGATGTCGACATCCTCGATCCTCGTCACGCTCAACGCGCTGCGGCTCGCGCGGCCGGCCCGCACGGCCCGTCCCGCGGCGCCACGGGCGGTGGGGCAGGAAGCGCTCGCGGCGTGAACATTCTCATCATCCTGGTGCCGGCGGCGCTGCTCCTCGGCCTCCTGGGGCTGTTCGCATTCTTCTGGTCGCTGCGCGCCAACCAGTACGACGACCCCGAGGGCGCCGCCCGCCGCATCCTCACCGACGATACGCCCGACGCGCCGCCGCCGACCGACGACCGCGCCAGGGACTGAGCCCCCCGCTCAGTCCGCGATCCCCTCCACCGCCGCAATGAGGCGCGCGATGTCGCCGTCGCGCGACAGGCGGTGGTCGCCGTCCTTGATGAGGGTCAGCACCACGTCGTCGTGGGCGAGCCGCTCCACCAGCTCCAGCGCGTGCGTGTGCGGCACCGCGTCGTCCTCCACGCCCTGCAGGATGTGCACGGGACAGCCGGTGCGGATCGGCGCCTCGCCGTAGAGGAGGTGGTCGCGCCCATCCTCGAACAGGCGCATCGTGACCGGGTAGGAATCGCCGTAGTCGGAGGGAATGTCGGCCCGGCCCTCGCGGGCGATCCGGTCGCGGATCTCCTGCGGGAAGCGTGGCCACATCAGCCGCTCGGTGAAATCGGCCGCCGGCGCCACGAGCACGAGCCCCCCCAGCGGCGTCCCGGCCGCCAGCAGGCGCTGCGCCAGCAACAGCGCGATCCATCCGCCCATCGAGGAGCCCACCGCAACGGTGCCGGGCTCGCAGAACTTGCCGTAGACGAACTCGGCGTCGGCCAGCCAATCGGAGATCACGTAATCCTCGAAGCGGCCGCCCGAGGCACCGTGCCCGCGATAGTCGAACCGCACCACGCGCCGTCCCGTTCGCGTCGCCCAATCGGCCAGCGCCATCGCCTTGCCGCCGACCATGTCGGAGCGGAAACCGCCCAGCCACAGCACCGAAGGCGGCGCACCGTCGGTGATCTCGACGGCGATCTCGGTGTCGGCCGAAACGATTCGATGTGGGCGATTGTCAGCCATTGACCTTTTTCTCTGCTATGGCCGCTTGCGGAAGTACGCGAGCGAAGGGCGAGGATGAACGCACGGCCGATGAAAGTCCTGCAGGTGATTCCCCAATTGGAAACCGGCGGGGCGGAACGCACAACCGTCGACATCGCCGCGGCGCTGACCGAAGCGGGCGACAGCGCGCTGGTGGTTTCGGAAGGCGGGCGCCTGCTGGGCGAGCTCGAAGCGGCCGGCGGCCTGCACGTCACCATGCCCGTCGGCACCAAGTCGCCCTTCGGTCTGCGCCGCAACGCATCGCGCATCGCCGCGCTGGTGGAGCGCGAGGGGGTCGACATCATCCACGCCCGCTCGCGCGCGCCGGCCTGGTCCGCGCTGTGGGCCGCCCGCTGGACCCGGCGCCCCTTCGTGACCACCTACCACGGCGCCTACAACGAGCACTCGCGCCTCAAGAACCGCTACAACTCGGTGATGGCGCGCGGCGACGCGGTGATCGCCAATTCCGGCTACACCGCCGCCCTCATCGCCCGGCGCCACGCCTTCGCGGCGCAGCGCATCGTCACCATTCACCGCGGCGTGGACCTGTCGCGCTTCGCCGAGGACGCGGCGCTCCGGGCCGAGGCGCTGCGGCAGGCGTGGCGCGTTGCCGCAGGACGGCCGGTCATCCTCAACATCGCGCGCCTCACCCCGTGGAAAGGGCAGGAGGTGCTGATCGACGCGCTGGGCCAGCTCGCCGCCCGCGCGCCGGAACTCGATTTCGTCTGCGTCCTCGCCGGCGACGACCAGGGGCGCACCGACTATCGCGACGCCCTCGCGCGACGGGCGGCCGCACTGGGGCTGGGCGATCGGGTGCGCATCGCCGGCCATGTGGACGACGTGCCTGCGGCGCTCGCCGCGGCAACCGTGGCGGTTCAGCCCTCGACCGAGCCGGAGGCGTTCGGCCGCGCCGCGGTGGAGGCGCAGGCCGCGGGCGTGCCCGTGCTGGTGTCCGACCTCGGCGCCGTGCGCGAAACGGTGCTCGCCACACCCGAGGTGCCGCAGGGCGGGCGGAGCGGCTGGCGAGTGCCGCCGGGCGACGCGGCTGCCCTGTCGGCGGCCATCGGCGAAGCGCTCGCCCTGTCGCCGCAGGAGCGGGCCGAAATCGGTCGCCGTGGCAGGGAACACGCACTGGCCAACTTTTCGTTGGGTGCGATGAAGACGAAAACGCTGCGCGTCTACCATTCCCTTTTGGAAGATCACGATTCCGCGCTATATTAGTCGCCTGCGTGAGCTTGGCGGCTAAAGTTTTCCGCCCCGTTCACATCAACCTGATCGTGAATCGAAACGATTTGTGGAGCTAATCTCATTCGCCGACCGCACCGCGCCCCTACGCCTGTCCTCAAGCAAGGCCCACGCACGAACCGCGAAATTCGCGTCCCCCGCGTCCAGCTGGTGGATGCCGATGGTTCGAACCGCGGCATCGTGCCGACCGAGGAGGCCGTTACGATGGCCGAGAGCGCTGGTCTCGATCTAGTCGAGGTCGCGCCCAACT
Organism: Alphaproteobacteria bacterium; assembly: GCA_030431335.1. Classification (GTDB taxonomy): domain Bacteria; phylum Pseudomonadota; class Alphaproteobacteria; order Rhizobiales; family Amorphaceae; genus Acuticoccus. The sequence continues at coordinate 9,743 of JAUIJH010000047.1, forward strand.
CTGACCCGCCCGTGTGCAAAATTCTGGATTATGGACGCTTCAAGTTCCAGACCCAGAAGAAGGCCGCTGAGGCGCGCAAAAAGCAAAAGACTTTTGAAGTCAAAGAGATAAAGATGCGGCCCAATATCGACACGCACGACTACGACGTGAAGATGAAGGCGATCCGCAAATTCTTTGACTCGGGCGACAAGGTCAAGGTGACGTTGCGCTTCCGCGGCCGCGAGATGGCGCACCAGAACCTCGGCATGGAGCTTCTGAACAAAGTGCGCGACGACACCCAGGAAATCGCCAAGGTGGAGGCCGAGCCCAAGCTCGAAGGCCGCCAGATGGTGATGGTTCTGGCGCCCACTCAGCGCTGAGCGGCAGCCGGCTCGACACCGGCGCATGAAACCGAGGATCCAACCCGCCCCTCTGGGGACCGGGCTGGATCCTTTTTGTCTTCGTGGGGATGCAGCTTAGGGCATCCCCAACGACAAGACCGTCGCGGCAAATGCCCCATCCTCTTGTTTTGTCACGGCATTCGTGACGCCGAGCCGATCGGCTTGGCTGGCCAACGCACTCGAGCGATCGAGGCTCACCAGCGTTCGCCCAGACCGCTCCAGCTGCTTGCCGGTTCCGACAAGCTCGACTAGCGCATATCGCGCCCGTTCGGGCGCGATATGCGCTATCTTTTGATTGCGAGCACGTTTTTCCCGCTCAAGTGATCCCACTTGAGCGGGACGTGCTTGTCTCATGATGTCTTTGCCTTTTCCGGGCAGGGAGAAGGCGCTGCAGGGAAGATTGCACCTCCCCTGCAGCGGCGAGGGACGGATCGGTGACGTGCCGGCCGTGATGGGCCGAGCTAGAGTTTGATCGCCCTCGTCTTCAGCCAAGGCCTGAATGGATACGTGGCGCCAAGCGCCGCATGACAAGCAAAGGCGGACTGAAGATGACCTATTCGATCGTCGGCGTCGATATCTCGAAGGACTGGCTCGATGCGCATCGCCGCTCAGATGGCAAGGACCGTCGCTTTGCCAACACGAAGGCGGGTCGCAGAGCCCTCATCGGCTGGTTGGACGGCGCTCGCGTCGCCTTCGAGCCGAGCGGCCCCTACCACCGGGCCCTCGAACGTCATCTGGCCGCGGCAGGGATTGGCGCGGTGAAGATCAACCCGTTGCAGGTTCGACGCTTCGCCGAGGCGGTGGGATGCCGGGCCAAGACCGATGCCGTCGACGCGCGCCTCATTGCGGCCATGGCCGCGCAGCTCGACCTGCCATTGACGCCGCTGCTCCCCGAAACGATGCGGGATCTCAAGGCGTTGCAGATTGCCCGGCAGGCCCTCGTCAAAGACAGGACCGCTGTCAAGAACCGGGCTCCGAGCCACGAGTCCCAATTCCTCAAGGGTCAGGCCGCCGCCCGTCTTCGGCATGTGGAGGCGCAATTGGCCGCCCTCGATGCCCGGATCGCCACACTCATCGCCAATGATGAAGACCTTGCACGCCGCCGCGACATCCTCGTCAGCATTCCCGGCATCTCGGCGGTCACCGCCGCGGCGCTGCTGGCTGAGGCGCCGGAGCTCGGCACGCTCGAGGGCAAAGCCGTTGCAAGCCTTGCCGGACTGGCACCCATGACACGGCAGTCGGGCACCTGGAACGGACGCGCGATGATCCGCGGTGGGCGGGCCCACTTGCGCCATGCGCTTTACATGCCCGCCCTCGTCGCCGCCCGCTTCAACCCCGATCTGAAGGCCGTCTACCAACGCCTCATCAGCGCGAGGAAGCCGCCGAAGGTGGCGCTCACCGCGCTGATGAGGAAGCTCCTCGTCCTCGCAAACGCCCTCATCCGCGATGGACGCCTCTGGAACCAAAAACTCGCTTGATCAAGACGGATACTCTAGCGCATATCGCGCCCGCTCGGGCGCGAGGTTGATGCGCTATCTTTTCGATTGCGAGGCCCGGGCGCCCGCCCGGGACCGCCGGCCTCTCGCTTGCGCGGGGTCGGCAGGGCGCACCGCGATCGGCCTGCCGGAGCGTTCGCCGGCCGGCGGGTGTTCGCGCGCGCAGTTAAACGTGAATGGACGTGGATGGCGTGGACGGCCCTCAGGCCGCCCCGTGCCCCTGCGCGGGCGTCAGCCTTGCGCGAGCGAGATGATGGTCCCGTTGTTGTCCACGACGCAGGTGGCCGAGCCCGAGCCCAGCGACAGCTCCACCTGGTATTGCGACGGCTGGATCTGGGCCGAACTCGTGGGCAGCACCGTCGACGGGTCGGCGCCGAAGCGCGTGGCCGCCTCGGAGGCGCACAGGAGCTGCAGATCGGCCGGCGCGGTCACGATGGTGGCGCGCACCGTCTCCGTCCGCGGCTGCTGCGTCGTGCCGCCGCCCACACAACCCGCAAGGCCCGCCGCCAGGGTGGCCGCGATGGCCGCACGCGTTGTCATTGCCCAGATCATACTCGTCCTCCTGTTAAACGCCGCGATAAAGCGCCGCGCCTTGCATCAACACGATGACTTTCGCCCCAACTTCGACCCGATTGTAAAGGTCGATCACGTCATCGTTGTTCATTCGGATGCATCCGGAGGAGATATCGAGACCAATAGACCACGGTTCGGTGGTGCCGTGGATGCGATAGATCGTGTCGAGATTGCCCTCGAACAGGTAAAGCGCGCGCGCACCGAGCGGATTGTCCGGCCCGCCGGGCATGCCGCCGGCGTACTTGGCCGCCTTGGGATCGCGCGCGACCATCTCGGCCGGCGGCGTCCAGGTGGGCCACTCGACCTTGCGGCCGACATTGACGATGCCGGCCCAGCCGAAGCCCTCGCGTCCGACGCCGATGCCGTAGCGGATCGCCTGGAAGCCGGGCAGCACGAAATAGAGGAAGTGGCGGTTGCCATCGATGATGATGGTGCCGGGCTTCTCGGCGGTGCGGAAGTTGACCACCTGACGCCGGAAATCCGCCGGCACGCCGCCATGGGCCTGGTAGTAGCGGATCGCGCGGCTCGGATCGTAGCGAACCCACGTCTTGGTCTGCGGATCGAAAATCTCGCTGGCAGCAGCCGTCCCGACGAGCATGCACAGCGCAAGCGACGCCGCAAAAATCTTACGCACCAAACTCACTTTACCCACTCCTCAATACGGTCGCCGTTGTCCTTGACCCAGGTGGCGGCAATCTCTTCGGGCGAGCGCCCGTCGACGTGCACCGCGTAACTCATTGCCACGGCGTCCTCTTCGGTGATCTTGATCCGGTCGAGGAAGGCGGCGACTTTGGGTTGATCCTGCTTCAGCGACGTTGCGTAGCCCACATGGTAACGCGAAGGCTCCCATGCGGTTTCCGCCTTCGACAGGCTGAGCCACGCCGGATCCTGCTCCGCCGTCACGATCTTCCAGGCATTCGGGTCGTATGCCGGCTCTTCCAGGGTCACGATATCGTGGAGGGCGTAAATGTAGTGCGGGGTGTAGCAGTAGAAGACGATCGGCGCGCCCGTGGCCACCGCCGCGTCGACGGAGGCGAGCGCCTGATCCTCCGGCATGGTCAAAAGCATCATCGTCGCGTCGTAGCCGTAGCTCTTGGCCCGCACGCGCTCGATGCGCGTCGAGGACCAGGTCCGCGCGCCGATCCAGATCTCGCCCAGACCGTCCGAATCGGTGTCGAACGCGGCGGCGATCTCGGGCTTGGACAGGTCCTTGAGCGCCTTGAGGCCGGTGGCCTCGCTGGTCTCGCGCGTGGTGCAGACGTGCTGCTCGGCGGCGACGCTGATCGGGCTCAGCGTCAGCGAGTGGCGAACGTCGCGATATTCGCGCACGATCTCCTCGCCGTTGGGCAGCCACACTTCGGGGTGGACGTCGATCTCGCCCCGGTCGATGCCGCCCATCAATTCGATGGTGCCGACCGGTCGCAGCCGCACCTCCACGCCGAGCCGCTCTTGCAGGACATCGGCGATGATGTGAGCCGTGACTTGCGCCGAGGGCCAGTCTGGCTGGCCGACGACGATCGTGGCGCTCAACGCAGGCGTACAGAGGGCCGCCGACAGGGCACCGGCAGCAAGACAGCGCAACAACACGAAGCGACTCCATCGCTAACTAAAACTACGGCCAAAAAGCATGGCAGCCCGCTCGCTGCCAAGTCTCTCGACGAGACAATAAAGAAAAATTTAGTGATCAGCGCGGTCCGGCGACCAAGATCGGCCCGCCCGAGCGCTTGGCTCACCCTTGCGCGGCGGGGAGGTCGGGCAAATGCGCCCGCGACAAATTCTTGAGAAAAGGTTACACTTCCCCAAGAGCAGAAAAGTTCTGTGAAGCACGTGCATCACGACATCGTGTCGGGCGTGAATGCGAAGCTTGGCCGAAGCAGTTGCGCGGCGGCCTGTGGATAGAGCGCAAAAAGCGGCGCTCGGGCGGTCGGCGCATCGAACGCAAACCGCGCCATTAACGTTGGTTCACGGAATAGGCCGGCCCGGCGTTGCTGCGGCGCCTTGCCGAGCTTAGCTAAGAGGCATTGGGCACGGGGCGGCGTGCCACAGGGATGGCTTGTTTTATGCGCGCTTTCTTTGCTTTGGTCTTTCTCGCCCTCTTCACGGTTGGTGCGGCCGCGCAGAGCTGCGGCGCGCTCAAGAGCCAGCTCGCGGCCGCCGAGGCGGGCAGCCCCAACGCGGCGGTGGTCGCCAGGATCGAGCGCAAATCCCGCTCCTATGGGTGCGACAAGCCGGCCGGCCGTGGCCGCAGCTCCGCCTGCGCCGGTATCGACGCGCAGTTGCGCCAGGCGAAGGCCGGCGGCGTCAATCGCAGCCGCGTGCGCCGCCTGCGCAGCCAGATCGACACCCACTGCACCGAGCAGAAATCGTGGACCGAGGCGTTGCGCGTGGGCCCGCGCCGCGAATCCAAGGGCAACCGGCGCGGCAACTTCATCACCCGCCTGTTCGGCCGCAACGGTGACGACAGCGAGGGCTTCGCCGAGGCCGAGGTCGATCCGCGCACCGTCCAGCCGGCCAAGGGCGTGGAGCGCGTCGATCTCGACACCGGGCGCGCCAGCGGCGGCGGCAGCGGCAGCTCGGGCGGCAACTATGCGGCGCTCGCCACCCGCTCCGGCGGCGCCAAGGGCAGCAGCCGCACGGGCAACCAGCGCACCATGTGCGTGCGGCTGTGCGACGGTTTCTATTTCCCCATCAACAACCACTCGCACAGCGACAACTATTACGACGAGCTGGCCATGTGCGTCGGCCGTTGCCCGGGGGCGGACGTGTCGCTCTACGTGCACTCCAACGGCGTCGCCGTCGAGCAGATGCGCTCCACCATGACGGGCGAGGCCTACGTCCACCTGCCCACCGCGTTCGCCTACCGCAAGACGCTTTCGCCCAGCTGCAGCTGCTCCAACGGCACCCAGCTCGTGCGCGGCGGCGAGGAGGCGCCCAAGGTCGCCCTCGCCAGCGCCGCCAGCACCGACGGCGGCTTCAGCGACACCAAGGACGAATCGCGCTGGACGCCGTTCCGCGCCATCTACGACAGCACCGGCGCGCCCTTAAGCGCGTCCACCACCAGCCACGGCACGGTGTTTTCCGAGCGGCCCTCCGCCAACTCGGGCGCCCTCGCGGCCAACCTGAGCGGACCGCCGGCGCCGCCCGACGCGGCCGAAGGCACCCCCTTCGATCCCGCCAGCAACGCGGCGCGCCCGGTCGGCCCGCAGTTTTTCACCAAGAACGTCGCCGAATTCGCGGCGCGCAAGGGCAACCGCCTGTCGCGTCGCGGCCAGGTGGTGGCCGCGCCCATCATCATCACGGTGACGCCGCTCAAGGATCGCGACGATCCGGCCGCCGGGCGCCAGCCCGAGGCGCCCGCCCCCGCCGCACCCGCCGTCCAGGCCGAAGCCGATGCCGATGCCGAGGAGATCCCGCCCGGCACCGCCGCATTGGCCAAGCCGCTGCAGACCGGCTCCGGCGGGTAGAGCGATCTGGGCTCACGCGTGTTCGCCCAGACCGCTCCAGCTTTTCTGCCGGCGCTCTCGCTCTCAGACGATCCAAGGCACGCGCGAAAATGCCCGCCGAAGGTCGGCGCCCGCGGCCGCCGTTCCGCCCTCCCCGAGGGCGGGGCGTGTCAGCGCCGCGCCGCCGCCGCCAGCCGCTCGGCCGCCCGGTCCATGCCGATGAGCGCCAGCCACGGGCCGAGCTCGGGGCCGGCGGTCGCCCCCGTCAGCGCCTTGCGCAGCGGCAGGAACAGCGCCTTGCCCTTCGCCCCGGTCTGCGCGCGCACCGCCTTGGCAAGCGAAGCGAACGCCTCCTCGCCCCACGGCACGGTCTCCAAGGCGTCGGCCGCGGCGGCGACAACGGCGCGCTCCTCGTCCGCCAAGGGCGGGCAATCGGGATCGGCCAGCAGCGCGTCCGCGCTCGCGCTCGCGCGCCAGGCCCACACCGCCGCCTCCTTGCGGAAGGCGACGTTGCCCCGGATCGTCTGCCAGAACATCGCCTGATCCATCGCCGGGTCGGCCAAGGTCGGCGCCGCGTCCGCCGCATCGAGCCCGTGCACGATGGCCGCGTTGAGCCGCCTCAGCTCGGCCGGGTCGAACATCGCCGGCCCGCGCGAGACGTCGCCGAGCGCCACCGTCGAGGCCAGGTCGGCGAGGTCGGCGGCCGGCGCCACCGGGTGCGACGTGCCCACCAGCGCCGCCAGCGAGGCGATCGCCATCGGCTCGTAGCCGTCGGCGGCGAGCTGGCGGATCGACAGCGGGTTGTCGCGCTTGGACAGCGGTTCGCCATCGGAGCGCGTCAGGAGGTTGTGGTGGGCGAAGGCGGGTGCCGGCGCGCCCAGCGCCTCGAACAGCGCGATCTGCACGCCCGTGTTGGTGATGTGGTCCTCGCCGCGCACCACCGTGGTGATGGCGAGGGCGATGTCGTCCACCACCGAGGTCAGCGTATAGAGGTAGCTGCCGTCCTCGCGCACCAGCACCGGGTCGGAGATGGCGCCGAGGTTGACCGTCTGCGGCCCGCGGCACAGGTCCTCGAAATGGCGCGCCCCCTCGGGCAGCTTGAAGCGCCAGTGCGGGCGCCGCCCCTCGGCCTCCAGCGCCGCCCGCTCGGCCGGCTCCAGCGCGAGCCCGGCGCGGTCGTAGACCGGCGGCAGGCCGCGGGCACGCTGGCGCGAGCGTTTGCGCTCCAGCTCGTCCGGCGTCTCGTAGCAGGCGTAGAGGAGGCCGGCCGCGCGCAGCCGGTCGGCCGCCGCGTCGTAGTCGGCCAGCCGCGCGGACTGGCGCTCCACCCGCGCCGGCACCAGGCCCAGCCAGTCCAGATCGGCGGCGATCTGCGCCACGAAGCGCTCCTGCGAGCGCTCCACGTCGGTGTCGTCGTAGCGCAGCACGAAGGTGCCGTCCGTGCGCAGCGCCAGGAAATAATTGTAGAGCGCGGTGCGAATGTTGCCGAGGTGGAGCTCGCCCGTCGGCGAAGGGGCGAAGCGGACGATCTCACGCATCGCGGTAGCGATTGGTGATCGGCCAGCGCCGGTCGCGCCCGAAATTGCGCGGCGAGATCTTCACGCCCGGCGCGGCCTGGCGCCGCTTGTACTCGGCGATGTGCAACAGATGGTCCACCCGCTTGACCGTCGCCGGGTCGTAGCCGGCGGCCACCACCTGCGACACGCTCGCGTCATCCTCGATCAGCCGGCGCAAGATGCCGTCCAGCGTGTCGTAGGGGGGCAGCGAATCCTCGTCCTTCTGGTTCTCGCGCAGCTCGGCCGTGGGCGGCTTGTCGATGATCCGCTCCGGGATCACCACTCCCTCCGGCCCCAGCCCGCCCGGGGCCGTGTGCCCGTTGCGCCAGCGGCACAGGCGGAAAACCTCGGTTTTGTAGAGGTCCTTGATCGGGTTGAAGCCGCCGTTCATGTCGCCGTACAGCGTCGCGTAGCCGACCGACACCTCCGACTTGTTGCCCGTCGTCACCACCATGCCGCCGAACTTGTTGGAGACGGCCATCAGGATGGTGCCGCGCACGCGCGACTGCACGTTCTCCTCCGTCACGTCCGGCTCGCGGCCGGCGAACAGCGGCCCCAGCGCCTCCGTCAGCCCCTCCACCGCCGAGGCGATGGGCACCGTGTCGTAGCGCACGCCCAGCCGCTCGGCCACGTCCGCCGCATCCGACAGGCTCTCGCTGGAGGTGTAGCGGTAGGGCATCATGATGCAGTGCACTTTGTCGGCGCCCAGCGCGTCCACCGCGAGCGCCGCGCAGATCGCCGAATCGATGCCCCCCGACAGCCCGATGACGACGCTGCCGAAGCCGTTCTTGTTCACATAGTCGCGCAGGCCCAGCATCGCGGCCGACCAGTCCGCCGCGTCCGTGTCCGGCAGCGCGGCGAGCGCGCCCGCCTCGGGCTCCCACCCGTCGCCCGTGCGCGCCATCGTCACCGTCTGGGCGAACGGCTGGAACGCGGGCAGCTGCGCGCGCAGCGTGCGGTTGCTCGCCAGCACGAACGAGGCGCCGTCGAACACCAATTCGTCCTGCCCGCCCACCTGGTTGACGTAGAGGAGCGGCAATTCGCACTCCACCACCCGCGCCAGCGCCACCTGCATGCGGATGTCCTGCTTGGCGCGCGTATAGGGCGAGCCGTTCGGCACCACCAGGAACTGCGCGCCCGTCTCCGCCAGGCACTCGCACACGTCCTCGATCCAGATGTCCTCGCAGATCGGGAAGCCGATGCGCACGCCGCCGATGTCCACCGGACCCGGCATCGGATCGGCGGAAAACACGCGCTTCTCGTCGAACACGGCGTAGTTGGGCAGCTCCACCTTGTGGCGCACCGCGTGGACCTTGCCGTCCTTGAGGATGGCGAAGGCGTTGGTGCGCACCCCGTTCTCCAGCCAGGGCGTGCCTATGCCGATCGCCGGCCCGTCCGCGCAGGCCGCCGCCAGCGCCCGCACCTCGGCCATCGCCTCCTCCACGAAGGCCCGCTTCAACACGAGGTCCTCCGGCGGGTAGCCGGTGATGAAAAGCTCGGTGAACACCACCAGATCGACGGCGCCCGCGTCCCGGACGGCCGCCTCGGCCATCGCGCGGTTGCCCTTCAGATCGCCCATCACGGGATTGAGCTGCTGCAACGAGAGTGTGAAGCGGTCGCGCATTCCGATCCCTTGGCGGCAAGAAAACCTCAGCCGCTACTAGAGCCTGTCACGCCCCGACGGAAGCGCCGGGCCCTCGGTTTTTTTGCCCGGCGCGCACTTTCGCCCCCGCCGGCGTGCCGGCGGGACGAACGTCGGAGCCTGCGATTGCCTCGCGCACACCCCGGCTCCGGCTGTTCGATGGGCGAGCCCGTCGGCTCGCGCCGGCATGATGCCATGGCGGCGCGGCGGGCTCCAGATCCGCCGGTCGCCGCATGATCCAGCCCCGTGCGCCAGCCTCGAACCTTACGCGGGGATGGTGCGCTGGGGATCGTTACCGGAGGCCTCAGCCCCGCAGCCGCTGCGCAAACCCGATCAGCGCCTTCGACAAGGCGTCCGGCGCGTCCTCCGGCACGAAGTGGGCGGCGCGCAGCTTCACCCGCTCCTGGTGGTTCCAGGTGCGGCAGAATTCCAGCATCGGCCCGGTGCAGAAGGTGCCGTACTCCGCTTCCACCAGGAGTTTCGGCACGTCGCTGCTCTTCAGCCAGCGGCCGTATTTTTCCACCAGCGCCGCCATGTCGGCCGGCTCGCCGGCGACGGGGATCTGGCGCGGCAGGTCCAGCATCGGCCGCCTGCCCTCGCCCGGTTCGTTGAAGGGGGCGCGGTAGCGGGCCAGCGCCGCCTCGCCGAGCCGGGCCAAGGTCGCGCGCGGCAGCACCTTTTCCAGGAAGATGTTCTCGTCCAGCACCAGCTTTTCGCCGTCGGGCGAGCGCACCGCCTTGAACAGGTCCTGCGCCTCCTGCGACCAGGCGCCCCAGTTCGGCAGCGGCCACACCAGCGCTTCCATGTAGACGATGCCGGCGACGCGGTTGGGGAAGCGCCGCGCCCACTCGAAGCCGAGCGCCGCGCCCATGCCGTGCAGCACCAGGATCACGTCCTTGTAGACCTCGAGCTGGTCCCACGCGTGGTAGAGGTAGCGGGCCTGCTCCTCGAAGGTGTAGCGCATCGGCCCGGTGCCAGGCAGCTTGTCCGACCCGCCCATGCCGATGAGATCGACCGCCACGCAGCGCCCGTACTCGGCCAGGCGCGGCCCGATATTGCGCCACAGATACGATGAGGTGGGGTTGCCGTGCTGGAACACGATGGGCGAACCCTGTCCCAGCTCGGCATAGGCCATCTTGCGGTCGAAGACCTCGATGGTCTCGTTGGGGAGGAAGGTGGGGCCCGTCAAAACGGCCCACCTTCCCGCCCGGTCAGGCGGCCACGCGTGTCGCCCGGTCGCGCTTCTCGGCCTGCAGGTTTTCCGCGATCAGGAAAGCCAGCTCGATCGACTGCTCGGCATTGAGGCGCGGGTCGCACTGGGTGTCGTAGCGGTCGGCCAGGTTGTCGGCCGTCACCGGCCGCGCGCCGCCCGTGCACTCGGTCACGTTCTTGCCGGTCATCTCGATGTGGATGCCGCCGGCATGGGTGCCCTCCGCCCTGTGGACGGCGAAGAACGACTGCACCTCCTTGAGGATGCGGTCGAACGGACGCGTCTTGTAGCCGGACACAGAGACCGTGTTGCCGTGCATGGGATCGCATGACCAAACCACCTTGCGCCCCTCTCGCTCCACTGCGCGCACCAGGGCCGGCAAATGATCCAGGATCTTGTCGGCGCCGAAGCGGCATATCAGCGTCATGCGGCCGGGCTCGTTATTGGGATCGAGGATGTCGAGCAGCTCGATGAGGCCGTCGGGCGTCAGCGAAGGGCCGCACTTCAGCCCGATCGGGTTGCGGATGCCACGTGCATACTCCACGTGGGCGTGGTCAGGCTGTCTTGTGCGGTCGCCGATCCAGACCATGTGGCCGGACGTGCAGTAGTACTCGTCCGTCAGCGAATCCATCCGCGTGAACGCTTCCTCGTAGCCGAGCAGCAGCGCCTCGTGGCTGGTATAGAGGTCCGTCGTCTGCAGCTGCGGCGTGGTCGAGGGGTGGATGCCGCAGGCGCGCATGAACGCCAGCGTCTCGGAGATCCGGTCGGCCAAGTGGCGGTATCGATGGCCCTGGGGCGAGTCTTCCACAAAGCCCAGCATCCAGCGGTGCGCGTTGTCGAGGTTGGCGAAACCGCCCTGCGCGAACGCACGCAACAGGTTCAGCGTCGCCGCCGACTGGCGGAACGCCATCTCCATGCGCTGCGGATCGGGGATGCGCGCCGCTTCGGTGAACTCGATGTCGTTCACGATGTCGCCGCGGTAGGACGGCAGCGACACCCCGTCGCGCGTCTCCATGCCGGAGGAGCGCGGCTTGGCGAACTGGCCCGCGATGCGCCCCACCTTGATGATCGGCGAGGCGGCGGCGAACGTCAGCACCACCGACATCTGCAAGAGCACACGGAAAAAGTCGCGGATCGCATCCGGGTGGTGCTCCGCAAACGCCTCGGCGCAGTCGCCGCCCTGAAGCAGAAAACCGTTGCCGGCGGCCACTGCCGCCAGGTCTTCCTTCAGAGCCCGCGCCTCACCTGCAAAAACGAGGGGCGGATAGGACTTCAGACGCGCTTCCATCGCGGCAAGGGCGTCCATGTCCGGATACTCCGGCAACTGCATTGCCGGCTTATCACGCCAGCTCGAGGGGCTCCATTTTCCAGCATTCATTGCACTTCACCAGTACTTCCTGAGCGCTCGCATTCCACTCCATGACGGCGCGGCCAAAATATAAAAGTCAAAGCGACAGCATCTCGTCCCGCCGGAGTGCGGCCGGACGTCTAGACGCCGCGGCTTTGTGTGCCGACCGCCGCGCTCGCGTCAACTGATTCAAGCAGTGCGTCGACTTTTATTTGTTCAGCACTGCTCAGGAGTTGGGCACGCGGGTAGTTGGGCGCGGCGCGATCGTCGACGATGGGCACGTGCCAGCCCTCGGTCGTGGCCATGAAGCGGGCCGCCCCATCCTCGCCGAACTCGCGCAAAAAGCCCTGCAAGGTCACGTCGATATACGACATGTGAATTGGATGATGCGCGTCGCCGAAGCGGTCCACCTCGGCCCGCGCGCGGAACAGGATCACGTCCGGCTCGTCGTCGAGGTGGAGGATGTCGTAATTCTTTTCGCGCGTGCGGATGATCGGCCACACCAGGTCGTCGAAGCGCACCACCAGCCCGTCGATGATCGCGTCCGGGTCGGGCACCACCGACAGCGCGCACGCCCCGCCCCTGGCGCCGACGCTGGAGGCGCGCCACGCCCGCCGCCAGCCGCGCACCGTCTTGGGGCGCACGTCGATGTGGGGCGGCAGCGTCCCCCGGTTGACCAGCGAGCCGTAGCCGAAGATCGCGACGCTCACGCGGCCTCGCGGCGCAGCCGGCGCGCGGGGGTGCGCATGGTCACGAGTTCCTCCGCGGCGGTGGGGTGCACGGCCATGGTGGCGTCGAAATCGGACTTGGTGGCGCCCATCTTCACCGCGATGCCCAGCACCTGCGCCAGCTCGCCCGCCCCGTGGCCGACCACGTGCACGCCGAGCACCTTGTCGCTCTTGGGCTCCACCAGCACCTTCATCAGCATCTTCTCGTGGCGGCCCGACAGCGTGGCCAGCATCGGCCGGAAGGTCGCCGAATAGACGTCGACGTCGCCCTCGGCCGCCGCCTCCTCCTCGGTCAGCCCCACGGTGCCGAACTCGGGCTGGGAGAACACCGCCGAGGGCACCAGGCGGTGGTCCACCACCACCTTCTTGCCGCCGAACACGGTGTCGGCGAAGGCGTGGCCCTCGCGGATCGCCACCGGGGTCAGGTTGACGCGGTCGGTCACGTCGCCCACGGCGTAGATCGAGGGCACCGAGGAGCGGCTGTGCTCGTCCACCAGCACCGCGCCGCCCGCGCCCAGCTCCACCCCGGCGGCCTCCAGCCCCAGCCCCTTGGTGGCGGGGCGCCGGCCGATGGCGAACATCACCTCGTCCACCGTCAGCGTGCGCCCGCTCCTGAGCGACGCCCGGATCGCGCCGTCCTCCTGGCGCGCCAGCTCGGTGAAGATGTCGTGGAACACGAACTTCACCCCGCGCGCCTCCATCTCCTGGCGGATCAGGGTGCGCGCCTCGTGGTCGAAGCCGCGCAGGATCTCGTCGCGCCGGTAGACCAGCGTCGTGTCGGTGCCGAGCCCGTTGAAGATGCCGGCGAACTCCACCGCGATGTAGCCGCCGCCGGCGATGGCGATGCGCTTGGGCTGCCGCTCCAGGTAGAACACCTCGTTGGAGGAAATGGCGAGCTCGTGGCCGGGCAGCGTCTCGTCCGTCGAGGGGTAACCGCCGGTGGCGACCAGGACCACCCGCGCGCTCACCACGCGGTCCTCCGCCTCGATGCGCACCGCGTGCGGGCCCTTCACCGTGGCGCGGCACATGAAGAGCTCCACCCCGGCCTTCACCAGGTTGTTGATGTAGATCGCGTTGAGGCGATCGATCTCGTGGTCCTTGTTGGCGATCAGCCGCGCCCAGTCGAACGTCGCGCCGGCGTGGGACCAGCCGTAGCCGGCCGCGTCCTCGAAATGGTCGGCGAAGCCGGCCGCGTAGACCATCAGCTTCTTGGGCACGCAGCCGCGGATGACGCAGGTGCCGCCCACGCGGTGCTCTTCGGCGATGGCCACCTTCGCGCCGTGTTGCGCGGCGATGCGCGCGGCCCGCACGCCGCCCGACCCGGCACCGATCACGAACAGGTCGTAGTCGAAAGTCTCGCTCACCGCCTTCTCCCCCGCCGGGCCTCGCGCCCTGCCCTCGTGGCACGCCCCTCAAAGATGAAAACCGCGCCGTCCGTGCGGTTTCCGAGGCAGCCGCCACCCCGTCGGCGGCCCTCGAACGCGTCCGCCCTCAAACATCAAAAACCGCGCCGTTTCAACGGCGCGGCGAGGCCGCGTTGCGGCGGCCGGTGCGCGGCCCGATCAGGCGCCCGCGGCCGCAAGGGGCGAGCGCGTGCCTCGCCTCTCGCCCCGTGGCGGGCATATGGGGTCACGCCGGCACGATGTCATGCCGGCATGGCCGCGCTAGAGCGTGTGGCCCTTGGCGGCGAGATTGTCGCGCGTCAGGGTCACCATGTCGGCCGACAGGATCTGCTCCCACTGCTTGGCGGCGCCCAGCGACAGGGCGCTGACGATCGGGAACATCTCGACATACTTGGTGCCGAGGGGACCCGAGAAGAACTCCGCCAGGCTGTCCAGCTCCTCCTCGGAGAAGCGGCGCGCCCAGATCATCTGCAGCGTGCGCGCCAGCTCCAGCCGGCGCGGCACCATCGAGATCGCCGCCGTCTGCACGGCCTCCTCGATCTCGCGGGTCAGCGCCGGGTTGGTGCGGGTGAACACGATCTGCGTCTGTCCGGCGACGCGCGGCAGAATTTCGTCGAAGGTGACGTCGCCGCCCACCAGCTCGATCACGCGGGCCGCGGCGCGCAGATGCGAATCGGTGAAATTCTCTTCAGCAGCGGGCTGCTGGGGTGCCGCGTCCTGGGCCATCGTCGGCATGGGCACGGCCCACGCCGCACATGCGGCTGCAAGGAAAAAAGCAAGGGCTGCTCTACGCATCGGGTACTCCCGTTCGGGTGTCAGAGCCGCTTGAAGCAACTCGCGCCGGCAATGGCAAGTGGCGCGCGCCGATCGTACACGCTATTGGGCGGTCATCGACCCCCATCGAGAGCTTCCCGTGACAACCGACCGCCTCGCCGTATTCGACCTCGACGGAACGCTCGTCGACACCGCCCCGGACCTTTCCGACACAACCAACGTGGTGCTCGCCGGCCAGGGTCTGCCGCCCATCTCGCCGGCCATCCTGCGCGACTTCATCGGCATGGGCGCGCGCGCGATGATCGAAAAGGCGCTCCACGAGCACGGCGTCGAACTCACCGAGCGCGAGATCGACGTGCTGCGCGACGAGTTCGTCGACCACTACGCCACCCGCCTCGCCCGCCACAGCCGCCCGTTCCCGGAGATGGTGGCCGCGCTCGACGCGCTGGACGCGGCCGGCATCGCCGCCGCCGTGTGCACCAACAAGCGCGAGGGGCTCGCCCGCCAGCTCCTCGACGAACTGTCGCTCAGCGCGCGCTTCGTCGCCCTCACGGGCGGGGACACCTTCGCCGTCAGCAAGCCCGACCCGCTGCCGCTCCTGCGCACCATCGCGCTGGCCGGCGGCGACCCCGCGCGCACCGCCTATGTCGGCGACAGCCGCATCGACTACGAGACCGCCCGCGCCGCCCGCATCCCCATGGTCGGCGTCACCTACGGCTATTCGGACGTGCCCATCGCCGAGCTGGGCCCCGAGCGGCTGTGCGGGCCGGGCGAGGACGTCGCCGCCGCGATCGCGTCGCTGCTGCCCCCCGCCGCCTGAGGCGCCCGGCGCTCCATCGGCGCGACGGGGCTCACGCCTTCGCCGGCACCACCAGCGGCAGACGCAGCGCGAACACCGAGCCCTGCGCCCCGGTCGTCTCCAGCTCCAGCGAGCCGCCCAGGCCGCCGGCGATCTCGCGGGCGATGGCGAGGCCCAGCCCCGCGCCGGTGGCGTTGCCGCCCTCGTTGCTGCCGGCGAACTTGGTGAAGAGCTGCGGCAGGATCTCGGTGTTGACGCCGCCGCCGAAGTCGCACACCCGCAGCACGGCCATGCCGTCCTGCGCCTGCGCGCTCAGCACCACCTCGCGGGCGTTGCCGGAGAATTTCACCGCGTTGGAGATGAGGTTGACCAGCACCTGGGTCACCCGGTCCCAATCCGCATCCACCATCAGCGGCGCGTCGGCGGCCACGCGCAGGTGCACCCCGCTGCGCTCGGCGAAGCCCTCCATCGCCTCGGCCGCGTGGCGCAGCGCCGCCACCGCGTCGAACCGCTCGCGGCGCAGCGGCGCCCGCCCCGCCTCCAGCCGGCTGAGGTCGAGGATGTCGTCCAGCAGGCGCGTCAGCCGGTCCGCCTCGGTGGCGATGATGGCGACGAAGCGGGCCGCGCGCGTCTCGTCCAGCTCGCCGTCCTGCAACAGGTCGGCGAAGGCGCGCACCGCCGTCAGGGGCGTGCGCATCTCGTGGCTCACGCGGCTCAGGAACTCGTCCTTTTCCTCCAGCAGCGTGTTGAGCGTGACGTTGGCGGCGCGCAGCTCGTCGGCGGTCTGCTCCAGCTCCACCGAGCGCACGCCGAGCTCGCGCGCCACGCGGATCGCGTCCTGCGTCTGCGCCAGCAGCGCGATGGCCGTGTCCACCGTCAAGGGCTCGCCCGTCGCCACCCGCGTCACCAGCGTGTGCGCCGAGGCCGCCCCCACCGCCACCGCGATCTCCCCCTCCACGCGCGCCACGAACGCGCTGTCGACGGCATCGCCCCCCTCGCTCACGCCCGCCTCCTGGAACATGCGGTGCGTCTCGACCGGGCCCAGGATGCGCTGCGTCAGGCGGAAGAGGTCGCGCCGGTTGGCCGAGCGGCGCAGCACCGGCTCCGGCCGCCCCCGGTGCAGCGCGTCCACGAACAGCGTCGCCTGGAGCTGGTCGAAGGGGGTGCGCCGCGTCGCCAGCGAGACCACCACGTAGAGCGCGGCGTTGATGCTGAGCGACAGGAGCGTGCCGAACACCAGCGGGTCGACCGCCGCCGGGCCTTGCGCGAGGTCGGCCGGCAGCACCAGCGTCCGCAGCATCGCCAGCACCGGCTCGCCCACCCCGAAGCTCGGCACCAGCAGCGTCGCCAGCCACACCAGCGCCCCCGCGCCGAGCCCGCTGGTGGCGCCGACGCGCGTCGCGTTGCGCCAGAACAGGCCCCCGATCAGCGCCGGCGCGAACTGGGCCACCCCCGCGAACGCGATCAGCCCGATGGAGGCGAGCCCGCCCGCCCCCTCCGTCGCCTTGCTGTAGAAATAGCCCAGCGCCAGCACGCCCACGATGGCGACGCGCCGCGCGAACAGCACCGTCGCGGAGATGCCGCTCGCCCCGCCCCCGCGCGAGCCGCCGATCAGGAACGGCGCCAGGATGTGGTTGGAGATCATCACCGCCAGCGCCAGCGAGGCGACGATCACCATCGACGTCGCCGAGGACAGCCCGCCGATGAAGGCGAACAGCGCCAGCCCCGACAGCCCCTCCGCCAGCGGCACCGTCAGCACGAAGAGGTCGGGCTCGGCGCCCACCGGCAGCCGCACCAGCCCGGCGGCGGCGATGGGCAGCACCACCACCGCGATCAGGAACAGGTAGAGCGGGAACAGCCACGAGGCGAGCGCGATGTGCCGCTCGCTGCGGTTCTCGATGATGGCCACCTGGAACTGGCGCGGCAGGCAGATCATCGCCGCCGCCGACAGGCTGGTCAGCACCAGCCAGCGCACCCCGTCGTCGCGCGGCAGCGCGCCCACGTCCGACAGCGCCTCCGCCACGCTGCTGGCCGCCGCCCCCGGCAGCGCCCCCTCGTTGAGCGCCAGCATCGCGCACAGCGCCACCGCGATCAGCGCCGTCAGCTTGACGATGGATTCGAACGCGATGGCCGCCACGATGCCCGGCTGGCTCTCGTCCGCATTCACCCGCCGCGTGCCGAACATGATGACGAAGAACGCCATCAGCAGCGCCGTCCAGAACGCGATGTCGGTGCTGCCGGGGTCGCCCACCAGCGCGCGGAACGACTTCGACACGGCCAGGAGCTGCAGCGCGATATAGGGCGTGATCGCCGCCACCGCGATCACCGTCACCAGCATCGCCACCGCCCGGCTCTTGCCGTAGCGCGAGGACAGGAAGTCGGCGATGGAGATGATGCGCTGCGCCTTGGCGATGCGCGTCATCTTGCGCAGCAGCAGCCACCACGCCATCAGCAGCAGCGTCGGCCCGATATAGATGGTGACGAACTCGAGCCCCGAGCGCACCGCGGTGCCGACCGCGCCGTAGAACGTCCACGACGTGCAGTAGACCGCCAGCGACAGCGTGTAGGTGACGCCGGTGAAGAGGCGCTCGCGCTCCGTCGGCGGCATCCGGTCCACCGTCGAGGCGATCACGAACAGGAGCGCCAGATAGCCGCCCGCGATCACCAGGACCAGCGGCGCCGGCAGCATCAGTCCACCTGGCCGCGCTGCGCCGACAGCGCGATCAGCACGATCCCCGCCAGCCACACCGCGAACACGTAGACCGCGATCAGCGGCACCCCGAGCACGGTGACGGCCCGGTCCGCCAGCGCCATCACCGGTGGCAGGAAGAACAACGGGCCCGCCGCCGACAGGATCGCCCGCGCGTCGCCCCCCAGCGGCGCCCGGCGCTGCGGCGACGGCGGCGGCGGGGGCGGCGGCGGCTCGGGCGGGCGCTCGGGCGTGTTCACGGCGCGGCCATCAGCGAGCGCACCGTCTGCATCAGATCCTTGTTGGAGAACGGCTTGGTGACGAACGCGTTGACGCCGATCTGGCTCATGCGCGCCCGGTCGCCCGGCTGGCCCTTGGCGGTCAGCACGCACACCTTGGGCGGGGCCGACAGGCGCCGCACCGCCTCGGCGATGTCGAAGCCCGAGGCGCCCGGCAGCATGATGTCGAGGATCACGAGCTGGTAGTCCGTCAGCCGGCCGAGCGCGTCCTTGCCGTCGGCGCACACGTCCGCCTTCAGCCCCTCCCGCTCGCACAGGAACAGCAGCGCCTCGGCAATGTGCGGCTCGTCCTCCACGATCAGCACCCGCCCCGTCCTCATGCTTCCGCGCTCCCGTGGGCGCGCTGGCCGCAATGGATGCGGGTGCACGAGCGGCATTCGTAGCCGGCCGCCGTCACCACGCTCTCCCGGCCCGAGGCGAACGGGTCGCCATAGACGATTTCGTGCGCGGCCGCCGCCGGCACGCCCAGCATCACGGCGAAGCGCGCCGGCGGCTGGGCCAGGTGGCGCGCGGTCTTTTCCAGCCCCCGTGCGATCAGCAAGAAACGCTCCCCCTCCAGCTCCACCATCTGCGACAGCGTGCGCCCCGGCTGCGCGAACGCCTCGTACACCACCCATAGCGGACACGCGCCGAACAGCGGCAGGCGCAATTGCGGCGTCGACAGGCGCTTGGACACCGTGCCCGCCGGATCGACGCGCAGGAACGCGAACGAGGGCGCCGACCCGCCCGGCCGGCGCAGCGAGGCGAGCCGGTGCGCGGTCTGCTCGAAGGAGGTGCCGAAGGTCTCGCCCAGAACGTCGATGTCGTAGCGCGCGGCGGCGGCGGCGGTGCGGAAGCGGTCGTAGGGCATGACGAGCGCGCCCGCCCCGTAGCGCACCAGCGCGCCCCAGGCCCGCTTGCGCGCCCCGTCGGTGCGGAACACCGCCTCGGCGAGCTCGGCCTCGATCGCGGGGCGCGCGTTCGCCTCCACCAGCGCGCACGCGGCCGCGAAGCGCTGCGAGGGGCCGCCCGCCCGCGGCACCGCCAAAGGCTCCACGGCGGCCTCGATGGTGGCGAAATAATAGCCCCGGTCGTGCAGGAAGGCGTCCACCTCGCGCACGTCCGCGCCGGCCGCGTCGGCGGTGCGCGCGGCGTGCAGCGCCTCGATCATCTGCCGCGTCACGCTCGACAGGCGCGCGCTCTCCGACACCACCGTGTCCATGAAGCGCCGCCGCTGGCCCTCGTCCATCGCGCCGTAGTCGGACAGGATCTCGGCCGCCGAGCGCACCGAGGTGATGCGGCTCAGGATGTCGTGCGCGAAGGCGATCCACTGCGGGTCGCGGGCGAAGCGGTCGGCGAGGTGGTCGGTCTCGGCCTCGGCCGTCAGCGAGCGGTCGTAGAGGTCGAGCACCATGCGCGCCCAGTCGCCCGAAAAGGCCACCAGCTCGGCCGCGCTTTCGCGGGGCTGGCGGGGGAAGGCGCGCGAGATCTCGTCGAGGTCGGCCGCCAGGCGCCCGTCGCTGACGGCGGTGAAGATCTCCGTGTCCACGCCCAGCTCTTCGGCGATCTGGCGCAGCAGCCGTCCGCCGATCTGGCGCTTATCGCTTTCGATCAGGCTCAAGTAAGCCGGCGATACACCGACCGCCGAGGCAAGTTCTCGCTGCGTCAATCCCGCCGTGCGGCGTTGCAGGCGTATCCGATCTCCTATCGGCACGCGTGTCGCCGTTGCCATCCGCGCTTCCCCCGACACTTGTTCTACTGGTCCGTGGACCCTCTTGTGATGCGTTTTACACCGCTTCGCGCCGATCCGCAGCAACTTTACAAAAGTGTGACACCGGCCCGGCGAGCGCCTTGTTCCGCCTGTCAACACTCGCTTACACGATGACGATGAAGCGGGGCCGCACCATGAGCTCCGCCCCCATGGGAGGAACTGATGGATCGCATTATTCGTCCGTCGCGCCGCGGCTTCTTGAAAACCACCGCGCTCACCGGCGCGGCCTTGTCCGCCCCCACCTTCTTCGTCAGGAACGCCTGGGCGCAGGAGAACTTCTGCAACGCCCCCACCGGCTCCACCGTCACGCTCGGCTTCAACGTGCCCCAGACCGGCCCCTACGCCGATGAAGGCGCGGACGAGCTGCGCGCCTACGAGCTCGCCGTCGAGCACCTCAACGGCGAAGGCGACGGCGGCATGCTGAACACCTTCAAGCCGTCCTCCCTCAAGGGCAACGGCATCCTGGGCAAGAAGGTCCAGTTCGTCACCGGCGACACGCAGACCAAGTCCGACGCGGCCCGCGCATCGGCCCGCCGCATGATCGAGAAAGACGGCGCCATCATGGTGTCGGGCGGCTCGTCCTCGGGCGTCGCCGTGGCGGTGCAGTCGCTCGCCCAGGAGATGGGCGTCGTGTTCATGTGCGGCCTGACCCACTCCAACGACACCACCGGCAAGGACAAGAGGCGCTACGGCTTCCGCCACTTCTTCAACGCGTACATGTCCGGCGAGGCGCTCGGCGTCGTGCTGGCGGAGGCCTACGGCAAGGAGCGCCGCGCCTACCACCTCACCGCCGACTACACCTGGGGCTGGACGCAGGAAGAATCCATCAAGAACGCCACGGAGGCACAGGGCTGGGAGACGGTCCAGGCCGTGCGCACCCCGCTCGGCGCCGGCGACTTCTCGCAGTACCTCACACCGGTCCTCAACTCGGGCGCCGACGTGCTGATCCTCAACCACTACGGCAACGACATGGTGAACTCGCTCACCCAGGCGGTGCAGTTCGGCATGCGCGACAAGCAGGTCAACGGCAAGCAGTTCGAGATCGTCGTGCCGCTCTACTCGGAGCTGATGGCCGAGGGCGCGGGCGCCAACGTGAAGGGCATCTTCGGCACCTCCAACTGGAGCTGGCAGCTGCAGGACGAGGGCACCAAGGCCTTCGCCACCTCGTTCGGCCAGAAGTACGGCCGTCCGCCCTCGCAGGCCGCGCAAACCTGCTACGTGCAGGCGCTCCTCTACGCCAACGCGGCGGAGATGGCCGGCACCTTCTATCCGCCCGAGCTGATCAAGGCGCTGGAAGGCTTCGAGTTCGACGGCATGGGCAACGGGCCGACGCTCTACCGCGCCGAGGACCACCAGTGCTTCAAGGACGTGCTCGTGGTGCAGGGCAACGACGCCGCCACCTCCCAGTACGACCTCCTCAAGGTCTACAAGGTCGTCCCGGCCGCCGACGTCACCTACGACGCGTCGATCTTCGGCGGCGAGCTCGGCCCCTACGAGGTCGCTGGCTGCGCGGCGTAACGAAACCGAAACGAAACCGGCGCGCGGGTCCGCCCGCGCGCCGTCCCTTGAGCGCCGACACGAAACGCAACCGCGGCCCACGCCGCGGCGCTTTTTGATGGTCCGGCTGCAGGCGAGAAAGGTGCAATGGACGCCATACTTCTCCAGATCCTGAACGGGCTCGACAAAGGCGGCGCCTATGCGCTGATCGCGCTCGGGTTGACGCTCACATTCGGCACGCTCGGCATCGTCAACTTCGCCCACGGCGCGCTGTTCATGCTCGGCGCGTTCTGCACCGTGGCGCTCCAATCGGTGCTGACCATCTCCACCCGCGTGCGCGACGAATCGATCACCTTCTTCGAGGCCTATAAAGAGGTGCCCTACCTCGTCACCTGGTTCGGCGACACCGGCCAGCTGATCATCGATTACGTGGTGCCGATCTCCGTGCTGGTGACCATCCCGGTCATGCTGTTGATAGGCATCCTGTTCGAGCGCGGGCTGATCCGCTTCTTCTACAATCGCCCCCACGCCGAGCAGATCCTCGTCACCTTCGGCCTCGCCATCGTGCTGCAGGAGGTGATCAAGGTCATCTTCGGCGCCAATCCCATTCCCGTCGCCGCCCCGCCCGCGGTCGCCGGATCGGCCGATCTGGGCGTCATCCTCGGGCTCGGCGGCAACCTGTCCTACCCGTGGTGGCGGCTCATCTATCTGGCCTCCTCGGCGGTGATCATCAGCGGCGTGTTCGCCTTCCTCAACCTCACCACCTACGGCATGGTGGTGCGCGCGGGCATGGCCGATCGCGAGACGGTGCAGTTCCTCGGCATCAACATCCAGCGCCGCTTCACGGTGGTGTTCGGGCTGGCCGCCGTGGTCGCCGGTCTCGCGGGCGCGCTCTATACGCCGATCCTCACGCCCAACTACCACATCGGCATGGACTTCCTGGTCCTGTCCTTCGTCGTCGTGGTGGTGGGGGGCATGGGCTCGCTGCCGGGCGCCGTCGCCGCAGGCTTCCTCCTGGGGATCCTGCAGTCCTTCGCCTCCCTCAACGAGGTAAAGAGCATTTTTCCCGGCATCGACCAGATCATCATTTACCTCGTCGCAGTCGCCGTGCTGCTGGCGCGTCCGCGCGGCCTGCTTGGTCGCAAGGGCGTGATGGAGAGCTAAGCGATGGATCAGACTACCAAACCCAACGCTCCCGCCGCCGAGAAGGGGAAGTCGGCCTTCTTCCGCACCAGCGGCGCGGTCCCCTCCGAGCTGCCGCCGCGCGGGCCGGACATGGCCCCGCTGTGGCCGCCCAAGGTCGACATCCTGATGACGGTGCTGTTCGCCGCCGTCGTCTTCTCGATGCCGATCTGGCTGCAGCCGCTCGGCGCCGCCTATCCCGACCTGATGCAGCGCTTCGTGATCTTCGGCATCTTCGCGATCGGGTTC
>JAUIJH010000048.1 GCA_030431335.1 Alphaproteobacteria bacterium
GACGTACCAGCCCCAGTTGGCCGAGCAGCCGCCCAGCGCCAGCAGCGGCAGAACGAGGAGGAGGAGGCGGCGCGCGCGCATCAGTGGTGCAGCACGCGGTCGAGGAAGTCGCGGCAGCGCTGGCTCTTCGGCGCGCTGAAGAAATCCGCCGGCGGCGCCACCTCGACGATCTCGCCGTGGTCCATGAACACCATGCGGTCGGCGACGTTGCGCGCGAACCCCATCTCGTGGGTGACGCACACCATGGTCATGCCGGTGGCGGCGATTTCGGCCATCACCTCCAGCACCTCGCGGATCATCTCCGGGTCGAGCGCGGAGGTGGGCTCGTCGAACAGCATGATGGAGGGCTCCATCGCGAGCGCACGGGCGATGGCGACGCGCTGCTGCTGCCCGCCCGACAGGTGGCGCGGGTACTTGTCCGCCTGCTCGGGAATTTTCACGCGCGCCAGGTAGTGGCGGGCCAGCTCCGTCGCCTCCGCGCGCGACAGGCCGCGCGCGCGCATCGGCCCCAGCGTCAGGTTGGCGAGCACGGTGAGGTGCGGAAACAGGTTGAACTGCTGGAACACCATGCCGACGCCGGGCGGCGAGCGCGTGCCGCCGGCCTCGCCGCGCGGCAGCTCGGTGCCGTCGACGACGATGGTGCCCGCCTGATGCGCCTCCAGCCCGTTGATGCAGCGGATCAGCGTCGACTTGCCCGACCCGGACGGGCCGCAGATCACCACCTGCTCGCCGCGTCCGATCTCGATCGAGATGTCCTTCAAAACCTCGAAATCGCCGAACCGCTTGCGAACGCCGTCGAAGGCGATGATCGGGGCGGAGGGCGAGACGGCGGCATCGTCGGCGGCATTCATAGGCGGGAAAAGCTCTGCGGGCGTTCGATGCGCGGGCGACTGCCCACGGCGCGAGCAGGCCCAAAAAGCAAGCACAGGCGGCTCAACGGTGCAACTCCTTTAATCGGTTGCCAAGTGCGCGCCATCCGCGCGATCTTTTTCAAGCACAATAGGGGTCGAGGGGACGAACGATATGGCATGTTTGAAAACGATCGCGGCAGCCTTCGTGCTGATGTTCGCGGTGACTGGCGCGCACGCCCAATCGGCGCTGCAGGAGATCTTGAACGGCGGCGTTCTCAAGGTCGGCACCACCGGCGACTGGAACCCCATGACCATCCGCGACCCCGCTTCCAACAGCTACACCGGCTACGATATCGACGTGATGAGCGAGCTCGCCAAGGACCTCGGCGTGGAGGTGGAGTTCGTCCCCACGGACTGGAAGACGCTGGTGAGCGGCGTGACCGCCGGCAAGTACCACATGACCGGGTCGGCCTCGATTTCCCCCGCCCGCGCCAAGGTGGCCGGCTATTCGGACAGCTATTTCTCGCTGGCGACCGTGCCGCTGATCCTCGCCGCCAACGGCGACAAGTTCAAGGACTGGGCCGATCTCGACAAGCCGGAGGTGACCGTGGCGGCGACGCTTGGCACCACGCAGGAAAAGCAGGTGAAGGACATCTTCCCCAACGCGCAGTACAAGATCGTGGAGGCGCCGGCGCGCGACTTCCAGGAGGTGCTGGCCGGCCGCGCCGACGCCCACATCACCTCCAACGTCGAAGCGTCCAAGCTGGTGGAGAAGTACCCGCAGATGATGATCGTGCCGGTGGCGCAGCCCAAGGCGCGCACGCCGGTGGCGATGCTGCTGCCGCAGGACGATCAGGTCTGGATCAACTACGTGAATACGTGGATCAAGCTGAAGCAGGAAGCCGGCTTCTTCGACGACCTCGCGGACAAGTGGCAGCTGACCAACTGAGCCCCCGATGCGGCTCGACCGCATGACGTGGCCGCAGGCCGAGGCGCTGCTCCAGCGCCGGCCTGCGGTGTTCCTGCCCGTCGGATCCCACGAGCAGCACGGCCCCATGGGGCTGATCGGCACGGATGCGATCTGCGCCGAGGCGGTGGCGCTCGGGGCGGCCCGGCGCGTCGAGGCGGCGGTGCTGCCGCCCATCGCCTATACGCCGGCGCCCTTCAACATGGATTTCCCCGGCACCGTCTCGATCTCGCCGGACCTGTTCGCCCGCCACATCGGCGAGATCCTCGACGCCATGGCGCACCATGGCGTGCGCGGCGTCTACGCGGTCAACGCGCACGGGGCCAACCTTGCGCCGCTCGCGGCGGTGGCGGCGAGCCGGTCCGCGCCGGTGCTGCGGGTGCGCAGCTGGTGGGACTTTGCGGCCGTCAACGCACTGCGCCAGTCCCTCTACGGCGAATGGGAGGGGATGCACGCGACCCCGTCGGAGGTTGCCATCACCATGGCCGTGTTCGGGCCGTTGCCGGTGCCGTCCGAGGCGCGCCAGCCGCCCGAGCCGCTGCCGGACGGCTTCATCGCCGCCCACGCCGGCGACCGGCACGGCCCGCCGGCCGAGCATCGCGCCCTCTTCCCGGACGGGCGCGTCGGCTCCCACTCCGCCCTCGCCAAGGTGGAGGAAGGCAAGGCGCTGCTCGAAGCCGCCGTCACCGCGGTCGCCGCGGATTTCACGGACTTCGCCGCCGCTCTGGACCGGCAGGCGGCGGGCAGCCTCGCCTAAGACACGGCGGCCGGGACCCGCTCGCGGGGCTTTGCGCCGTTGTGCTCGTGCATCAGGCACTTGTCCCAGTGCGGCGCGCCGCCGAAATGCGCCACCAGCGTCTCGATCAGGACGCGCACCTTGGCCGGCGCCGTGCCGCCCGGCGGGCGCACCACATAGATGCCGAAGCGCGGCAGCGGATAGTCGAGGAGCAGCGGCTCGATCGCGCGGCTTTCGATCGCGTCGGCCAGCAGGAAGGTCGGGATCTCGGCGATGCCGAGGCCCGCGATGGCCCAGTCGAGCAGCGTCTCGCCGCTGTCGGACCGCAGCCGCCCCTTCGGATGCACCGACACCCAGCGGTTGCCCTCGCGCAGGCGCCAGTCGACGCTGCTGCGGCCCGAATAGATCAGCGCGTCGTGGGCGGCGAGGTCGGCGGGCGCCTGCGGCCAGCCGCGCCGCTCCAGATAGTCCCTTGCCGCCACCAGCAGCGACCGGCCGGGCGCCAGGCGCCGCGCCACCAGGCTGGAATCGCTGAGGTTGCCGATGCGGATGGCCGCGTCGAACCCTTCCGCCACCAGGTCGCGCACGCCATCGTCGAACACCACGTCGATCTCCAGGAGCGGATGGTCCTTGGCGAGCTGGGCCAGCACCGGCGACACGTGGCGCACGCCGAACGATTGCGGCGCCGTCAGCCGCAGCCGGCCCACCACGGCGCCGTCGTGCGCGCTCACCGCCTCGCGCGCCGCGTCGAAATCGGCCAGGATCCGCTCCGCCCGCGCCTTGAACTCAAGCCCCGCCTCGGTCGGGCTGATCGAGCGCGTGGTGCGGCTCAACAGGACGGTGCCGAGGTCGGCCTCGATCCGCGCCACCCGCCGGCTGACGATCGATTTCGACACGCCGAGCCGCTTGGCGGCCCGGTTGAAGCCGCCATTGTCCACCACCTCGACGAAGCAGCGCATGTCGTCGAATTCGATCATTGTTCCGCATTCCGCAACAGTGTGGTGCTCGACATGGGCATTCTGTGTGCCAACCGCCTTGGCTAACTTTGACGCATCGGGATGATCCGAAGGTTGGGAAAACAGTCGATGTCGACAGTCCTCGTTCTTACAAGCAGCGCTACGGGCGATGCGTCCGTTTCTTCGCAGCTCGTCCAGGAGACGGTCGAGCAGATCAAGGCCCACGATCCGGGCGTCAAGATCGTCGCCCACGATCTGGGCGCCAATCCCCTGCCTCACCTCGTGGTCGAGACCACGGCCGCGATCCGCGGCGCGGAGCCGGCGAGCCCCGAGGCCGTCGGTGCCCGCGCGCTGTCGGACGCCCTCGTCAAGGAGCTGGCCGAGGCGGACACGCTGGTGATCGGCGCGCCGATGTACAATTTCGCGATCCCCTCCACGCTGAAGGCGTGGTTCGACCATGTCCTGCGCGCCGGCGTCACCTTCCGCTACAGCGAAAACGGGCCGGAAGGGCTGATGAAGGGCAAGCGCGCCATTCTCGTGCTGACGCGCGGCGGCTTCTACAGCGAGGGCCCGTTGCAGGCGCTCGATTCGCAGGAGCCGCACCTGCGCAACATGCTCGCCTTCATCGGCATCACCGACGTGTCGGTGGTGTACGCCGAAAAGCTCGGCTTCGGGCCGGAGGCGCGCGAGGCGGCGATCTCGGCCGCCCGCGTCAAGCTGCGCCAGGAAGTCGAAAGCCGCCCGCTGCAAGCGGCCTGACGCGCGGCTACACCTTGCGCAGATAAAGCGCGTGCTCGACGTCCGTGACGCGGGCGCCGAGCGCGGCGATCTCCTGCCGCTTGATGGCGGCGAAGACGTGGGCGAACGGCACGCCGAAGGCCGCCTTCACGAAGGCGGCGTCCTCGAACGCGGCCAGCGCCTCGATCCAGGTGCGCGGGAAGGGCGGGCCGGCGCCGGCTTCGGCAAGGCTCGGCTCGGCCGGCTGCAGGCGCTGCGTCAGCCCGTGCAAGATGCCCGCGATCACTGCGGCCGCCACCAGGTAGGGGTTGGCATCGGCCCCCGCGATGCGGTGCTCCAGCCGCGCCGCCGGGCCGGTTCGCGCCGGCACCCGGAGCGCCGCGCCGCGATTGTCGAGCCCCCAGTTGCACACCTGCGGCGCATAGGAGCCCGGCCGGAAGCGGCGATACGAATTGAGGTGCGGCGCGAACATCAGGAAGCTCGCCGCGCACACGTCCGCGAGCCCCGCGACGGCATGGCCGAGCCGCTCCCCCACCGGCTCGCCCGGCTCGTCGAGCACGTTGCGCCCCGCCTCGTCGGCGAGGCTCGCGTGCATGTGGAGCCCCGACCCGGACCACCCGCTGAAAGGCTTGGCCATGAAGGTGGCATCGAGCCCGTGCCGGCGCGCACCGAGCCGCACGGCCCGCTTCAGCGCGACGAGCTGGTCGCACGCGAGCGCCGCGTCCGCCACGTGCGGCAGGTTGATCTCGAACTGCCCCGCGCCGAACTCGGCCAGGGTCGTCTGCGGCTCCACCCCGAGCGCGCGGGCGGCGGCGGCGATCTCCTCCAGCACCGGCTCGAAGGCGTGCAGCGTGTCGAGGTCCATCATCTGGCGCGCGGCGGCGGGGGCGCCGGTGCGTGGATCGCGCGCCGGCGTCGGCGCGGCGGGATCGATCAGGTAGAACTCGATCTCCATCGCCACCACCGGGGCGAGCGCGCGCCGCTCGGCCTCGCCGAGCACCCGCATCAGCACCGCGCGCGGGTCGTAGGGGCTGAGCCGCCCGGTCGCCGGGTCCGCGATCGTCCCCTGCAGCGACAGCACCGGCGTTGCGGCGTGGGGCAGCGGGGCCAGCGTGTGCGCCAACGGCACGAACAGCCCGTCCGGGTCGCCGATCTCCATGGCGATGCCCGATTCGCCCACGTCCGCGCCGAAAATATCGAGCCCGGCCAGCGACATCTGGAACTTGACCGCCCCGATCCCCTCCCGCGCGATCTGCTCGATCGCGGACAACGGCACGCGCTTGCCGTGCGCCACCCCGTTGAGGCTGATCGCGAACAGCTCCACCGTGCGCGCCTGCGGGCACTGCGCCTTGGCCCGCTCCAGCGCTTCCCCGAGCGCGGGGTCCGGGCCGGTGGGATCGGCCGCGCCGCTCACGCGAACCCGCCTTGCCTGCCGGTGCGGCGCGCGGCTGCGGCCCGGGCCGCCCGACATTCGGTCTTCATCATGTTCGCGCGCCCCGATCCCTCAATCCGGCCGAACGATAGCCGCCCCGGCGAAGTCCGCTCAAGCGCCCGTTGTCGTCCGTGGGCTCTTGATTGAGCGGCGCCGTTCTGGAACGGTCCGCTCATCGCGGCCTGCCCCCTGGCATGGCCGTTGCAGCCAAGCGCCCTTGCTGGGCCATCCTTGGGGGGAGCACCATGAAACGAGCGATCGGCGTCGCGCTCGCGAGCCTTGTTGTATGGGCGGGGTCGGCCTCGGCCGACGGGGTCGTCAACGTCTACAACTGGTCGGACTATATCGACGAGGAGATCCTGGCCGAGTTCACCGCCGAGACCGGCATCGACGTGCGCTACGACGTGTTCGATTCCAACGAGATGCTGGAGGCCAAGCTGCTCGCCGGCAAGACCGGCTACGACGTGGTGGTGCCGACGGCCTATTTCCTGTCGCGCCAGATCGAGGCGGGCCTGTTCGCCGAGCTCGACAAGGACGTCCTCACCAACATCGACAACCTGTGGGACGTGATCCAGAAGCGCGTCGAGGTCTACGATCCCGGCGCCGCCCACGCGGTCACCTACATGTGGGGCACCACCGGCTTCGGCTACGTGGAAGACAAGATCCTGGAGCGGATGCCCGACGCGCCGGTCGATAGCTGGGACATGATCCTCGACCCCGAGGTGGTGTCCAAGTTCGCCGATTGCGGCGTCCACGTGCTCGACGCGCCCACCGACATGATCCCCATCGCGCTGCAATATCTCGGCAAGGATCCCAACTCGCACGAGACGGATGACATCCGCGAGGCGGCCGATCTCATCGCCAAGATCCGCCCCTACGTGCAGAAATTCCACTCCTCCGAGTACATCAACGCGCTGGCGAGCGGCGACATCTGCCTCGCCGTCGGCTGGTCCGGCGACGTGCTGCAGGCGCGCGACCGCGCCGAGGAAGCGGACAACGGCGTCACCGTCAACTACGTCATCCCCAAGGAGGGCACGATGATGTGGTTCGACATGATGGCGATCCCGGTCGACGCGCCGAACATGGAAAACGCCAACATCTTCATCAACTACCTGATGCGTCCGGAGGTCATCGCCAAGGCGACCAACTACGTGAACTACGCCAACGCCAACAAGGCCTCGCAGGAGTTCATCGACGAGGGCGTCCTGGGCGATCCCGCCGTCTACCCGACCGCCGAGGTGCTCGACCGGCTGTTCACCACCACCGCGCTGCCCCCGCGCGCCCAAAGGGTGCAGACGCGCGAGTGGACACGGGTGAAGACCGGCTCCTGATCCCGCCGCCCGCCGTGGCTCTCACCGAACCCCCGGGCGAGGCGGCGGGCGATCCGCCCCGCCGCGGCCAGCAGCAGAACGCGGGCTTCGCGCCGTGGGACGACCCCGCGGCCGTCCCGCTGATCGAGTTCGAGGGCGTCTCCAAATCCTACGGCGAGACGCTGGCCGTCGACGATCTGTCGCTCGCCATCTACCCGCGCGAGTTCTTCGCCCTGCTCGGCCCGTCCGGCTGCGGCAAGACCACCCTGATGCGCCTCCTCGCCGGCTTCGAGACGCCATCCGCCGGGACCATCCGCCTCGAAGGGCGCGATCTCGGGGCCGTGCCGCCCCATGAGCGGCCCATCAACATGATGTTCCAGTCTTATGCGCTGTTCCCGCACCTTTCGGTGTGGGACAACATCGCCTTCGGCCTGCGCCGCGACCGGGTCGCCAAGCCCGAGATCGCCCGCCGCGTCGATGAGATGCTGACCCTGGTGCAGCTCACCGGGCAGGCCCGCCGCAAGCCGCACCAGCTGTCGGGCGGCCAGCGTCAGCGGGTGGCGCTCGCGCGCTCGCTCGCCAAGCGCCCCCGCGTCCTCTTGCTCGACGAGCCGCTCGCCGCGCTCGACAAGAAGCTGCGCGGGGAAACCCAGTTCGAGCTGATGAATTTGCAGGAGGAGGTGGGCATCACCTTCCTCATCGTCACCCACGACCAGGAAGAGGCGATGGTGCTCGCCGACCGCATCGCCATCATGCGCGAGGGGCGCATCGAGCAGGTCGCCCCGCCGCGCCGCCTCTACGAGAGCCCGGCGAGCCGCTACGTCGCCGATTTCGTGGGCGACGTGAATCTCATCGAGGGCACCGTGACGGAGAGCGGGCCGGGCGGGGTGCGCGTCGCGGCCGAGGGCATCGGCGCCACGCTCCTCACCGCGCCATCGGACGAGGCGGCGACCGGCGCGCCCGGCTGCGTCGCGGTGCGGCCGGAGAAGATCGCCATCGGGCCCGCCGGCGACGGCCCGCCGCCCGCCCACAACGCGCTGGAGGGCGTCATCTACGATTACGCTTATCTGGGCGAATACACCCTCTTCCGTGTGCGCACGGCGAGCGGCCACCTGATCGAGGCGAGCCGGCTCAACCGCAGCCGCTTCGACGACAACCCGCTCACCTGGGACGACCGGGTGGTCCTCTCCTTCGAGGCGGACGACGCCGTGTTCCTGGACCGCTAGCGATGGCGCCGCGCTCCCCCGCGCCAAAAATATCCCGCTGGCGCGCGAACCTCGCCGCCATCCCGCCCTATGTCTGGCTGCTGCTGTTCTTCCTGGCGCCGTTCCTCATCATCCTCAAGATCTCGTTCTCCGAGGCGGTGATCGCGCAGCCACCCTACAGCCCGGTGCTGTCGCTGTCGGATGGAGTTTCGGGGCTGTGGGCGGCGGTGCGCGAGTTCACCTTCGCCAACTACGCCTTCCTCGCCGAGGATTCGCTCTATATCCGGGCGTACCTGTCCTCCCTCACCATCGCGGCGATCTCCACGGCGCTGACGCTGCTCGTCGGCTACCCCATCGCGCTCGCCATGGCGCGCGCGCCGCACGGGTGGCGCCCGCTGCTGGTGGCGCTGATGATCCTGCCGTTCTGGACCTCGTTCCTGATCCGCGTCTACGCCTGGATCGGCATCCTCAAGCGCGACGGCCTCCTCAACCAGGTGCTCCTGTGGAGCGGGCTGATCAGCGAGCCGCTGACTATCCTCAACACCAACACGGCGGTCTATATCGGCATCGTCTACACGTACCTGCCGTTCATGGTGCTGCCGCTCTATGCGGCGCTGGAGCGGCAGGACAGGGCGCTCCTGGAGGCGGCGGCCGACCTCGGCAGCCCGCCGCTGCTCGCCTTCTGGCAGGTCACCGTGCGCCTGTCGCTGCCGGGGATCGTGGCGGGGTGCCTGCTCGTCTTCATCCCCGTGGTGGGCGAGTTCGTCATCCCCAACCTCCTCGGCGGCTCGTCCACGCTGATGATCGGCCAGACGCTGTGGGACGAGTTCTTCCAGAACCGCGACTGGCCGCTCGCCAGCACCGTCGCCGTGCTCCTGGTGCTGGTGCTGGTGGTGCCGATCACGCTGTTCCAGCGCATCCAGTCGCGGGGTGGGCTGTGAACCGCTTCACCCCGTTCAACGCCGTCTCGCTCACGCTCGGCTTCGCCTTCCTCTACCTGCCGATCGTGCTCCTGGTGATCTTCTCGTTCAACGCCTCCCAGCTCGTCACCGTGTGGGGCGGCTTCTCCACCAAGTGGTACGCGGCGCTGTTCGCCAACAAGCAGCTCCTCGACGCGGCGCGCATCTCGCTCCTCGTCGCCTTCACCACCGCGTGCCTCGCCACTGTGCTCGGCACCCTCGCCGCCGTCGCGCTGACGCGGGCGACGCGCCTGCCGGGCCGCACCCTCTTCACCGCGATGACCTACGCCCCCCTCGTCATGCCCGAGGTGATCACGGGCCTCTCCTTGCTCCTCCTCTTCGTCGCCGTCGGCTTCGAGCGCGGCTTCTGGACCATCACCATCGCCCACACCACGTTCGCGCTGTGCTTCGTGGCGGTGGTGGTGCAGTCGCGCCTGCTGTCGTTCGACCGCAGCCTGGAGGAGGCGGCGCAGGATCTCGGCGCGCCGCCGTGGCGGGCGTTCGTCACCGTCACCATCCCCACCATCTTGCCGGCGATCGCGGCCGGCTGGCTGCTCGCCTTCACGCTGTCGCTCGACGACCTGGTGATCGCCAGCTTCACCTCCGGCCCCGGCTCCACCACGCTGCCGATGCGCATCTTCTCGTCCGTGCGCCTCGGCGTGTCGCCGGACATCAACGCCGCCTGCACCATCCTCATCGCCTTCGTCACCGTCGGCGTGATGGCCGCCACGCTCACGGCGAAGCTGCGCGGCAGCACGCGGTGAGCGAGGAGCGCACGCCCGACCGCGCCTTCCGCCCCACCGCCACGCGCGGCATCGGCGAGGAGAACTGGTTCGCCGGCGCCACCAGCCTGTTCCGCCGCCGCTACGCCGCCGACCCCACCGGCGCCGACATCGCCATCCTCGGCGTGCCGTTCGACCAGGCCGTCTCCAACCGGCCCGGCGCGCGCTTCGGCCCGCGCGCGATCCGCGCCGCGTCCTCCAACCTCGCCTGGCCCGGCGGCCCGTGGCGCTGGCCGTTCGACCCCTTCGCGCGGCTCGACGTGGTGGACACCGGCGATCTGCCCTACGACACGGGCGACCCGGCCGCCTTCGCCGCCACGCTCCAGGTCCATGCCGCCCGGCTGATCGCGACCGGTTGCCGGCTCCTGTCGCTGGGGGGCGACCACTTCGTCAGCTACGGCCTCCTCAAGGCCCATGCGGCCCGCTACGGCCCGCTCGCCCTCGTCCAGTTCGACGCCCACTCCGACACCTGGCGCGAGGGCACGCCCCGCCTCGATCATGGCACCATGTTCTTCCACGCCGTCGAAGAGGGGCTGATCGATCCGGCCCGCTCGGTGCAGGTCGGCATCCGCTCCGGCAACAGCGAGACGCACGGCATCGCCATCATCGACGCGGACGCGGCCACCGATGCGCCGCCCGGCGAGACGGCGGCCGCGATCGCGGCGCGCGTCGGGGAGGGGCCGGCCTACCTCAGCTTCGATATCGACGTGCTCGACCCCGCCTTCGCGCCCGGCACCGGCACTCCGGTGTGCGGGGGCCTGTCGACCAACAAGGCGGAGCGCATCCTGTGCGCGCTGGCCGGGCTCGATTTTGTCGGCATGGACCTCGTGGAGGTGGCGCCCGCCTACGACCACGCCGAGACCACCGCGCTGGCGGCTGCGACAATGGCGCTCGACATGATCGGCCTTTACGCGGCGCGGGCGCGGCAAAGCCCGCAATAGCGGCTTGGCGACGGGTTGGGACGGCCGTTGCTGGGGCGAGGGCGTGGGGAGAAAAGTCCTCTCGGCCATCATAACAGATGAAACTATCTTGATGGGCCTGCGTTGTATCGGCAAGTCGGCGCAGTCACCGAGGTGCTGCTCCAGGACGTAAAGTTTTGGAATGCCGGCAGGCGGTTGTGTTCCACAACCGGCGCAAACAACATGAGGATATCATGGCTAAGAATACCAGCATCTGGCTTGCCGGACTGTCGTCGATCGCCCTGATTAGTGGCGCTGCTCTTGCGCAGACCACGCCCGGTCAGAAGATGGACGAAGCTGCTGCGCACTCCGACGCCGCTGCCGATCAGGCCAGCCAGGCATTGAAAGACGCTGCCTCGGCCACGGGCCAGGCGGCAGAGAACACCGGTGAGGCTGTGGTCGACGCCGCAGGCGACGCCGCTACCGCGACGGGCAACGCTGTCGAGAACGCTGCCACCGCCACCGGTAACGCCGTCGACAACGCTGCCGAGGCAACCGCCGACATGGCCAACGAGGCGACGTCGGAAATGGCCGAGGCGCCCGCCGAGGGCACGCCCGTCGAGGGGCAGATCTTCCAGCAGGATGAGAACACCTTCCTCGCTTCGACGCTGCTGGATGCCTCGATCATCAATGCCACCGGCGACAGCATTGGCGACGTCGACGACCTCGTCATCACCGCCGATGGTCAGGTCACGGGTGTCGTGGTCGGCGTAGGCGGCTTCCTGGGCGTGGGCGAGAAGCTCGTGGCCCTCGAGATGAACCGCCTCAACATCCAGTTCGACGACGATGGCGACCTCGTGTTCTCGATCAACGAGACCGAAGAGGCGCTCGAGAACGCCCCGGCGTTCGTGACGTCGGACGAGTTGGAGCGCGAGCGTGAGCGCGCTGCGGCCACCGCGACGACGCCGGCCCCGGCCGCGCAGTAAGACCCCATCGCGCCCGCGCGGCGCGGTGAGTTAAAAATGCAGAACGCCGGTCTTCCTTGGGGAAGGCCGGCGTTTTCGCGTGCGCGGCGAGAGCCCAGCGGGGGCCTCGATGTTCGTGTCCGTGCCCGTCAGGCTGACCCAGTCGCCCGGCACGGCCGTCCGGAGGCAGTGGGTCAGAGCGCGCCGGCCTGACCCATCGCGCTTTTGCAGGTGCTGGAGAGCTGTCCCGCGTGGCCCTTCAGGCAACGCACCATGTTGCCCTGACCCATCGGCAGGTTGGGGCAGAGGCGGTTGAAGTCGCCGAAGCACGAGCGGGCGACGAGCCGCACCTCCTCGCGCAGCGGCATCGGGGGGGCGGCCAACACCGAGGTGTTGGCCGGCGCCGCGGCGGGTGCCGCCGCAGCCGAGGCAGCCGGAGCGGCTGCCGGCGCAGCCGCCGGCGCCGCAGCCTGCGCATTGGTCGGGGCGGCTGGTGCCGCCTCCGACTTGGTCGGCGCCGGGGTGCTCGGCCCCTTGATGGCATCGACCGCCGCCTTGCAGCCGGGCGACAGGCTGGCTTCGTTCTGCTCCAGGCACATTAGCGCGTCCATGCCGCCGGGGCTGACGCCGGAGCAGTGGGCGCGGAAGTCGCTGGAGCAGTTGGACCGCAGGGCGCTCTTCTGCGCGTTGGTCGGCGTCTGGGCCAACGCGGCGCCCGCCACCACCGACATCATCAGGGCGGCACCGGCCACCAGTTTCAACCCTTTGAATATCATCATGCCGTTTATCATCCTTTTGTTGGCCCTTGCGCGCGTGCGTGACCGTCGCGCTCGTTGCGGGCTGTATTTCTTGTTGCTCTCAAGTTGCCGCGATGACCAGCCCTCGGTCACGCCGTCCATTGGCCGCGCGGACGTCTTCAACAGCAATCCGACATGAAAAAAGCCCGGAGCGCGTGGCGCTCCGGGCTTCGTAAGCTCTTATTAAGTAAAGGTGAATTTAGCTCGGCGCGGACGCCTTTTCCTTCTTGGGTCCACCATCGTTGGAGCCGGACTTGTCGTCCTTCTTGCCAGCGGTGGCGATTTTCTCCTCGGCCTTGGCGGCGAACTGGTCGGTCTTCTGGCTCGCCTTGTCGATGGCGTCGCCAGCGGCCTTCTCGCCGTCCTTGATCGCCTTCTCGGCCTTCACCTCGGCCTTGGCGACGAACTTTTCCGCCTCTTCCAGCGCGTAGTCCGCCGTCTCCTCGGCCTTGTCGATCACCTCGGCGGCCGCATCCTCCACCGCGTGGCGGGCCTCACGGGCGTAGGGGCCCATCGCCTCGTTCTCGCGACGCGAGTTGGGGATGAGAACGCCGATCAGCGAGGCCACCGCGGCGACGCCGAGGCCGAGCACGACCGGGTTGGTCCGGTAGGCATGCACCACTTCGTCCTTGGCGCGATGGGCCAGCTCGGCCGACTGGGCGCGGGTTTCGCGCATACGGTAGTGGGCGTCGTGGGCGAACTCGCTCGCCGCGTGCCCGATCGAATTGGCAGTGTTGCTCATGGTGTCCTCCGCATCGGACCACGCCTTGCGCGCGCGATCGGTGATGCCGTCGTGATGATCGTCGAACTCCTTGCCCGCCGTGATTGGCCGGCCATGGATGTCGTGGCGCACGCCCGCGGTCGAGGTCACGCCCGACATGGCGCCGGTGGGGCCGATGGCCGTGGGGGCGCCGCCGGTCGCGGGGCGCGTGCTGCCCGCGGTGTGGCTGCCGGCGCCGGGGGTGGCGTGGCTGCCGCCGCCGGAAGCGTGGCTGCTGCCGCCGCCGCTCACCATCGAGCGGGCCGCGTCGGCGCCGTGCTGGACGCCGCCGGCCACCTTCTGTGCGCCGTAGCGGGCATTGTCGGCCACGCGGTCGGCGCCTTGCTGGACGCCGCCGGCCACCATCTGCGCACCGTAGCGCGCGTTGTCGGCGACACGCTCGGCGCCGTGGCGAACACCGCCGGCAACCTGCTCGGCGCCGTGGCGGGCGCTTTCGGCCAGGTGCTCGGCGCCGTGGATGGCGCTGTCGGCCAGATGCTCGGCACCCTGGGCGACCCGGTCGGCGCCATAGCGCGCGTTGCGGCTGATGGTGCGCGTGGAGGGGCCGCCGTCGCCGAAGATCAGCCAGCCGAGACCGGCACTGATCAGGCCGATCGGCAGCGGGTTGTTCTTGGCCTTGGTCAGCAGCGAATCGACCGTGTGGGACACGTCGCCGGAGGTCACGTTGCGGCTGACCGCGGAAACCAGCCCGTCGAGGGTCATTTGGCGGCTGACATCGTTGAGGGCGAGCTCGAGGCGCGTACGGCTGGCCTCGACCTCACGCTCCAGCTCCGCAAGGGGGCGGTCGGAAGAGGGGGTCATTTGTTGATCTCCTTGAGCACGTCCGCATCGCGGCTCAGCTGCTTCATCGAGGTCGACGGCATCAGGCTATCGGACGAGAGCTGTGACTTGGCGGCGTTGACGAGCAGCGCGCCCAGCAGGATCGCCCCACCGCCCACGATGGCGGCTGCGAGCGCCGGCGACATGCCGGCCTGCGCGAGTGCCGTGGCGATGGCACCCAGCACGATCACCAGCGCGGCCATCACGAGCGCGGTGCCCATGACGGCCATCACCAGCGCACCGGCGATCTGCTTCAGGATCAGCTTGGCTTCGGCGCGCGCCAGAGCGGTCTCGCCGCGCACCAGGTTCATCGCCTCGTTGGCGACCGTCGACAGCGAGGCGACGATGCCAGGGCGCTGCTGGTAGGGGTGGGACATGTCAGCCATTTTTGCGCTCCGGGTAGCTCGGGTAGGGGTAGACGGCGTTGGAGCCGGGGGTCGGCGCGGGGGTGTTGTCGCGCGCGGACTTGGCGAACCGGGCCGCGGCAAAACCCGCCAGGGCGACGCCGGCGAGGAACACCGCCGGCTGGCGGCGCGCGAAATCCTCGACCTTGTGGAAGATCTCGCCGACGCTGCGGCCGTCGATCTCCTGGGCGGCCTGCTCGATGCCGTCGGCGGCCGCTTCGGCCCACGTGGCCAGCATCGGCTGCTCGCGGTCGCGCAGTTCCTTCGCCGCGGACTTGGCGGCATGAGCCGCGTCGCTCACCTGGCGCGCCACGACGCTCTTGCCGTGCGTCAGCTCTTCCTGGGCACGGGCCTTGCCGGTCTCCAGAACGTCGGACGCAGCCGTCTTGGCATTTTCAAGAGCCGCTTCGCCCTTCTTGCGCACGTCGTCGATGGACTGCGCAGATTTCGGGGGGGTCGCTACGTCGCTCATTTCCTAAGTCCTTTTCCTAAGGTTCGCGAATGGGCGCATGGAAATCGGCGGACGGAGATCCGCTGCGGACGCGCGACATCGTTCCCTCGGCCGCGAAACGGCGCGTGGGGAGTGTCGCTAGCCTTGCCGGGATGGCGCGCACTGCGCTGTAGCGACCCGGACCCAGACCTTTGCGTTCGCTTGTCGGTTCCCCGCCGGTTTCACGCCGCCTCTAGGCTGCATGGCCGACTGGACGGGGCGGCCCGAGCGGGGCTGCCCAACCTTGCTGAACGAACGCGGGTCAACCCCGATCGTTCGGAACAACAGCTTTTGCCGATTATGTACTGGTGTATAAAAGACAGATTGAACCAAAACGGCTCAACTACGTTGGAAGCCAACTTGAGTCGATGGACTGGAAGCGGTCCTCGAATTCGCCGATGGCCTTGAGGCGCTCCGGATCCAGCAATTCCACGCCCTGATCGCGGCGCAGGATGAGGCCCTGGTCTTCCAGCTCCTTAAGAGATCGGTTGACGTAGGCTTGTGTCAAGCTCACCGCGTCGCCGATCACCTCCTGGCTCAGCGGCATCGGCAGCCAGTTGTCCGGGATGTCCCGCGTGACGGCGAGGCGGGCGTGGATCTGCATCAGCAGGTGGGCGATGCGCCCCTCCGCGTTGAGCCGCGAGACGACGGCGAGCCGCTCCGACACGATCAGGCTCTCGATGGCGGCGAACGCGAACAGGATGCCGGCGATCCGCGGCGCGTTGACGAACATCGCGCTCAAATTCGCCTTCGGCAGCGGGCACAAGGTGACGTCGGTGGCCGTGATCAGGTCGGCCGAGCAGGCCTCCAGCGTCACGTCAGACAGGCCGATCACGTCGCCGGGAAAGTGCAGCCCTTTGACGTGGCGCCGGTCGCCGCCGAGATAGCGCACCGAATAGAGCCAGCCCCGGCGCACGATGTACAACGCGTCGGCCTTTTCCTTGGCGCGGCGCAGCCGGCGGCGCGCGGGGTAGACTTCCTCCCCCGCCTCCAGCTCTTCCAGGTAGCGGGCGTTGAACTCGTCCAGCTCGATATAGCGCGTGATCTTGCTGTAGAGGCAGCTCTTCGGCGCGTCAGGGTGGTCCATCGGCTGATCGTCCAAAACTTTGGAGAGGGCGGTCCAGGCCAGTCGCTTCCTTACCCCGGCGGCGCCCGTTGCGCCACCGCCTCGGCGGCCGATGGCGGAGGAGGGCGCCGGCGACCCACAGGCGGAGCCTCTTTTCGCTTGCGGCGCCAGTCGAAATCGACCCATCTGGGCCCGCGTGGATTCGGCTTCTTGCCGTTCGGCGCAAACAATAAGCATGCCAGGAGGGAGTACCCTTCGACCACCATGTCCGCCGCACTCCTCCTCGAGCGGCCCTTGGCCGGCAACCGCCGGCGGCATCACGCGACACCGACGGTGCGGCCGGCGGGGCGTTCAGCGTTCCACGGGCGGCGCCCAAACCCCCCTTAAGACGAAAGGCCGGCGCATGACGCTCTCCTCGCGCAACGAGCTCCGCTTCGACGTTCTCGATTCCACCTACGCCGCACGCGATCTCGCAAAACCCCTGCCCAAATACCTCTTCCCGGAGGACGAGCACGCGGCGCGCGACATCCTGCAGCTGGTGGAGGACGAATTGCTGCTGGACGGCAACGCGCGCCAGAACCTCGCCACCTTCTGCCAGACCTGGGAGGAGCCGGAGCTCCACCAGCTCATGAACACCGCCATCGATCGCAACATGATCGACAAGAGCGAATATCCCCAGGTGGCGGAGCTGGAGATCCGCTGCACGCACATGCTGGCGAACCTTTGGAACGCCGGCAAGGACGTGAACCCGATCGGCACGTCCACCATCGGGTCCTCCGAGGCGTGCATGCTGGGCGGCATGGCCGCCAAGTGGCGCTGGCGGGCCCGGCGCGCGGCCGCCGGCAAGCCCACCGACAAGCCCAACCTCGTGTGCGGCCCGGTCCAGGTGTGCTGGGAGAAATTCTGCCGCTACTGGGATATCGAGATGCGCCAGATCCCGATGGCGCCCGGCGCCTTCGAGATGGACGTGGACCGCATGCTCGCCGCCGTCGACGAGAACACCATCTGCGTCGTGCCCACCTTCGGCGTCACCTACACCGGCCACTACGAATTCGTGGCGCCCATGGCCGAGGCGCTGGACAAGCTGCAGGCCGAGACCGGGCTCGACGTCGACATCCACGTGGACGCCGCCTCGGGCGGCTTCCTCGCGCCCTTCTGCGCGCCGGACATCGTTTGGGATTTCC
This sequence comes from Alphaproteobacteria bacterium, assembly GCA_030431335.1. Lineage (GTDB taxonomy): Bacteria > Pseudomonadota > Alphaproteobacteria > Rhizobiales > Amorphaceae > Acuticoccus. The sequence goes on from JAUIJH010000048.1 coordinate 17,342, forward strand.
GCCTGCCGCGGGTGAAGTCGATCTCCACCTCGGGCCACAAATACGGCCTCGCGCCTTTGGGCGTGGGCTGGATCGTGTGGCGCGACAAGGTGGACCTGCCGGACGAGCTGGTCTTCTCCGTGCCCTATCTCGGTGGGGAGGTGGGCACCTTCGCCATCAACTTCTCCCGGCCCGCCGGCCAGGTGGTGGCGCAATACTACCTGTTCAACCGGCTCGGGCGGGACGGCTACCGCCGCGTGCACGAGGCCTGCTACGCGACGGCCCAATTCCTCAGCGAGGAGCTCGCCAGGATGGGCCCGTTCGAGTTCCTCAACACCGGCGACCCGCAGACGGGCATCCCCGCCGTCTGCTTCCGCGTCAAGGAAGGCGCGTCGCTGCCCTATACGCTGTTCGACCTGTCGGCGAAGCTGCGCGAGCGGGGCTGGCAGGTGCCGGCGTTCAACCTGATCGACGAGGCGTCCGACATCACCGTGGTGCGCATCATGATCCGCCAGGGCGTCAGCCGCGACATGGCCCAGCTCCTCCTGGAAGACATCGCCCGCGCCATGGCCCATTTCGAGCGCCACCCCGTCAGCGTGCCGCTGACCGAGGAGGAGCACGGCGGCTACACCCACAACTGAGCCAGGCCTCGCTGGTTCGCGGCGCGAGGCCGGCCTCGCACCGCATGGGTGGGCTGCAACGACCGCCCCTTCCATGCCAAGCTGGCCCGGACCGGGCGGCGACGGTCCCCTCCGGGGGATCGTTTCCGCCGCCTTTCCGACAACGAGCGCGCCATGAAGATCAAGTCCGTCAAGAGCCACGTCCTGTCCTACGATCTGGACGAGGAGCTCGGTTACTCGCAGCAATATTACGCCCGGCGCACCGCCCACCTGGTGGCGGTCGAGACGGACGACGGGCTGGTCGGCTGGGGCGAATGCTTCGGTCCGGGCAACGTGGCGCTGGCCAACAAGGTGATCGTCGAACAGGTGATCGCGCCGATGGTGGTGGGCGAGAGCGCGTTCGATCGCGAGCGCCTGTGGCACAAGGTCTATAACCTCCTGCGCGACCACGGCCAGAAAGGGATGCCGATGCAGGCGCTGTCCGGCGTCGACATCGCGCTGTGGGACCTCTTCGGCAAGGTCACCGGCCAGCCGCTCTACAACCTCGTGGGCGGGCGCTGCCGCGAGCGGATCGCGGTCTACGGCTACGGCATGATGCTGCGCCGCGATACCGCGGGGCTCGCCGCAAGGTTCGCCGCCGAGGCCGCCGAGATCGAGGCCGCCGGCTTTCGCGCCACCAAGATGAAGGTCGGCCTCGGCCCCAAGGCGGACATCGAGCTGGTCCGCGCGGTTCGCGCCAGCCTCGGCGAGGACACCCGCCTCATGGTCGACGCCAACCACTGCTACACGACGCCCGATGCCCTCTATGTGGGCCGGGCGATGGACGAACTCGACATCTACTGGTTCGAGGAGCCCGTCGCCCCCGAGGAGGACCAGGCCGGCTACGCCGAGCTGCGCCGCACGCTGCGGACCAACATTTCCGGCGGCGAGGCCGAGTTCAGCCGCTGGGGCTGGCGGCCCCTCCTGGAAAACCGCTGCCTCGACATCGCCCAGCCCGAGGTCTGCGCCCTCGGCGGCATCAGCGAGTATTTGAAGGTGCTCGCCATGGCCCACGCCCATTTCACCCCCGTCATCAACCATGTGTGGGGGTCGGCGGTGGCGGTGGCGACCAACATGCACCTCCTGGCCGCGATGCCGCACATGCCCGGCGGGCTCCATCCCTTCGAGCCGATGCTCGAATTCGACACCACGCCCAACCTGTTCCGCGACGAGATGCTGCGCGAGCCGCTCGACATCCAGCAACAGGTGAAGGACAGCGGCGGCTGGGTCGCGCTGCCGAAAGGTCCCGGCCACGGCGCGGTGCCGGACCCCGATTTCCTCGATCGCTACCGTATCGCCTGACCGCGGCGCGTCGGCGGGCGGCTCAGAAGGGGAGCGCCGCCCCATGGCGGTCGAAGAAGCCGCCGCTGTGTTCGGGCCCGAGCCGTTCCAGGCCCGCCAGGAGGTCCCTTGCCGCCTCGTCCGGCGACAGCACCGCGAGGCCGAACTTGGCGAACGGCCGCGACAGCCCCGTCGACACCGTGCCCGGGTGCAAAGCCACGCAGATCGCCTCGCGATGGGTGCGCCGCAGCTCGATCGCGGCGGTGCGCACGATCTGGTTGAGGGCGGCCTTGGACGCGCGGTAGCTGACCCATCCCCCCAGCCCGTTGTCGCCGATGCTGCCGACCTTCGCCGACAGGCTCGCGAACACGCTGCGCCCCTCGCGCGGGAGGAGGGGCAGGAAATGCTTCATCAGCAGCGCGGGGCCGATGGCGTTGATCGCGAACGCGCGCGCCATGACGCCGGGGTCCACCGTCTTGAACGTCTTTTCGGGCTGCATCGCCACGTCGGAGAGGAGCCCGGTCGCATCGAACACCAGGCGCGGCGTGCCGCGTTGCGCGACGTGGCGCGCCGCCTCCGCGATGGTGGCCTCTTCCAGGAGATCGATCGCCGGTACCGACCGGCGCGACAGGCCGATGATCTCGGCCCCGTCGCCACCTTGTGCGAGCGCTGCCGTCAGCGCTCCGCCGATGCCCCCCGTCGCGCCGATGACGATTGCCAGATCCACGCGCCCTCCCGCCGTCGCGGCGATCCGCGTGCCGCCGTCGTCCGAGGCGGCGCGGCCCGCCATCCGCCCGACCGTGATTTCCGGTGCGGCAGCCTCAGTAGGCGGGGCCCGCCATGATCTCTTCCGTCAGCGCCGCCAGGCGCCGCTCGTCCACCTGGTCGGCGAAGGGCAGCGTGCGCCCGGTCGCGGCGAGCGTGGCGGCATCGGTGGCGCCGGCGATCATGACCCGGTTCCGCCCCGACTGCTTGGCCGAATAGAGCGCGGTGTCGGCCAGCTTGCACCAGATCGGAACGGTGGACACGACGGGGTTGAGCGCGGCGACGCCGAAGCTCGCGTTGACCCGCAGCTGCGGCAGGTCGTCGAAGCGGATCGCCGCGATCGCGCGCCGCAACGCGTCGAACCTCGCCACGGCGCCATGGAGGTCGGCGTCCGCGATCATCAACGCGAACTCCTCGCCGCCGAGCCGGCCGAACTGCGCCGTTTCGCCGAGAACATCGCGGCATGTCTGGGCGACCGCCTGCAGCACGCGGTCACCCACGGGGTGGCCGAAGCTGTCGTTGATCGCCTTGAAATGATCGAGGTCGAGGATGGATAGCACCGCGCCCGTGCCGCGGCCCCGGTAGTGGTCGAGCACGGCTTCGAGCCGCTTGAGAAATGGCGCGCGCGACATGAAGCCCGTCATCTCGTCGATGGCGGCCCGCTCGCGCAGCTCCATCTCGCGCACCACGCACCCGGCGAGCTCGGTGAGGACGCTCAGCTCCTCGTGCGAAAAGGTGCGCGGCTCGAAGCCGACGGCGCACAGCGTGCCGACCTGGTAGCCGTCGGGCAGGATCAGCGGCGCGCCGGCATAGCTGCGCACGCAAGGCTCGCCCACCACGACGGGATTGTTGCAGAACCGGGGGTCGCTCAACGCATCGGTGACGACGGTCGGTTGGCGATGGCGGATCGACACGACGCAGAACGACCGCTCGAGCGTTGTCTCGGTGACGTCGAAACCCTGGATCGACTTGAACCACTGCCGATCCTCGTCGATCAGCGAGACCGCCGAAACGGGCACGCGCAACGACATCTTCACAAGCTTCGTGATGTGGTCGAACGCACGCTCGCGCGGCGTATCAAAGATGTTGAGACGCCGTGCTGCCGCCAGCCGCGCCTCGTCGTCGATCAGCTTGTCTTCCAAAGCGGAACGAGACCCCCGTTCATTGGGCGAAGACGCTCAAAAAATCATAGCGGATGTGGAACCGCCCGTCACCGCCTGCAAGTGGTCGCCATCCCCGATCCGTCCTGCCGGACGGGCCTCACCGCCCGGCGCTCGAGCATCGATGGTGGCAGGTTGCCTGGCATCCGTCGCCCGAAATCTCTTCAAGGACCAGAAAAAAGACCAAACAAAAATAGCCGCTTAAGCGAGAGGCTGGCGCCGGCGTTGCGGCGCGAACGTTCAGCCGGGCCGCAAATCCGCGTTGCCGAAGCCCAGAAGGCGCTGGCCGCTGTCGACGGGCAGCACGTGGCCGGTCACGTGGCGCGCGGAGGCGAGGTAGAGCACGGCGCGTGCGATGTCGGCCGCGCCGAGCCCTGCGCCCAGCGGCGTCAGCGCCTGGCGCGCGGCGAACTCGGCCTCGCTCTGGCCGCCGCTCGGCAGCACCAGGCCGGGCGCGACGGCGTTGACGCGGATCGCCGGGGCGAGCTCCAGCGCCGCGAGCCGCGTCGCCTGCGCCAGCGCCGCCTTGGAGGTGAAGTAGCTGAAATAGTGGGGCGAGGGCGCGTCGAGCTGCACGTCGAGCATGTTGACGATGGCCCCTCCGGCCGCGCCGAACGCCGCCGGGCCCTGCGCCGCGAACGCCTGCATCAACAGCACCGGCGCGGCGAAATTCACCGCGCCGAGCCGCGCGAGCCCCTCGCCGGTGAGGGTCGCCAGGCTGTCGGCCGTATAGGCCGACGCCGAGTTGACGAGGAGGGTGACCGGCCCCAGCGCCGCCGCCTCGGCCATCAGCGCGGCGGGCGCGCCGGCGTCGGCAAGGTCGCAGCCGATGGCGACGGCGCGTCCCCCCTCGGCCTCGATCGCCGCCGCCAGCCCCTGCGCGTGCCCGCGCGAGGCGTTGTAGTGCAGCGCGAGGGCGTACCCCTCGCCGGCCAGCGCCTCGGCGATGGCGCGGCCGAGGCGCTGGCCCGCGCCGGTGACGAGGGCCGTGCCCGTCATGACAGGTCGAGCCGGATGTCCTGGGTGTCGAGCACCGGCTGCACGCGCGCCGCCTCGTGGCTGCGGATGAGGTTCACCTTGGACAGCATCGCCAGCGCCGCGAACAGCGTTTCGGCCGAGCGCACCTCGTCGGCGAACATCGCCACCGGGGAGGCGAGCGTCACGCACACCGGCCAGCCGAGGGTGCGGAAGCGGAACGCCTGCAGCGTCGCCTCCACCTGGTGGCGGATGCGGCGCGGCCCGTCCGGCAGCGCGTGGTAGTAGCCGACGCCCATGCCCGGATCGACCCAGATCCGCTCCACGCCCTGCGCCACCGCCATCGCGCTCGCGCCCTCCAGGTAGCGCCGCTGCGCCTCCACCAGCTCGTCGCGCGAGGGCGGGTCGGTCTCCGAGCGGCCGTGCTCGCCGGGCGTGTAGCACAAGATCACGCCCGCCTCGTGCCGCGCGATCATGCGGAAGAAGGCCGGATCGTCGATCCGCCCGGTGAGGTTGACGATGCCGGCGCCCTCGGCGAGCGCCGCCTCCGCCACCTCGGGCAGATAGGTGTCCACCGAGGCGAGGATGCCGTCCGCCGCCAGCGCCCGCACCACCGGCAGCAGCAGCGAGCTTTGCCCGTGCGCATCCACCCTCGCGGTGCCGACGCCGGTGGATTCGGCGCCGATATCGATCACCGCCGCGCCGTCGAGCACCATCTTGCGTGCCCGCCGCACCGCCTGCTCCAGGCTGAGCGCGATGCTCTCCCGGTAGGAGCTATCGCGCGACAGGTTGATCACGCCCATCTGGTAGGCGCGATCCTCGAATGTGCGGCCGAAGCGCGGGAAGGAGAACGAGCGCACCGGCGCCTCGATCGCGTCGCGATTGGCCTGCCACAGCGGCATGAGAAAGTCGGGTCCGATCATCGAACTCATCGCCAGTCCTTCGAGATGGCCACCACGTCCTCGATGTCGTGGAGCGGCAGCGCGGCCAGGAGGTTCGCCACCGTCTGGCCGGTCACGGGGTCGACCGCGCCGGGCGCGATGTCCGCCAGCGGGCGCAGCACGAAGCGGCGCTGGCGCATCATCGGGTGCGGGATGGTGAGGCGAGGGGTCTCCATGATCAGCCCGCCATAGAACAGGAGGTCGAGGTCGAGCGTGCGCGGGCCCCAGGCGACGGTGCGCGTGCGCTGGTGCGCGGCCTCGATCTCCTGCAGCGCGTCGAGCAGCGCCTCGGGCGTCAACTCGGTCCGCAGCTCCACGGCGGCGTTGTAGTAGGGCTCCTGGCCGCCGGGCCCGCCCACCGGCGCCGTCTCGTAGAGGCGCGACATGGCGCACACGGCGACGCCATCGGTCCGGTCGAGCCGGCGCACCGCATCGCGAAAGGTTCTCAGCCGGTTGCCGAGATTGGCGCCGAACGCCACGAACGCGCGGGTTTCGCTCACGGCGCGGCGTCCCCCTGGCGGCCTTCGATGGTGATGCCCACCCCGTCGGCCATCGGATAGATGTCGGCCTTCATGACGCTGACCCGCGCGTGGATCACCCGGCTGTCCTCCAAGGCCTTGCCGAGGATGCGCTCGGCCAGCGTTTCGACCAGCGCGATGTGCTCCGATCCCTGCGACAGCGCCACCGCATAGTCGACGACCGGCGCATACGACACGTAGCCGCCGCCCAGGCGCACCGCGGCGGGCACATTCATTTCCACGTCGATCACCACGTCCTGGCGTGCGCCGCGCTCCGCGTCGAACACACCGATGAAGAAAGGCAGGCGCAGGCCCGCGATGCGGATCGTGTCGGTGCCATCCCGGCCCCTGCCGCTCATGCCCGGGTGGTCACAAGGCGAGCTCGAACAGCTTGCCGTGGCCGGGCGAGCGGCCGGAGTGGCCGGCAAGGCGGGCCGCGCCCCACGCGCCGGCGGTGGCGCTGGTGATGACCGGCAGGTCGAACTTGTCCTCCAGCGCCGGCACGATGGGCAGCGTCTTGAGGCCGCCGCACGAGATGAACAGCGCGTCCGCGTCGGGCGCCGCCGCCAGCGCCCGCTCGCCCAGCTCGATCAGCTCCGCCTCCTTGACGTCGAGGATCGCCTCCACGGCATTGAGGTTCAGCGCCTCCAGCGACAGCACCTCGTAGCCCGATTGCGTCAGGTAGAGGCTCAGCGCCTCGTTCACCTTGTCCTGGTAGGCGGTGGCGACGGCGATCTTCACGGCGCCGAACGCGTCCAGCGCCTCCAGCACCGAATTGGTCATCGTCGTGACGGGCAGGTCGGTCGCCTCGCGCATCGCCTCGATCACGGCGCGGTTGCCGGCCGGCCCGCGATAGAAGCTGAGCGAGGTGCCCATCAGCGCGATCGCCTCCGCGCCCCGCTCCTTCAGCTTGATGGCGAGGCCGGCGGTGTCCTCGATCACCGTGTCGTAGCCCTTCGGTGTCAGGCGCGGCAGGGCGAGGCCCTCGGCGATGAAGTTCAGCATCGGGTACAGGATCGGCGGCTCGGGCGGCACCTCGCCGGACGCGGGCGGGACGATCATTCCGATCACGGTGGCCATTTTTGTTTCGCCTCCCTCAACGCCTGCGCATCAGCGGCAGGACGATGGTCGAGATGTCGGCTTGCGCGTGGCCGTCCTCGGCCGCTTCGCGCATCAGGGCGCGGGCGGTTCGCGTCATCGGCAGCGCCGCGTCAGACTGGGCGACGGAAACGACGGTGTCGAGGTCTTTCAGCATCATGGCGACCGTGCCGAGCGGGTCGGCGAACGCTTCGGCGGCCATGCGCGGGGCGAGGAGCTGGAACGGCTTGGAGTCGGCAAACCCCCCGGCGAGCGCCTCCGTGAGGCGCCCCGCATCGACGCCGTGGTGGCGCGCGAAGGCCACCGCCTCGGCCACCACGGCCATGGTCGAGCCGGCGATGATCTGGTTGACGAGCTTGGTCATCTGCCCGCTGCCCACCGGCCCCATGTGGGTGAAGCGCTGCGCCAGCGGCTCCATCAGCGGCGCCACGCGGGCAATGTCCGCCTCCGCCCCGCCGGCCATGATGGTGAGCGTCCCCGCCTTCGCCGCCGGCGTTCCGCCCGACACCGGCGCGTCGACGAAGGCCATCCCGTTGGCCGCCGCGAGGCGCTCGGCGAAGGCGCGCGTCAGGTGCGGGTCCATCGAGGAGAAATCGACATAGGTTGTGGGGCCGGTGACCGAGGCGATGCCGTCTTCGCCGAACAGCACCTCTTCCACCGCGTCGGCGTTGGTGAGGCAGGCCATCACCACGTCGCTGGCGGCGGCGAGTTCGGCGGGCGTGCCGGCGCGCGCGGCGCCCTCTGCCACCACCGGGTCCGCCTTGTGGGGCGAGCGGTTCCACACCGTGAGCGGGTAGCCGGCCGCCAGCAGGCGCTGCGCCATCGGCAGCCCCATCAGCCCCAGGCCGCAAAAACCGAGCCGCATCTCAGGCATCGGGCACCTCGTCCATCGGCCATTCCACCGCGCCCGAATGGGTGACGGCGCCATAATAGGCACTCTTCACGTCGCGCGCATATTTCTCGAACACGCCCGCCAGCCGCCGCGGCGGCGCCTTGGCCAGCGCCTCGCGGCGCGCCTGCCATTCGCCGTCCGCGATCAGAAGGTCGATGCGGCGCGCCTCGCCGGTGTCGATGCGCACCCGGTCGCCGTCGCGCACCAGGGCGAGGGGGCCGCCCCCGGCCGCTTCCGGTGACAGGTAGCCGATGCAGATGCCGCGCGTGGCGCCCGAAAAGCGCCCGTCGGTGACGAGCGCCACCTTCTCGCCCATACCCTGGCCGTAGATCACCGCCGTCGGGCCTAGCATCTCGCGCATGCCCGGGCCTCCCTTCGGCCCCTCGTTGCGGATGATGAGCACGTCGCCCTCGCCGTAGGCGCGGGCGCGGATTGCGGCCATCGCCGCCTCCTCGCTGTCGAACACGCGCGCCGGGCCCTCGTGCACGCGCACCTTGAGCCCCGCCACCTTGATGAAGGCCCCCTCCGGCGCGAGGTTGCCCTTGAGCACGATCACCCCGCCCGAGCCGTCGATGGCGTCGGCCACGGGGCGGATCACCTCCCCGTCGGGCGCGGGCGCATCGGCGACGGCCGCCTCCAGCGTCTCGCCCGTGAGGGTGAGCGTGTCGCCGTGCAGGTGGCCGGAGGCGATCAGCGCCTTGGCGATCATCGGCACGCCGCCGAGCCGGTGCACGTCGAGCGCATAGAACGCGCCGCCGGGCTTCAAATTGCCGATCAGCGGCGTGCGCTCGAACACGGCGCCCACGTCGTCCATGGTGAAGGGGATGCCCGCCTCGTGGGCGATGGCGCAGATGTGCATGCCGCCGTTGGTGGACCCGCCCGTCGCCGCCACGATGGCGCAGGCGTTTTCCAGGCTCTTGCGGGTGACGAGGTCGCGCGGCAGCGGCCCGCCGCGCGCGAGGATCTCCATCACCAGCCGTCCCGCCTGCCGCCCCAGCGCCTCCCGCTCGGCATAGACGGCCGGGATCAGCGCGCTGCCGAGCGGCGACAGGCCCAGGATCTCGGCCACCATGCCCATGGTGTTGGCGGTGAACTGGCCGGGGCAGGCGCCCACGGTGGGCATCGCCGCCCGCTCCAGCCTGTCGAGCCACTCGCGCGATTTGGCGCCCGTCATCACCGCGCCGGCGCCCTCGTAGGTGTCGATCACGGACACGGTGCGCCCCTCGAACACGGCCGGCAGCGTCGAGCCGCCGAACACGAACACCGACGGCGCGTTGAGCCGCACCATCGCCATCAGCATCGCGGGCAAGTTCTTGTCGCAGCCGCCGTAGCCCACCAGGGCGTCATAGGCGTGGCCGCGCATCACGAGCTCGATGGAATCGGCGATCACCTCGCGCGAGATCAGCGAGGATTTCATCCCCTGGTGGTTCATCGACAGCCCGTCGGAGACGGAGATGGTGGTGAAGTTGCGCGGCGTGCCGCCCGCCTCGGCGATGCCGCGCGCCGCATGCGCCGCCTGCTCGCCCAGGTTGGCGTTGCAGGGGGAGGTGTCGCCGGTGGTGGTGACGACGCCCACCATCGGGCGCGCCATCGCGGTGTCGTCGAGCCCCTGGCCGCGCATGAAGGCACGGTGCGGCGCCCGGTCGAGGCCGCGCGTGGTGATTTCCGACCGGCGCGGCGGGGTGGCGCGTTGCGAGCTATCCATGGCGTCTTTCAGGCCCTTCCGATATCAACTCATCTCGATAGTCCGGAACCGGACGCTTGCGAAAGGCCCCATGACGATGACCGAAGTCGACGAACGCGCTGTTGCCGTAACCGCAGCGGAGCGCCGCGAAGTGCGCCTGTTCACGTTGCCCGATCTGCCCGAGGCGCCGCCGACCTTCGATGCCGCCTACCGCTACCAGGATGCCTACGCCGCCGCCGTCGCGGACGAGAAGGGCGGCATCGCCGGCTTCAAGCTCGCCGTCAACGGCGCCGCGCAGATGGCCCATTTCAAGGTGAACGAGCCGGTCTCCGCGCGCCTCTTCGGCGATGAGATCTACCAGAGCGGCGTCGCGCTGCCGGGCACGCTCTTCCATGGGCTGTGCGTGGAGCCGGAGCTTGCCGCCATCATCGGCCCCGGCATCCGCGACACCCAGGGCAACGTGACACGCGAGACCGTGATGGGCGCCATCGAGGTGTTCCGCCCGGCCATCGAGCTGGTCGACCAGCGCGGCGCGTCGCTGCCCAAGATGAAGCTCGCCCAGGGCATCGGCCTCAACGTGTTCAACGCCGGCATCGTGCTCGGCGCGGGCTCGATCAAGCCCGAGCACCTGTCGCTGCCCGACCTGGCCGTCAGCATCGCCGTCAACGGCGAGATCACCGACGAGACGGTGGGCACCGCGCCGCAGGATCCGTTCGAGGCGGTGATGTGGCTGATCAATCACCTCGCGCCGCGCAAGCTGTCGCTCGCGCCGGGCATGGTGGTGATGTGCGGCACCCACATTCCGCTGAAGCCGCTGCCGGAAGGCGCGCGCGAAGTGGAAGTGGTGATGGGCGAGCTCGGCCCGGTCGCCTTCTCGCTCACCTGAAAAGCGCTTTTAAGCTTGCCGGCACCGGCAAGCGACTCGGACAGCGCGACCGCGAACAAAGCGCTTTCGAGCTTGCCGGCACCGGCAAGCTCGACCTTCGGGCGTTTCGGGAGAGCCCGGACGTCCGGGGCGCTCACTTCACGTAGCCGGCGAGGAACAGCGACAGCCAGGGCACCGACACCAAGAGGGCGAGGCGCACGATGTCCGCCACCCAGAACGGCGTCACGCCGCGGAAGATGGTGCCGGTCTTCACATCCGGCAGCACGCCGCGCAGGACGAACACGTTGAGCCCCACCGGCGGCGTGATCAGGCTGATCTCGGTGACGACCACCACCACGATGCCGAACCAGATCGGATCGTAGCCGAGGCTCACCACCATCGGATAGAAGATCGGCACGGTCAGGAGGATCATCGACAGGCTCTCGAACACGCACCCGAGCAGCACGTAGATGACGATCAGCGCCACGATGACGAGCCAGGGCGTGTCCTGGAAGCGGCTGGCGAGGGCGAGCAACTCCTGCGGGAAATCTGTGAGGTTGATGAAGTTGGCCATCAGCAGCGCGCCGATCAGCACCGTGAACAGCATCGCCGTGGTGGCGACGCTCTCCTCGATCACCTCGTAGAGCACCCGCCACGTCAGGACCCCGCGCAGCAGTGCGAAGGCGAATGCGCCGCCGGCGCCGACGCCGGCCGCCTCGGTCGGGGTGAACACGCCGCCATAGATGCCGCCCATCACCAGCGCGAACAGCACGATCACGCCCCACACGGACGACAGCGTCTTCATCCGCTCCGGCCACGTCTGGCGCACGCCCGCCGGCCCCGCCTCCGGGTTGCGCCATGTCACGAAGCGCACCGCCCCCATGTAGAAGCAGATGCCGATCAGCCCCGGCACGATGCCGGCGGCGAACAGTTTGCCGATGCTCTGCTGCGTCATGATCCCGTAGAGCACCAGGATCACCGAGGGCGGGATGAGGATGCCGAGCGTGCCGCCGGCCGCGATGGCCCCCGTCGCGAGCCGGTCCGAATAGCCGAAGCGGCGCATCGAGGGCATCGCCACCTTCGACATGGTGGCCGCCGTGGCGAGCGAGGAGCCGCAGATGGCGCTGAAGCCGCCGCACGCCACGATGGTCGCCATCGCGAGCCCCCCCTTGCGGTGGCCCAGGAAGGCGTTGGAGGCGTTGTAGAGCTCCGAGGCGAGCCCCGCGCGGGCGACGAAATTGCCCATCAGCACGAACAGCGGCACCACCGACAGCTCGTAGTTGATGGCCGCATCGAAGGCAGTCTGGCCGACGCTGTAGAGCGCCGCGATCGGGTTGTTCGCCCATGCCATGCCGGCAAAGCCGACCAGGATCATCACGAAGGCGATCGGGATGCGCAGGAAGGACAGGAAGAGGAGGGCCGCGAGGCCGATGAGGGCGACGGTCATGAGGGCCTGAAGAGTGCGCGGACGCTAAGGACGAGAAGGGCGACGGCACATAGCGCGGCCAGGGCGCAAAGGATCGCCATCGCGGTGCTGAACGGCCACAGCGGCAGCCAGAGCTGGTCCGACACGTCCTCGTATTCGAACTGGTCGCCGGCGCGCACGGCAAGGCGCCATGTGACCAGCACCAGCGCCGCCGCGCTGCACAGGTGCACCAGGATGTCGCGCGCCGGGACGATGCGCGACGGCGTGACGCCGTCCAGGAGGTCGATGGTGACGTGGCCCTGGCGCAGCACCGTCAGCGGCATGGCGCAGAAGATGACGGCCGGCATCATCAGGGAGATGATCTCGTAGGCGGCCGGCAGCGGTGCGAGAAACACGTAGCGCCCGATCACGTCGGCGAAGGTGATCGCCATCATGCCCAGCAAGATGATGCCGGCGATCAGCGAAAAGGCACTGGCGATGGTGTCGAGCCCGCGAACGCGTGTCGCGGGCTCGTGGAGGAACGGATCGCTCACGGGAGTCGATGCCGAATCAATGGGTCGATTCGAGCTCGGACACCTGGTCCTTGAAGTACTTGTACATCTCCGCGCCGTCGACGCCGGCTTCCTTGGCCGAGGCGTAGTACTCCTCCAGGAAGCCCTCGTTCAGCTCCTCCAGCGCCGCCACCAGCTCCGGCGAGCCGCCGATGATGGTGTTGCCGTTGGCGACGAGATCCTCGCGGCCCTTGTCGTTGATGCGGTCCCAGCCCTGGCCGGCCAGCTTGGCGAACGCCTCGCCCGACCATTTGTCGACCACGGCCTTGTCTTCCGGCGCCAGCGAATCGTAGACGCGCTGGTTCATCAGCAGATAGTGGCTCGACGAGTACCAGCCGCCCGGCACCGTGGTGGAGAACGGCACGATGTCGGTGAGGTTGAAGCTCGTCACGCTCTCGAACGGGAACATGATGCCGTCGGCGATGCCGGTGGACAGGATCTCGTACGATTTGGACGACGGCTGGTTGATGGAAACGCCGCCCCAGGCCTGGGTGATGGCATCGGGGATCACGCCGCCGGTGCGCATCTTCTGGCCTTCCATGTCCTCAGGCTTCAAGATGTTCTTCTTGGTGTGGTGGACTTCGCCGGGCCCATGCATGTTCATGCCGATCAGGTGCACGCCCTTGTAGAGCCCCTTGTCGGCCAGGAACTTGTCGTGGGTGCGCTGCAGCGCCACCGAGGTGTCCTCGGCGCTCTCGCCGAGGAAGGGCAGCTCGGCGAACAGGTACGGCGCGAACTGCTTGCGGCCGTAGCCGTGCACCGAGAAGCCCACGTCGGCCTGTCCGGTGCGGATGGCGTCGAAGTGGGCGTTGGGCGCCGCCACCGCCTTCGGCAGGCGCTTGAAGGTGATCCGGCCGCCCGAATCCTTCTCGATGGCCTCCATCCAGGGGATGTAGATGTTGGTGTTGACCGGGTGCGTCCACGGGATCCAGGACGAATAGGTCAGCTCGGTCTGGGCGAGCGCGGCGCTCGCCGACAGGATCGTGGCGCAGGCCGCTATCATCGCAGCGCGGATGGCAGGTCTCATGGGGTGCTGCTCCTCGGTGGGGCTTTGGCGTTTCATGCCGGAGCGCCAGTGCGCTCGGTTTGCTAAGATGCACGGTGCGTGCAAACCCGACAAGGCGGCAGAAAAAAGGCGAGTCGCACTCATTGTTATCTCGTCATCATACCAGTTTACAACTTGACGGGGCATCGGACGCAGAAACGGCGGCACCACTGCCGCCCAAAACCAGATGACGGGAGAACGCCATGTTGAAGGGAGCCGTGGTCGGTTGCGGGTTCTTTGCCGACAACCACCTTAACGCCTGGCGCGAGGTGCCGGGGGTCGAGATCGTCGCCTTGTGCGATACCGATACGGTCCGCCTCACGGGCGCGGCGGCGAAGTTCGCCGTTCCCGCCACCTACCGCGACATCGACGCGATGCTGGCCGACGAAAAACTCGACTTCGTCGACGTCGCGACGGGGCCGGCCACTCACCGGCTGCTGGTCGAAAAGGTCGCCGCGGCGGGCGTGGCGGTGATCTGCCAGAAGCCCGTCGCGCTCACGCTGGCGGACGCGAAAGCCATGGTCGCCGCCTGCGACGCGGCCGGCGTCACCTTTATGGTGCACGAGAATTTTCGCTTCCAGCGCCCGCTGCGGGCGGTCAAGGCGGCGCTCGAGGAGGGGGTCATCGGCGAGCCCTTCTTCGGCCGCGTCAGCTTTCGCTCCGGCTACGACATCTTCTCCGGCCAGCCCTATCTGGCCACCGAGGAGCGCTTCATCGTCGCCGATCTCGGCATTCATGTGCTGGACGTGGCGCGTTTCCTGTTCGGCGAGGTCTCGCGCCTCACCGCCAGCACCTGCCGCGTCAATCCCGACATCCGCGGCGAGGACGCGGCGACGGCGCTGATGCAGCACGAGGGCGGCGTCATGAGCGTGGTCGATTGCAGCTACACGTCATACCGCGCCAAGGAGTTGTTTCCGCAGACGCTGGTGGAGATCGACGGCAGCGCCGGCTCCATCGTGCTGGACGCCGACTATCGCCTCACCGTCCACGCCCGCGGCGGCGAGACGGTGGTGAGCGACGTCGACGCGCCCGTCCTGCCCTGGGCCGCGCGGCCCTGGCACGTGGTGCAGGAGAGCGTGCGCGCCACCGAGGCCCATTTCGCCGAATGCCTCGCCAGCGGCCGCGAACCGGCCACCAGCGGCCACGACAACCTCAAGACCTATGCGCTGGTCGATGCCGTCTACCGCTCCGCCGCCGGACCCCTCGCCACCGTGAGCCCCGCCGTCTGACACCCGCGCCCCGCGCGGCCCGCGGGCGGTGAGCGTGCCCCCGCGAGGCGGCCCGTCCCGCGCCATCGCCGCGCGGGACGGGCCGCCGCGCGCGCGGGTCTGCGAGCGCAGGGCAAAGGCATCCTGATCCGCGCGGGAAATGGCGAAGTCCTCGGCCACGTTCTCGGCCGTCTC